>JAIMBE010000078.1 GCA_023511565.1 Bacillota bacterium
GGTCGAACCAACAGCGGGTTCATCGGTGGGGAAACTCCCTCGCGTATGATACCCGAACCTGCGACAGCCTCCAAAAAGGGGCTTGACACCAGCAGCCTGTGTCGTCTATTAATTTTTTAGTTAACTAGCACGAAACGAATGTTGGTAGAGCAAAGCGGAGAAGGAAGATCCGCCGAATGTGGCAGATCAAAAAGATTCACTATTTCGTGCTGGCGGGGTTCCTGTTCCCGTTGACGCTGGCGGCCTGCTGGGTGAGTTTAGCGCAGCCGGAGGTTCGTGCGACGCGACGGTTTCGATTTAACTATGACGTCCACATTCCTGCTGTCCACGGCGCGAAAGGGCCCCTGCGGCTGTGGCTTCCTTTGCCTTCCAGCGACGCGCAACAGCGCATCGAAGCGCTGCAGATCAGCAGTCCGGTGCCGTACCGGGATTTGCGCGAACCCGAATTTGGCAACCGCTATGCCTACTTGGAGTTTTCTCCCGAGCAACTGGCCGCCCCGCAGACTGTTCGCATCGAGTTCCGTGCACAACGGTATGAGAACCGCATCGACGTGCGCCACCTCCGCAGCGCAAACCCGGACACCAGCGACACCGCCGCGCTTTCCCGGTTTCTCCTTCCGAACCGGCTGGTGCCGATCGACGGTCTCGTCGGTGAACTGGCACGGCAGGTGACGGAGGGGTTGGACGAGCCGCTGGCCAAAGTCCGCGCCATCTACGACTACGTCGTGGCCACCGTCCGCTACGACAAGTCCGGTGAAGGTTGGGGGCGCGGCGATGCGGTGTTTGCCTGCACTGCTCGCCGCGGAAACTGCACCGACTTCCACTCCATGTTCATTGGGATGGTGCGCGCCGCCGGAATCCCGGCGCGTTTTGAAATCGGTTTTTCGCTTCCCAATAACAGATCCTCGGGCGAGATTCCCGGGTATCACTGCTGGGCACAGTTCCATCTGTCTGGGATCGGCTGGGTGCCGGTAGACGCTTCCGAAGCGTGGAAGAATCCGCCCCTGCGCGACTATTTCTTCGGCGGGCACGACCCGCATCGCGTCCTGTTCAGTGTTGGGCGCGATCTGCGACTCGACCCTGCCCCGGAGGCGGGACCGCTGAATTTCTTTATCTATCCTCACGCCGAACTCGACGGCAAAGTGTTTTCCCAGTTGGAGACACGTTTCGCATTTCAGGATCTGCCCGGAACCGTACTCTCGCAGCGTTCCGCGTTCTAACAATCTCGCTGCAGGGCGCATCCCTCAACCGCACCCTCGAATCCTGCCAGCCCTTGTGCGCCTGTCGGGCTATGCTGAGCCTGCCTAACCGCCCGGGGCAGGGGCCGGTCTAATGGTCAGGACGGAAGGAAATGAGGCAGCGGCTGTCGCAACAGCGGTGGCCGGCGACGCGGAAGCTTTCCGTGTGCTGGTAGCGGGACACAGCCGCAGCATCTTCCGTCTCGCTTATCGCATGACCGGTAACGAACAAGACGCGGAAACGGAAGTGCGACAGAAAGTCTCTGCCGCACTCAGCGCTACCGAGCCTGCCGTATTTGTCATGCGGCCTTTCGAGGGGCTTTTAATTGAAGAGATTTGCCGCGCTTTAGGCTTGCGTGCGAGCGCGACGAAAAATGCCATCTTCCGCGCTGTCCAGAAACTGCGCCGGGCGCTGGAGCCGGTGGTGGCAACGAGACGATGAATCACCTCACCCAAGACAAACTGATCCTTTCCCACTACGGCTAAGCATGCGACCGCCGAAGCATCGAGCGCTACCGGTCGGGCTGTGCAACGTGCTGTGCGAACTATGCTGCGCTGGAACAGGTACTGGCAGCCGTGGCTACGGCGGCAGTACCGGATCGCAGTGAAAAATTCGGCGAGCAGGTCTGGCGGCGCCTCCGTGCACGGCTGCGGGAGCGCAAGCGAGTGCACGGCCTCCTGGGAACGTGCTGTGGCGGATTCTCAGTTCCGGATTGCTGCTTGCGCTCGTAGGTGTGGTTCTCGGCACCGGGGGAGCATGGCTGCTGCGGAATGCACTGGCCAGCATGCTCTTCGGTGTCACGGCTGCTGATCCGGTCACATACGCCGGTGTGGCGGGATTGCTGCTGGCTATCGCCTTGCTGGCCTGCGTGATTGCTGCGCGGCAGGCGATGCGCGTAGACCCGCTGGCCGCTCTGCGTTATGAGCAGGAGATCCGACCGGTGCCCTTACAGACCTGAATTCTGCACAGGCCCCGGCCGCTCCGGCTTTCTGCTTGCAACTTTGGGGCGGTTTGGGGTTCTAAGAATGTGGATGACTGTTTAGGGCTGGAATTCATTCTGCCCGCGCCTACAGCTCCTTCAGGCGTCCCGCCGAAGCAAATCCTCGCCGCGCCCTCGGGAGAGCTATGAAACTCAAACTCATGGTATTTTTCCCGTCCACGTCGCTTCTCATGTTGCCCGTTGGAGCCCGGGGACGACCCGGAGTTGGCAGCCAGGGCGGCGGACACCAACGCCCATCGCAGGGCCAGCCAAGCGCCGGTCAGGGTCAAGGTCAGCACGGCTCGCAGATGGGCAAAGGCACCGTGCAGCGCGACCAGAAACGCATCTATGCCACCACTGAGCAGCGCAACCAGATTCGCACCTGCAATCAGTCAGCAGATGAGATCCGGCAGCGCGCCCGCGAACTGGCGCGCACCGCACAGCACAGCGGTTGGCAAGCCGGCTCGATGCGGGAACAGGTCACTCGACTCCGCCAGCAATTCCGCAGTTTGCAGGAAGAGCACAACCGGCTGATGCAGGGTCAGGATGCGGAGCAGCGGGCTGTGTTGCAAGAGCGTATCCGAAACATGGAGCAGCTTGGCGAGCGGGTGGAAGCGGAGCTCAGCACCATCGAAGGAGAACTCGCCAACACCAAACCCGATGGCAAGCGCATCGCCGGACACGTCCGCGAAATTGAGCGCTACATGAAAGAGTGGCAGGAGCAGTATCGCGAGATGCACATGCGGATGCCCCTTCCTTGAGCCGGGCGCGGCTGGCGCACGCACCCCTGAGCGGGCTTGGTCTGCGCAAGCAGGAGCCCGCCGGGCGAGTGTGCCGGGAGCGAGTGGCCGGTGGTTCGCTCGACGGGCTTTCAGTTCGTTTACTCCCCGATCGGAGAGATCCGCGGCAAAACAACTAAACCTTCACGCGGAATCCAGCCCACCTGTGCGCGGCAGCGCTGCCAGCCATCCGATTCCGGCGGCCCGACGCGTTCCACGGGAACCCGCACAACCTGTATGGACTCCAGCGGACTCGCGGCCAATGTCGGCAACAGGTGCAGGATGCCGGCACCGCCCGCGCCCGTGTTGGCCAGCTCAAACGCTGCCACGTAGAACTTCCGCCGCTCGAACTCGGCCACCTCATCGGTGCGTGCCCAACCTTCCACGGCATCCGGTGTGAGGACCTCTAGAAAATCCTCCGTGACCCAGCGAACTTCGTATTGACCCGGGGCGAGCTGGCGCACCGCCGGACCCCGCGGGAAATGGCTGGCCGCGACAGCGGACTCCAGTGTGACCGTGGGAACAATGCGCCAGCACACCACGGCTTTGCCCTTCCCCAGCCGGCAGATGCCTTCGTCCGTTCCCACCCAGAGGGCTCCGTCTTCTGCAGCCATTGCTGTGACCACTTGGCCGAGAACACCTGGCGACGATCCGGAACGGTGGGAAACTAGGCGGCCGCTCTGCGGGTCCAGCTCAGCCAGCCCGACTGTCGGTTCTATCTCGCCTTCGCCGAAGCGACGCGCTCCGAGCCAAAGCCGTCCGTCAAAACGCGCCAAATGGGTGACGGAAGAAGTCCACAGGGCTTCCGGCTGGAACAGAGTCACCTGGCCGGTCGCAGTATCCAAGTGCACCACAGTACCCAGGCCCAGGGCGCCCTGGCTGGTGTCGTACCGAATCCCGAGCCAAAGATTCGGGCCGTCCTCGAAAACCGCGGCCACTTCGGGCCGCGCGACGACGAGATCTTCGGCCAGTTGGTCCGGGGTGAGATCAGGGGCATCTTCACGAAAGTACTCGAGCCAGGCTTCGGCCAGCCGGCTGCGGTCCCACAGCCTCAGCCGCGCCAGCACTTCGAAACCGCCCTGCGCGAGGCTGCGGTGGACCTCCAGCGCCGCGCGTTCTTCGTCCGTTTCGCCGAAAAACTGAAACAGCGCTGCCTGGCGCTCCGATTCATACTCTTCGATCGCCAAGTCCGCCGGCAGCCGCTCGCTGTTGTCTTCGGCCAGTACCTCCCATTGCTGCGATGACCGATCCCATCGGTAGGTGAAGCGCTCGGCCCGGAACAACACCTCAGCCTCGCGGAATTCGATCTCGCGTGCGGGATGATAAAGCCACTGGGCCGAGATCTCTGCGGAATCTCGAATCCGCTGGCCGATCGCACGCACCGGAAGGCCCACCCCGGCGGATTCCGCCATGCCGGCAACTAGGATCATCGCCACCGCCCAGCCCAGAACCCTGCGCGGAAGCCAGCGCAACCGGGTGGGACCGCTGGTGTGGACCGACATGAGAACATCCCCCTACAGCGCAATTGGGCCGAGCGGCTCCCATTGCGAAGCCACCAGAAGCTGACCCTGGAAGCGCGCGCAGCCCTCCGAGCGTCGCGACAGGGCTTCTTCAGCCGACAGGCGGGCAAGGTCGGGATGGTTGTTCTGTTCGGACAGATGCGCCAGCACCAGGTAGCGCGCGCGGCCGTCAAACCCTGCGGCATCCGCAAGGAATTCGCTGACCGCATGATTGGAAAGGTGACCGGTACGGCTGAGCACGCGCTGTTTCACATGCCAGGGATACGGCCCCACCTTCAACATCTCGACGTCGTGATTGGATTCCAGGATCAGACAATCGGAGTCGCGCAGATGGATCTTCACCAGCTCCGGCAGGTAGCCCAGGTCCGTCACCAGCGCGAGCTTGGTGCCGTTGGCACGGAAGCTGAAGGCCAGCGGATCGGCGGCGTCGTGCGGAACGCGAAAGGGATTCACCTCGATATCGCCCACCGAGAAGGATCGGCCAGCCTGGATGTACTCAACGCGCTGGATCCGGGCCACCTGCTCAGCGGGCAGGGCGCGACAAAGAGCCTCATGAGTACCTTCGGTCAGATAGATGGTTTTCTCCGGCCAATGACGCGTCAGTGCGGGCAGACCGCCCGCATGGTCGGTATGCTCGTGGGAAATCAGGATGCCGTCGAGCTGTTCAGGGGAAACACCGACGGCCGCGAGCCGGCGCACGGTCTCGCGTCGGCTCAAACCCACATCCACCAGGAGTCGCGTGCGCGCAGTTTCGAGCAAGGTGAGGTTGCCCGAGCTGCCCGAGGCCAAAATCGTCACCCGGAATGGGATGAGTGCCTCCCCCGTTCTGCTGTCACCGCCTGCCCTACGACGGATTGCCCCGCATGATGGCAAAGTGCCTGCAACGCGTCAATGCCCTGTTCTGTGGAGCCGGACGGCGCCCCCGACGGGTGGACCCGCACAAAAAACGTGCGCGGCTCCGGAAGCCCTGGCCAGGAGCCGCGCCACTTTGGGGAAGGCGGATTGCGAAATACGTTTCGGCGGCCGACCCGCCGGCCCAAGCCGTTCTAGCACGGGCCGGAGAAAACGGTAAGGAGCCGGCTTGGAACGGCGTGCGTAGGCGTTAATTACGGTTACGACAAATCGCAGCAAGCATGTGGACACAACGGTTCGGGTGGGACTGTGTCAGCAGGCCAGTTGATCGCGCGTCAGCCGGAAGCCGTCCAGGTTGCCGAGCAGTGTGGCGGCGATCTTTTCTGCACGGAAGAACTCGCGCGCCAGCTCGGCGATGTCCTCGGCGGTCACCGCTTCGATGGCCGCGACGATTTCATCGAGACTGAAGAACCGCCCGAAGTAGATTTCTTGTCGCGCCAGGTTGGTCATGCGGGCCGTGGTGGATTCCAGCGAGAGCATCAGCGAACCCTTCAGGTACTCTTTGGCGCGGCGAAGCTCTTCTTCGGTGATGCCCTTTTCCTTCAGGTTGCGAAACTCTCCAGCGACCGAACGGACCAGGCGGTCTGCATGTTCCAGCGAAGTGCCTGCATAGACGGACAGCAGTCCGGTGTCGCGGTAGGGATTCACTTCGCTGAACACGGCGTAGGCCAACCCCTGCCGTTCGCGGATGTTCTGGAACAGCCGGGAGGACATCCCGCCGCCCAGGATCGTGTTCAGCAGGGCCACCGCGTAGCGCTTTTCATGCCCCATCGGGTAGCTGGGCACGCCCAGGCAGATGTGCACCTGCTCGAGCTCGCGCTTGGCCCGAGTGATGATCCGAGCGTGCGGCCGTGGTGTGGTGTCCACAAACCCATCCTCGGCCGGCGCGCACGCGCCGAACGCGGCGGTGACCAGCTCGAGCAACTGTTCGTGGTGCAGGTGGCCGGCGGCGGTAATGACCATGTTGTTCGGGACAAACCAGCGGCGAAAGCAATCGAGCAGGACTGCGCGATCGAATCGCTTGACCGTCTCGCGCGTGCCCAGGATTGGTTTGCCGAGCGGATGGCCGGGCCAGAAGTTCTGGGTGAAGAGTTCATGGATCAGGTAATCGGGGTTGTCCTGCTCCATCTTGATTTCTTCCAGCACGACGGATTTCTCGCGAGCGATCTCCGCCTCATCGAAGCGCGGGGCCAGCACCAGATCACTGAGCACGTCGAAGGCCGGGGCCAGATGCTCATCGAGCACCTTGACGTTGAAGCAGATCATCTCCTTCGACGTGAACGCATCGAGCATGCCGCCGATCGAATCTACTTCCCGCGCGATCTGCTCGGTCGAGCGTCGCTCGGTGCCTTTGAACACCATGTGCTCGATGAAGTGGGAGATGCCGTTGTATTCGGCCGGTTCGCGACGCGACCCGGTGCGGATCCAGATGCCGACGGCCACCGAGCGCACCTGGGGCATCGGCTCGGTCACGACGACCAGACCGTTCGGCAGCACTTCCCGCTGAAGGATGCAAGGTCCCACCATGGTCCGATGCGAGTGCAGTGCGCACGCCGCCGCCCGTGTGCGGCAGCGTACAGGACTGAACTGGGCTCGTTTTCATTTGTAGCACACCGCGTGCCGGCTGACCAGACCGCCCCGTACCTGTGTGGACGCCACTCCCCCGCCGCACGCCAAAGGCACGAACCGTCTTCCTTCAGCCGGGAAACTCTGTTGCCGGGAGGAAGTGTGTAGCGGGAGCATGCTATCCTGCAGAGAGGAGTGTCGCGAAATGGCGCAGGAGCTGCTGGGTCAGACCCTGGAGCAGTTGCGTGCGCTGGCCGTGTCGCTGGGCGAGCCCGCGTATCGCGGGCAGCAGCTCTATCATGCGCTCTACGCCGAGCGGCAGTTCGATTTTGCGGCGATGACGAATCTGCCGGTTGCCCTGCGCGCGCGTCTGTCCCGCGAAGCCTGCCTCACCCTGCCCGAGCCCGAACGCCGCTACGTCTCGGCCGACGGCACGGTGCGCTACCTGTTCCGGCTGGAGCGCGCTGCCGAGGCCGCCGTGCGCATTGAAACCGTGTTCATGCCGGAGGTGTCGCGGCAGACCCTCTGCATTTCGACCCAGGCCGGCTGTGCGGTGAACTGCCAGTTCTGCCTGACCGCCACGCTCGGCCTGGTGCGCAACCTGACCGCCGGAGAAATCCTCGGGCAGGTGCTGTGCGTGCTCGAGCGGCACCGGGCCGAGTTGAGGCCGCAGACCAACGTTGTCCTGATGGGACAGGGAGAACCGCTGCTGAACTACGAAGCGGTACTGACCGCGCTACGCATCCTGCTCGACCCGCACGGTGTGGGCCTTTCGCCCCGACACGTGACCCTTTCGACCAGCGGCATCGTGCCCGGCATCGAACGGCTCGGGCAGGAACCGGTGCGACCCAAGCTGGCCGTTTCCCTGAACGCCACAACCAACGAGCAGCGCAGCCGCATCATGCCCATCAACCGCAAATACCCGCTCGAGCAACTGCTCGATGCCTGCCGACGCTACCCGCTCCGGCCCTGGGAACGACTCACCTTCGAATACGTGCTGCTGGGTGGCTATAACGATACGGCCGCAGATGCGCGCCGGCTGGCCAAGCTGGTCGGCCAGTTGAAGTGCAAGGTGAACCTGATTCCCTGGAATCCGGGGACCTTGCCGTTCGAACGGCCGACACCAGAACGTGTCGAACAGTTCCAGCGCATCCTGACAGCGAAAGGTGTGCTCGCAACCGTGCGCCACTCCCGCGGACAGGATGTGATGGCCGCCTGCGGCCAGTTGGCCTCCCTCGAGGTGATTCCGCCCCCCGCACCCGCTTCGACGCGCTGAACGCGCACCCGTCGCTCCGGCCGCGGTGCCCTGCGCGTCTGCGCAACCTACGTCCGGAGACCGATCACACCCAGCAGCCGACCCGTTTGCGACCGCTCGCGGCGATAACTGAACAGCCACTCCACACAGCAGGCGGTGCACAATCCGCTCGAGAAAATGTTTTCCGGACGCACACCGGCCGCTTCGAGCTGCCAGCGGTTCGCCGCAATCAGGTCCAGGCGGACACGCTTCGGCGGCGGCGTGTGGCCGGGAGGAGCCATCGTCAGCCAGGGCAGCGGCGTGGGGGTCTGCCCGGTGGCGAGCTCGCCAAACGGCCCGGCAAACCAGTTCGCGGCGCAGGAGAATTGCCCGGCAAACGCCGCGGCAACCTCGGGGCCAACCTCGTAGCAGCAAGCACCGATCGCCGGACCGAGCGCTGCCAGCAGACTGGCGGGCCGCGAACCAAACTCCATCTGCATCCGGCCCACTGTTTTCTCCGCAATGCGTTTCAGGGTCCCGCGCCAGCCAGCATGCACGGCCGCGACTGCGCGGTGTTCAGGATCCACGAGCAGGATCGGGACACAGTCGGCGGTGCCCACAGCCAGCAGCAGGCCTGGCGTACGACTCATCTGGGCATCACCGCGGGCAGCCGTGCGCGGCGGAGCCGTCACGGTGTGCACCAGGTCAGAATGAATCTGCCGCAGGGTGACCAGCGGCAAACCGTCCGCGCCCACGGCAGCCAGAAAACGTCTGCGGTTCCGGATCACGCGATGCGGGCGATCCCATTCCGTGTAGCCCAGATTCAGCACGCTGCGACCCGCCAGCGAACTCACTCCTCCCGGCGTGGTGCTGAAACCGTGAACCAGCCAGGCAAAATGGGTCAACGGAACCGCCTCGAGTACGTAGATCCCGGCGCGCTGCTGCAGTCGCCACGCGGGGTGAAGTCCGGAGAGAGGTTGAGGCTGGCTCATCCGATTCCTGCCGAGGTGGCCCTGCGGTCGTCTTGCATGCCGGGCGGCTGTGCCCCGGCCCTTCATTCTACCGGAAGGTATATAATCGAGCCGCGGAGTTTCCCGCCCCCGGTGCGTTGCGTCGCAGAGTGGCGGCCGGCGGCAGCGGCCGAGCAAACCGCTGCGGAAGCCGGGAGTTGTGCGGGAAACGACACCGCTGGAGCGGCCGAGGGGCAGCAGCACAAAGGCGGGAGTGTGATTGTCGGGCTGGGCGTAGACCTCGTCGAGGTGAACCGCATCGCCGGCGCCATCGAGCGCCACGGAATGTCCTTCCTGAGGCGAATTTTCACTCCACGCGAAATTGCCTACTGCGAACGCCACCGGGCCAGATTTGAACGCTACGCCGGTCGCTTTGCCGCTAAGGAAGCGGCGATGAAGGCGCTGGGTACCGGCTGGCGACGCGGCGTGCGGTTCGTGGATATTGAGGTCGTGCGCGAGAGCAGCGGCCGGCCGGTGTTGCACCTGTCCGGCGTTGCGCAACAGATCGCCGAACAAATGGGCGTGCGCCGCATCAGCGTCTCCATCACCCACAACCACGATACCGCTCTGGCCCAGGTCATCTTCGAAGGGTGAGTCGGAGCCGCCCGCCTGACCCTTACGGAGAAGCGGCCGGGGATGCCCCGGCCGGTGCCGCACAGACCGGATCGGCCGCCCGCGCGTCCAGCCATGCGCCGTCCGCACCGGTGATCCACGCATCGACAAATTCATTGGCGGGATAGTGGCCGGCCAGCCGAACGCGGAGGTAGTTGTCGGTGAGCGCCTCGGTCCAGCCGGCTCCGTCGGTCATGCCCTTGTGGTGCAGGGTCAATACGCGCAGGCAGCGGCCGAGCTGCGCAGCATGGAAGCGTGCAGCCTTTTCCGCCGCGAGCTGACGCAGTTCGCGGCTGCGGCGCTTGATGGTGGCGGGTGGAACCCGGTTGGGCATTGCGGCCGCAGCCGTTCCCGGTCGCGCGGAAAACGGAAAAACGTGCAAATAGGTGAACGGCAGCTGTTCGACCAGCCGCAGCGTGGCGGCGTGATCAGCCTCGGTTTCCCCCGGGAAGCCGACAATCAGATCGGCGCCGATGCCGGCTTCGGGCACGCGTTCGTGGATCAGCTCGATGCGACGCGCATAGTGTGCGGCGCGGTACCAGCGATGCATCGCCGCCAGGATGCGGTCCGATCCCGACTGCAACGGGACATGGAAGTGCCGAGCGATGCGATCGCTCATGGCCACCAGCTCGACGAAATCCTGCGTGACATCCATCGGCTCCATCGAGCTCAGGCGCAGTTGGGGCAGGTCGGTTTCCTCCACAATGCGGCGAAGCAGTTCGGTCAACTCGACCCGAGGCGACAGGTCACGGCCATAGCTGCCCAGATGGATGCCGCTCAGAACCACTTCTTTGTAGCCGGCCGCGACCAGCCGCCGGATCTCTGCAAGCACCTGCTCGGACGGCAGACTGCGGCTGCGCCCGCGCACGAACGGAATCACACAAAAGGTGCAGCGGTGGTTGCACCCATCCTGAATTTTCAGCACCGGGCGTGTGCGATCGCCCTCCCGGCCGACTCCCGAAGCCACCGGCACGGTCGTCTGCGCGAAGATGTCGCCGGTCAGAATCCGCGCCGAAGCCTCGGCCACCGGCAGCCGGCCAGCCCCTAGACTCGCCGCGGGGAAAACGTCCGGCGGGCCGGCCCGCGGAAGAGCCTTCGCAAGCAGCGCGCCGATCTCGGTCAGATGCGCATTGCCCACCACCCAGCCGACACCCGCCAGGGCCGCCAATTCCTCCGGCGCCCGTTGCGCGTAGCAACCGGTGACGAGAATCTGCGCGCGAGGATTTTCCCGGTGAATTCTCCGGATCGCCTGGCGCGCCTGGGCATCGGCGGCCGCGGTCACGGTGCAGGTGTTGACCACGACCACATCGGCCAGCTCGGGCGCGGGTACGGCTTCGAATCCCTGCGCGCGCAACTGACGCTCGATGGTCGCGGTATCCGCCTGCGTGGCGCGGCAGCCGAAGTTTTCGATGTAGAAGCGTTCGCCCATGCCGGTCCAAACCGCGAATCATTATAGCAACTCTGCTGGTCCCGGCCGGTGGTCTCCGACCCGGCGCAGAAACCAGTTGACCCGGACAGAAAAACGCGGCAGAGATAACCCGCCCGAACGCGCACTCACCTCCGTGGCGGGGCAGAACAAAATCGGGTGGAGGCGGTGAAATGTTTCGCAACGAAAGAGCCAGAGGTTGGCTGTGGTTCGCCGGGATTGTTGTGGTCGCAGGGCTGATCGTGCAGGCGGCGAGTCCACCCCGAGAACGCTCTGCAGCCGAGCAAACCGAAGCGCTGGTGGCCCACCTGCCCAAGCTCCGCGAGCAGGCTCAGATCCAGCAGGGCTGGCTGCGGACACGGCTCGAACGGGTGCTGCCCCAGTTGATGCGGCGGTATGGCGTGGAGATGTGGCTGGTCATCTGCCGGGAGTACAACGAGGACCCGGTGTTCT
>JAIMBE010000008.1 GCA_023511565.1 Bacillota bacterium
GTCGCTGATCCGGGCCAGCAGACCGGCGCCCAGCATCGCCGTCAGAGAAAAGGAAACGATCGACAGAGCCGTTGTGACGGTTGCGATCAGTGACACCAGCAGGAATTTTCCCAGCACCAGGTCGGTGCGGCGGACCGGACTGGCGAGAAGGGTTTCGATGGTTCCGCGTTCCTTTTCGCCGGCGGTTACGTCCATCGCCGGATACATCGCCCCGGTCAGACACAGCACGATGAGAAAATACGGCAACAGCAGCCCCAGGATGTTTCCGCCGACCCGCTCCGCCGTGGCCACGTTCTGCTTTGTGATCCGGAACGGCTCACCGATGCCCGCGGGCAGTCCTTGTGCCGCCACTCGCTGTTCCGCGAGTTCCGCGCCAAACCGCGCGATGACTTCCTCGAGGTCGTCGGCGGCTTCGTCGGAGCGAAAGTCGCTGCTGCTGTAGTAGAGAATCACGCTCTGCGCTGCGTCCAGTCGCGTGTGCAGTTCGTCCTCAAAGCCCGGCGGAAACTCCACCACCGCCCGCAACCGTTTTGCGCGGATCGCGTCGGGAAAGTCTTGATCGGTAGCGACCACCGCCAGCTCCGGGTGGGCCTCCAGTCGCGCCGCCAGTGTCGGTGCGTGCTCCGCCCCGCGGATCCCCACCGCCAGTTTTTCCTGTCCGAGCCGCGTGACGATCAGGAACCCGAGCATTCCGAAGCCCAGAAACAGCAGGGGGAACAGCAGGGTCGGCAGCAGGATCGAGGAGATCAACGTGCGCCGGTCCCGCAACGTGTCCAGCAGCTCTTTGCGGAAAACGATGCTGGTGGCCCGCAGGTTCACGCCGGTTGCTCCACCACTCGGAGGAAGATTTCTTCCAGGTCGGTTTCCTTGTACCGTTGCTGCAGTTCTGCCAGGGTTCCCTCCGCGCGCAGCGTGCCATTGTGGATGATCCCGATGATGTCGCACAGCTTTTCGGCTTCGCTCATCACATGGGTCGAAAAGATCACCGTTTTTCCGCGCGCACGGCAGTCGCGGATGAACCCCACGATGGTTCGAGCCGTCATGACGTCGAGCCCGACCGTCGGTTCATCGAAAATCATCACCGGTGGGTCGTGCACCAGCGTACGGGCGATCGAAACTTTCTGCTTCATGCCCGTAGACAGTTTGTCACAGCGCCGGTCGCGAAACGGATGTATCTCCAGCGTGGCAAACAGCTCCTCGATGCGCGCCCGCAGTGTCGCTTCCTCCATCCCGTGCAGCCGACCGAAATAGGCCACCATCTCTTCCGCCGTCAGCCGCCCGTAGAGGGCCGTGGCCGTGGAAAGGAACCCCACGTGCTGCCGTACCTGCTCCGGCTCCTCCACCACGTCGTAGCCCGCTACGCGGGCCGTACCTTCGGTGGGCTGCAGGATGGTCGCCAGCATCCGCAGCGTGGTCGTTTTGCCCGCGCCGTTGGCGCCCAGCAATCCGTAGATCTGACCGGGCTGGGCCCGGAAACTTACCCGGTCCACCGCGCGAATTTCCCCACGCTTGCGGTCCCGAAATACTTTCGTCAGTCCATGGGCTTCGATCATGCTCAACCGCTGTCGCCGGACGTTTCCGCGTCCCGCTTTAACAGAGTACGCTCCCGACGCACAACAAATTTCAACCCCGTGCTGCGCCCCTACTCTCCCAGAACTTTCACCAGCACGCGCTTCGGCCGCCCGCCGTCGAATTCCGCAAAGAACACTCGCTGCCAGGGCCCCAGCACGGGCTTGCCCTTTTCGATGGACAGGGCCACCTGCTGTCCGGTGAGCAGATTTTTCAGGTAAGCTCCCGCATTGCTCTCCCCTTTTGTGAATTGGTAGCCCTCGCGCTCCGGAGCCAGGCCCTCGAGCCATTTCAGCAGATCGCGGTGCAGGGGTTCATCCTCTTGCCCGATGAACACACCGGCGTTGTTGTGCATCGAGGCGACCAGTGCGATCCCCTCCAGGATCTCCGCCTTGGTCACAGCCTGGCTGATCCTGGGGGTCAAGTCCACGATTTCTTGCCTGTTCTTTGTCTGGACGGTGACAAATTCGTTCCAGATTTTCATTCCTCCACTCCTGGGTACAGATTTCTCCGCGGCGCAAACTCCTCCCTGAGTGCGCGTGGTGGTTCGACGACACGCATAGGCGCTAGAAAAAGGGTTTTCGGGCGAACGAACCGATGGGTAGTTCAACGCCGCGCCGGCCTGGCCGAGCCCCCGAACTTACTCCTTGTGGCAGTTCGGGCATTGCTTGGCTTCGAAGTGGTCGGCGCTGACCCGGAACATGTTGTTGCACGTCACACAGACCCGGTGAATCACCGCCTGCGGCTTCTGCGGCGGTGTGGTTTCCGTCTTGGCCGGCTGGCTCATACCGGTGTGATTCTAGCACAGGCGCTCTCACCGCGCAGGCGCCGCTCTACTGCAACCGCCGAACTTCGGGCGCCGCCACCGCAATCACGCCGGTGAGCACGAGCGCCAGCCCGCTCGAAACCGCCAAAGCGGTCGGCGGTCCCCAGCGCTCGGCCAGGGCTCCGACCAGCAGGCTGCCCAACGGTGTGAATCCCAGGAACGCCATCGTGTGCATGCTCAGGACCCGGCCGCGAATCCAGTTTGGCACCACCGTTTGAATCAGACTGTTCACCGTTGCGACGGAGCTCACCATGGCTCCACCCACCACGGCCAATAACAACGCCGAGAGCAACGGCTGCCGTGAGGTGCAGAACAACACCAGGGCACTGAAAAACACCAGGGCGGCCGCGAGCACCAGCGGCCCGCGCCGCCGGTGCGGCTTCCAGGTGGCCAGGTGCAGCCCGCCGAGCAGCGCACCGGCCCCGGACGCCGCCACCAGGTAGCCGAGTCCCGTCGGCCCTACCTGCAGCACGTCGCGGGCGAAGGCGGGCATCATGACCAAGTACGGCAGCCCGAACATGCTCACCATGGCGACCACGACCACCAGCATCAGAATGGCCCGGTGTGCCCATACATAGTGGAAGCCTTCCACAAGCTCCGCCCGGAATGAATTGACCGGTCGTGCCTCCCGCTCGGGAAATTTCACTTTCAGGATGGCAAACAGCAACGCCAGATAGCTGAGTGCGTTCAGGAAAAAGCAGGCGGCCACCCCGACTGCCGCAATCAGAAAACCCGCAATCGAAGGGCCCAGCACCCGCGAGGTATTGAATTGAATGGAATTCAGCGCAATCGCGTTCAGGGTGTCTTCTGGGGCGACCAGGTCTCGCAGAGCCGCCTGATAGCTGGGCGCGTTCAGGGCCATCGTCGTGCCCGCGAGAAACGCCAGCGCAATAATGATCGGCACGGTCACCGCATCACGCCACACGAGCACGGCCAGCGTCAGAGCCAGCGCCAGCATCGTGCTCTGGGTCGTGAACAGCAGCCGTCGTCGCGGGATGCGATCCGCCAGCACGCCTCCGGGGAGCGAGAACAGGAGCGCCGGCAGTTGCTGCGCGAATCCCAGCACGCCCAGCCACCAGGGGGAGTTCGTCAGCAGCAACACCAGCCATCCCTGCGCCACGTTGTGCATCCAGGTCCCGATGTTCGAGACGAAGTTCCCGACCCAGAACAGCCGGAAATCCGGATGCCGCAGCGCTCGGAACCAACCCCGCTCGGGTGCCAGCAGCACATCTAGCGGCACGCGCGGAGCAGGTGCGGCTGGGGTCTCGACCCCCTGGGGAGGTAACTCAGAATCGCGGGACATCAGGCTGGGATTCCCTTCAGCAGGTTCTGGATTTGGGCGGCCACGTCCCCGATTCGTGCCGGACGCAGCAGCAACTGATCCGCGTTCTCCAATTCCGGCACCGACTCCAGGGCCGACACCACAGCCAAGATCGGCGTGTGTCCATACAGGCTGGCCCGCCAACGCGCCGCCGTCGGGTAGTCAGCGGCTTCGACCACGATCACACTGGGCGGATGCTCCGCGTCGACGGCCTGGGCTGCGTCGCCCACCGTCGCAAATCCGAGCGTCTCGATGCCCTGCTCGCGCAACTCGGCCCGCAGTCCGGCACGCAGCTTCCAGTCGGGGCTGATCACAAAAACAGTGGCCATTGTGTTTTGCGGTCCTCGCAACGAGTATATCATCCCCGTACGGCGCATCCGCCGTTGTCCGGTTCATTGCGGGTCGGCTGTGTCGGGTGTGGGTCTGTTACAATAGGCGGCTCATTGCCATGTCGCGATCCGTGACCCAGTTTGCGCGCGCGCGTCTGAGCTGCTTCCTGCGGCCAGGCGGGGTGTTGGTGGGTGCGTTGCTGTTGTTGGTCGCCTGCAACCGTCCGCCGGAAGTTGTGGTGGCCACGGTCGAGCGCCGCGATCTGAGTGCGTCGGTGTCCAGCAACGGCCGCGTCGAGCCGATCGACCCCGCGGTGCTGCGGGCACTGTTCCCCACGTTTGTCGAGCGCGTCGTGGCCTTTGAGGGCCAGAAGGTTCGCCGGGGTGAGCTTCTGCTGGAGCTGAATGCCACCGAAGCTCGCGCCGAACTGGCCCGCGCCCAACAAGAGCTGATCACGGCCAAAGAGTTGCTTCGTTTGGCCAGCAGCGGTGGTCCCCCCGAGCGGTTGGCTCGACTGGAAAGCGAGCTCCGCAAGGCGGAGGCGGAAACGTCGCGTCTGCGCCAGCAGCGCGAAGCGCTCGAACGGCTGCTTGCCCGTCAGGCGGCCACCGAAGATGAAGTCGCCCGCGCCCAGCTGGCGCTCGAGCAGGCCGAAGCGGATCTCCGGCGCCTCCACCAGGAACGCGATGCGCTCGCCCGCCAGGCCCAGGTGGATCGCGAACGCGCCGAACAGATGCTGGCCCGCGCCCAAAGCGAAATTCGCTCCTGGCAGGAAAGGCTGCGCTCGACGCGCCTGACGGCCCCGGTCAGCGGCACCGTCTATGCACTGCCGGTCAAGGCCGGCGACTACGTCCGCACGGGAGACCTGCTGGCCGAAGTCGCCGATCTGGCGCACATCCGCGTCCGAGCCTTCGTGGACGAGCCCGAGCTGGGCCCGCTCGCTGTCGGCCAGCGGGTGGAAATCACCTGGGAGGCCCTCCCGAGCCGCCGCTGGTTCGGCCAAACCACCCAGATCCCCAAACAGGTGGTGCCCCGCGGCACCCGGAGTGTCGGCGAGGTGCTCTGCTCGATCGAAAACCCGGCGGGTGAACTGCTGCCCAACACAAACGTCTATGTCCGCATCGTAGTAGAAGAACGTCGCCAGGTGCTGGTCGTGCCCCGGCCCGCCCTGCAGGGTGAAGGCGAGCAGCGCTACGTTTTCGTCGTGCGGGACGGCCGGCTGGAACGACGCGCCGTCCGTCTCGGCTTGGCGGACACGCAGTTCTACGAAGTTCGCGAAGGACTGCAGGAGGGTGAACAGGTCGCCCTGCCCGGCGCGGAACCACTCGAAGCCGGCAGGCGGGTCACCCCACGAAAACAGTCATGAAGCTACCCATCGCTGTTCTCCTCGTCGTGCTCCCGACCGTTGTGCCGGCCTCCCCAACCCAGCAAGCCCTGGAAAGTGCCCGCCAGCAGTTTGAAGCCGGTCGCTATGAAGCGGTCATTGCCACTCTGACGGCTGCCCTGGTCCAGCAACCCAGCAACCCTGAATTTCATTACTGGCTGGCCCGTGCCTATTTCGAACTCGACGACTACAACCGAGCCATCCAGGCTGCGGAACGGGCCGTCGCTCTGCTGCCCTCCAATTCGGATTTTCACTACTGGCTGGCCCGTGCCTATGGACGCAAAGCTTCCCGCGAGCGCAGTTTTTCCTACGCTCGAAAAACGAAGGCAGCGTTTGAGGAAGCTGTTCGCACCGGCCCCAGCAATCTTGCTGCCCGTCGCGCGCTGGCGGAGTACTACGCCCGCGCGCCGTGGATCGCCGGTGGCAATGATGGCAAGGCCCGGGAGCAGTGCCGCGCCGTCGCCCGCCTGGATCCCGTCGAAGGTCACCTCTGCTGGGCGACGTACTGGGTGGACGCCGGCGAACCCGTGCGTGCCGAGTCGGAGTATCGCCGTGCCCTCGCGCGCCAGCCCAACCGCCTTGAACCGTACCTCGAAGTGATCGAATTCTACGAAAGCCGCAACGATCCCGCTGCGATGGAAAACGTTCTGGAGGCGGCCGAAGGGCTGCAGACCTCCGATCCCCGCTTGGACTACTACCGCGGCGTCGCTCGTGTCCTGGCTGGGAATCGTCTCGACCAGGCGGAGCAGTTCCTGCAGAACTATCTGGACCGGGCCCCGCGCCGCAATGACTGGCCCCCGCTCGCCGCCGCCCACGAGTGGCTCGGCCGGCTGTACGAAAAACAGGGCCGGCCGCGTGAGGCCGCCGAACACTACCGCGCGGCCCTTGGTCTTGACCCGCGACGCGATTCGGCACGCACCGCGCTCCAGCGGATGGAAAAAAACTCCAGTCGGCCGTAGAACACACGGCGAGCCCATCGGCGTCTGCCGTGTTCTCCGTGCGTGTGTGGGAAGGTGGCTTTACCTCACGCTCGTTCTTGAGGACGTTCTGCATGCACGCGACGCCAGACGGGGAGCAGGTCTTCGACCAGCACGTCGCGCCAGCTGGGCCAGCGCTGCTCGATCCGCGCGCGCGCCGCTGTGCCGAGGGTGTGTCGTCGCTCGGCATCGCGACACAGCGCGCCGAGCGCTTCGGCCCACGCTTCTTCTTCGGCAGTGGCCACCGTGATGCCGTCCACGCCAGGGCGTTCGATCAGGGCAGCCGCCCCGCCTCGGGCCGATACGACCACCGGCAGGCCGCTCGCCATCGCCTCCAGCACCACGTTTGGAAAGATTTCCAGCTCCGAAGGCAGGGCGAAGAGATCTGCGCTGGCATACAGTCGAGCTAGGGTCGGCTGCGGCAGTGGGCCGGTCAGCGTCATCTTTGCGCCGAGAATTTCGCGCAACGCATCTCCCAACCCCCCTCGTCCGGCAAACACGGTATGGATGCGCTCGCCCCGCTCCAGCAGCCGCCGCACCGCTCGCGCCAGCAAGATTACATTTTTGTCCGGCGTCAGTCGGCCCGCATACAGGAGGACGACTTCGGTTTCGCTGATCCCCCAGGTCTGTTGCAGCCACCCGCGGTCGCGTCGCGCCGGATGGAACAACTGCCGGTCGATGCCGCGACGCAGTACCGAAGTGCGCTGCGCCGGCAGCACGACCGACCGGTTGCCCGCGTAGTCCTGCGAGGGAGCCAGCACCCAATCGCACTGGCGCAAGTAGCGTTCCAGGCGTCGATCTTTTCGCGCCCCGAATCGTTCCGCCAATTGCCGATCCTCGACGAGCCAGCGCCCCAGCCGTCCGGTGCCGAACATTCGACGCAGAGTTTCCGCGGCATACACACGCGTATACCCGGGTGTGTCCGTATGCAGCGAAGTGACCAGGGGGCGTCTGTGGCGACGGGCAAACAGCAGTGCCGTGCGGGCCATGGCAAAGTAGGCGTCGGTGGTGTGCAGCACATCGTGGGCGCGCAGCCGTGTCCACAGCTCGGGATGGAAGGGAGCCAGGTCGGTGTGGTCGGCAATCCCGTCTAGGAAACGGAAACGGTCAGTGCCGAGCACAGCCGGCAGCGTTTGATGGCGGGCGTGCGCATGGATCGGGATGCGTTCCACCTGCTGCCCCAGCGAATAGAGGGTGAGATCCACCTCGTCCTCGGCCGCGACGGCTTCGGCCAGCCGCTCCCACGACTTCACATGGCCACCGGCGGCATCGTGCCGATAGAGGTCGAGCAGAATGGCCACCGATAGCGGTGCCCGGCGATGGGAATGAGTCCGCGTCATCGGTTCTGTCGGCTGCTTTGGCCGGCCCGTACTGTACGATAACAAAACTCCGGCGCCGATGCTGTCCTCGAAAATCCCATCCGGGCGCACGCTTCGGCGCCATGTCTGTTATATTGATTCCTTGCACTGTGCCTGGCGCCGGCCGAAGGCCGGAAGGCTGTCGGAGTTATGTTCAACCGCGAAATCGTGCAGGTGGCAATCGACGCGCTCCGCGCGAACAAAACCAAAGCATTTCTGACGGCACTGGGTGTGGTGATTGGCAGCGCCTGCATCGTGCTCGTGGTCACCATCGCCCTCTCCGGCAAGCAGTACATCATGGCGCAGATCGAAGGCATCGGCTCGAACATCGTCTACGCCAAGCACATCCTGGAAGATCCCGAACAGCTTCTCACAGCGGCCAGCGACGAAATCACCCTGGACGATATGGAAGCCGTCCGCCGGCAGATCCCCCAGGTCGTCGCCGTGGCCGGCACGCGCAACCTGCCCACCACGGTGGTCACCCCTGGCGGGGTGCGTCCGGTGGACCTGGTGGGGGTCACGGAAGAATTTCAGCGCATCCGCAATTTGGTGGTGCTTCGCGGACGTTTCCTCGACGCGCAGGATTTCGTCGCGCACGCTAAGGTCTGTGTGATCACCGAGGAACTCGCCCGGCGCGCTTTTCCGTACGAAGACCCCGTCGGCCAGGATCTCCGAGTGGGCGAGCTGCGCTTCACCGTGGTCGGCGTCTTCCGCGAACGCATCTCGACCTTCGGCCAGTCGGAAATCAAAGAAGAATCGGTCGTCGTCCCGCTGCCGGTCTTCAACTACTACACGGAAGAGGATTTTATCCGGGTGCTCTACGCGCAGGCGGCCCGTCCGGAAGATGTGCCCTGGGTGACCCAGCGCGTCGAAGAAATCCTGCGCAGCCGCCACCGGCCCGGAGCCACCTACCGCGCGCAGAATCTGACCGCACTGCTCGAAACCGCCGGGAAGATTTCTCTGACCCTCACCATCGTCCTGCTGCTGATCGCGTTCATTGCCCTGGTGATCAGTGGAATCGGCATCATGAACATCATGCTGGTCACCGTCACGCAGCGCACCCGGGAAATCGGCATCCGCAAAGCCATCGGAGCCCGTCGCCGCGAAATTCTCGCGCAATTCCTGCTCGAAGCGTTGCTGATCAGCGGTTCGGGGGCTGTCGTGGGGATTCTGCTTGCCGTGAGCCTGCCCGCCCTGGTGCGTGCCTTCGTGCCGCAGGGCTTACCGGTGCCCATTTCCGGCCTCTCGGTCGCTGTGGCCTTCCTGGCGTCCTGTTTGACCGGAATCATTTTCGGCTACCTGCCCGCCAGCCGGGCAGCCAAACTTCCCCCTACGGAATCGTTGCGCTATGAATAACCGCATTCGCATGGCAGTGACCCTGGTGCTGGCCCTGCTCGCGGGACGATCGACCGCAGCCCAGCAACCCGAACTGGCGCCCGAAGTGAAAATCGAGCGCCTTTCGCTCCGCCAGGCCCTCACCCTGGCGTTGCAGAACAGCCGCGAACTCGCCCTGGCCCGGATCCAACACACCGTCGCGGAGAATCTGGCGGGACTGAACCGCTCCCAATTCCGGCCGAACCTGTTCGGCGGGTCGGCGGCCGCAGCCACCCGCGGCCTGCCGGCTACGCCCGGCGGTCAAGCGCCCTCCGTCTTCAACCTAGCCTACACGCAGACGTTGTTCGATGGCCCGCGCCGCGGCCAGCTCCGCGCTGCCGAAGAGCGCGCCGAACTTCAGCGTCTGGAAATCGAGCAGACCCGCGACGCTGTGGTCATCGAAACCGCTTCGGCCTACCTCGAGCTGGGCAAGGTGCGCCGTGCGTTGGACCTGCTCCGAGCCGAGCGCGCTAGTGCCTCCCGCATCGTTCAGTACACGGAGCTCCGCGCCCGCGAGGGTCTCGAACTTCCCATCGAAGTCACCCGCGCCCAGCTCCTGCTCGCACGGATCGAGCAGGCCCTAGTGCAGCTCGAAGGCCGTGAGGAACTGCTCGAAGCGCGTCTGCACCAGTTGACCGGCATCAGCCCGGAGCGACGGATCGAAGTGGCCGCGGAGGAACTCCCGCTCGAGGCCACTCAGCCCGAGGCCGAACTCGTCACCGCCGCCATGCGGAACAACCTCGACCTGCGCCAGGCGGAACACGAACGCCGCGCCCGCCAGCTCCGTCTGCAGGGCGAACGCCAGGGCTCTTGGCCCTCTTTCGAATTTTTCAGCCAGTACAGCCTGCTCGCCCGATTCAACAATTTCGACGATTTCTTCAACCGCTTTGAGCGTCACAACGTGAATGCGGGCATCCGCATCACCATCCCGATTTTCAGCGCCCGCACCCGCGCCGCGACGCGCTTGGCCGAAAGCGAACTGACCGAAGCCGATCTCGCCCTGCAGAACCGCCGCGCTGAGCTCGAGCTGAACGTGCGTCAGCAGGCACGCCGCGTCCGCGAACAGGAAGCCGCCAGCGAAGTGGCCCGCCTGGAGCTGAAACTGGCGCAGGAATCGCTCCGACTGGTTCAGTCCCGCTTCGAAGAGGGTCGCGCCAGCCTTCGCGAACTTGAGCAAGCCCGTCTGGAAGAACACAACCGCTGGCGCGAGTTTCTCGACACCCGGTTCGAGCGCCAGAAAGCCCAGCTCGAGCTGCTCCGACTGACCGGTCAGTTGAGCCGCATCTTCTGAGCCGCTGATGCCGAGCCCTGTCCGCACCACCCTTTCGCACGCCGGCCAGCCCGCGCGGCTCCGCCTGCGCACCTATGCCTTCATCGTTGCCTTGGTGGTTTTCTCCTCGGTCGGCAATCTGTTTCTCAGCCTGGCCATGAAGCGGATCGGGGATCCGCACGCCTGGACGGCAGCCGCCCTGTTCGATCACCTGCTGCGCATCCTCGCCAGTGGTGGTATCTGGATCGGTATTGCCTTTCAGCTTCTGTTCTTCGTCGGTTATCTGACCGTGCTTTCCTGGGCGGATTTCAGTTTTGTGAAGCCGAGTCTGGCGATCGGCTACGCGTTGGTCACTTTGTTGGGAGCACTGGTGTTGGGCGAACCGGTCAGCCTGCTCCGGTGGTTCGGTATCGCGCTGATTTGCTCTGGGGTCGCACTCGTTGCCCGCACCGACGTTCGGACGACACGGTCATGAATCCGCTCTCGGTCCTCTACCTGGCGGTCGTCGTGCTCGCTGGCACCGGCGGTCACCTGGCGACCAAGCATGCGCTGCGCGGCGTGGGCGAAGTCGAACGCCTCCGACCCGGCCCCATCCTGCACATGCTCGCCCGGATGATCCGCCAGCCTTGGTTCTGGACGGGCATTGTGTTGATGACGATTTCGTTTTTCTCGCTGCTGGCGCTGCTCGCCCGCGAACCGCTCAGCCTGGCTGTGCCCGCCACCGCTCTCAGCTATGTTGTGGGCACGCTCGGTGCACGACTGCTGCTCGACGAGCAGGTCAGCACCACCCGCTGGTTTGGTGTACTGCTGGTTTGCGTTGGCGTTACACTGATCTCGCTCGGCTGAATCCGTGCGGCGCGCCTGATTCGACCGAGGCAGGGAAGGGAACACGGTAGTGGTGACGCTGCTGCGCTGGACCATTCTGATCGCCGCCCTGGCCCCGCTGGTCTACTACCTCCTGGTGCTGTGGGCAGCGCGGCGCTTCGAGCGCAGCCTGCGGGCTGCCCGCCCGGCCGCCCCTTTCACCCCGCCCATCAGCGTGCTGAAGCCCATTCGCGGACTGGACCGGAACGCGTACAAGAATTTTGCCAGCTTCTGTCAACTCGATTATCCGGTTTACGAAGTCCTGTTTTGTGCCAGTGACCCCGAGGACCCGGCTGTGCCCGTTGTCGAACAAGTGATGCGCGACTTCCCGCAGGTGCCCATTCGTCTGCTGATTGGTGCTGAACCGGTGGGTGTGAACGATCGCATCAACAAACTCTGCCGCCTGGTCCGCGAAGCCCGCTACGACCTGCTTGTGATTACAGATAGCGATGTCCGCGCGGAGCCGGGATTTCTCCACGCCTTTGCCGCTGCCTTCCGCGACGCTCGCACCGGCGCCGCCATGATGCTGTTCCGCAGCGACGTGGAGGACTCGCTGGTTTCCCGCTTGGACGGCCTCGGCGTGGGCAACGACTTCTGGTCTTCGGCCCTGGTGGCGGTCTGGCTGGAGGGCGGCCCGCGGTTCATTCACGGTGCAGCCATGGCGGCTCGGCGCGATCGTCTGGCCGAAATCGGCGGGTTTGAAGCTATGGCGCATCACCAGCTCGATGATTTCCTGCTCGGGCACCGTATGGCCCGTGCCGGCCACCGCGTTGCGCTCATCCCGCCCGCGTTCTGGATGGTGTATGCCTCGGCGGACTGGCGTGAATACCTGCGTCATGAGCTGATGCGTTACGTCCGCTTCCGCCACGTGCGCCCTTTGGGCTACGCTGGCATCCTGTTCACCTATGGGCTGCCCTGGTCACTTGCCGCCATGGCTGCCGCCCCGTCGGCTTCCGTTGGGCTGGCGTATCTGATTGCGTATGTGCTGTTGCGCTACGCGTCGGTTTGGGCGGTCGGTGTTGGCGTACTGGATGACCCGGCGGTGCGCCGCTCCTGGTGGCTTGCCCCGCTGCGTGACGCCGTCGCGTTCCCGATCTGGCTGGCCGGCTTTGCCAGCCGTCGCTTCCGCTGGCGCGGACTGGAGTTCCGCGTGGAAAAGGGAGGTCGCTTGGTGCCGGTCACGGCACCGACCCGTGCGGTTGACGAAACAGCCTCGCGCCGGTAAATTGATTGCGCGGGTCAGGTGTACGACCCGCATTTGTTTCCCCGGCTGGGAGGTCGTCCAATCGGTAGGACATCAGACTCTGGATCTGAGTATCCTGGTTCGAGTCCAGGCCTCCCAGCCAATCCCTGGCCCAGCAGCGTTTCCCTCCACAACACGGCGGGAAGTCGGCCCGATCGCGGGTCCGTCTTTCTGAGGAGGATTCAGTCGCTCAGGGTGGGTTCCAGCACGGCGATGGCGAAGTGCGCCAGTTGCGTGGTGCCTTCGTCCAGTTGCATCCATCGCACCACGCAGTTCCGTTTCAGGTAGTCGCTGAGCTTTGATTCCGTGATGCCAAGCTGTTCGGCCATTCGCCCCCGCACGTCTTTGCCGCGGCGCGCCTGCCGCGTGCTGCGTCCGCTGCGCAACCAGTATTCAATGCCCGCGCGCAGGCTCTCGCAGGCCTCCACGTAGTAGTGCGTTGTCTGGTCGGCGTCGGAAATCAGCAGCACGCCGGGCCCGACGGGGGCTTGGTCGGCCGTTTCCAGCGTGAGCGGCGTCGGTACGCTGGCCAGGAACTGCCGCAGCTTCGATTCCAGCCGGGCCAGCCGCGAAGCGAGCGCCGGCTCGCCCGTGCGAGCTTGATAGCGGCGTTCCAGTCTCGACGGCGCCGGTTCTTCGGCTGTTGCCGTCGCTGGGTGCGTGTGGAGAAACGCCGTCGGTGTCGCGGCTGGGGTCGTTGCGCTGGGCGGTGCGGCGCGCGCCGCTTCGCGCTTCTTGCGACGCCTTCGTCCGCCGCGCCGGCCCCGTCGGCGTTTCTTCCGTGCCGGGGCTTCGGGGGATTCCGTTTCTCCCGCCCCCGCCACCGGTACGAAGAACCCTTCCGGAGTCGTCGTCTCCGCAACTTCCTCAACGGGTTGTGCGACGGGTGCCCGGGTCATTTCTTCTGCGGCTGGCTCCAGCACGGGCATTCGTCCCACCTCGGTTCCTGTTCCGTTGCCGGCCAACCGCTCCAGTGCGGCTTGAGCCTTCTGCTTCCAGTCCGAGCGCCGGAAGCGTTCGGCGGCGATGGCGTACCATCGCGCCGCATCGTCGCGGTCGCCGGCCGCTTCTTTCAGTGTGCCAAGCTCGTAGGCCACCATCGCATCGTGAAATTTCTCGTACAGGGCAGTGAGCTGTCCGAGTGGGTCCTTGCCCGCTTTGGCTCGACGAATCCGCGCTTGAATCTGTCGCCAGTCTGCCATAGACCTGCATTCTAGCAGCCCATGCCGCGAGCGGCCAGTTTCCCCGGAGTTCTGTTTCCGTGCGCGATAGAATCGTGCCATGAACGCTGGAGAGCAGACCGCCTGGATTGTCCGCCGGGCCCGTACGCTCGGGTTTGATCTTTGTGGGGTTTCGAGTGTCGAAGCCTATCGCGCCGAAGCGTCGCACCTGGAGCAGTGGCTGGCCCGCGGCTTTGCAGGTCAGATGCGCTACCTGCAGGACCCGCGCCGCCGCGATCCCGAACTTGTCCTGCCCGGCGCGCGCAGCATTGTCGTCTGCGCCCTGAACTACAACACTGATCTCCCATACTCGACGGAAGTGCTGCCGGACGACGAAGTCCCGCGCGGCTGGATTTCCCGTTACGCCTGGGGTGCGGACTACCACCACGTGCTCGGCCAGCGCCTGGAAGCCTTGCTCGAAGCTATGCGGGCCCACCTGCCCGTGCCGTTTGCCGCCCGCTGGTATGTGGATACCGGCCCCGTGGTCGAACGGATCGCAGCCCGCTGCGCTGGTCTTGGCTGGTTGGCCAAAAATACCTGTTTGATTCATGAGGGGCTCGGCTCCTGGCTGTTTCTCGGGGTCATTCTGACCACGCTGGAGCTCGCCTCCACACAGCCCGCCGAGGGCCCGCCGCCCGATCAGTGTGGCCAGTGCACTCTGTGCATCGAAGCTTGCCCTACAGCCGCCCTCGTTGCCCCCTACCTGCTCGACCCGCGCCGCTGCATTTCGTATTTGACCATTGAACTCCGCGGGGAAATTCCTGAAGAGTTTCGCGCCGCGGTCGGACGCCACATCTTCGGCTGTGACCTCTGTCAGGACGTCTGCCCCTGGAATCGAAAAGCTCCGGTGACGCCCCTAGCCGAGTGGGCTCCGCGGGAGCTGTCGGTTGCCGACGGTGCAGAGCCGCGGTCGCTGTTCTCGCCGGAGCTGGACTGGCTGCTTGGTCTGACCGAAGCTGAGTTTCGCGCGCTGTTTCGCCGCAGTGCCATTCGTCGGGCGCGCTGGCAGGGGCTGCTGCGCAACGTTTGTGTTGCACTGGGTAACTGGCTGGCGCGTCGCCGGCCTGGGTCGGCATCGAGCCGACCCGGATCGGAAAGCGATGCGGTTGTGCAACGCGTCGTGGCCCTGCTCGAACGCCTGGCCGGCAGCGAGGATCCGGTGATTGCCGTGCAGGCGCGCCACGCGCTGCGCGGGCATCCACCACCGGAGGGCTGAAGCCTGTACTCCGGAAACGTTTCCAGTGGACGCCGGGCGTTCCGCCTGCGGGTGGATTGACAACGTTCCCGCAAATTGCATAGCCTGACAAAGGTTGTTGGGGGAGGCCTATCATGATCTCGAATCGTACGGCGTCCATGTTTCTTTCCCTGCTGCTGGTGTGGCTCGTGTTTTCCGCAGCCTGCAAGCGAGAATCCACTCGGGAGTCCGAAGAACCGGTTCAGTGGCCTGAGGTTCCGGGGTATGCCGCGATGCCGATCCCGGCCGACAATCCCATGACGCGCGCCAAAGTCGAGCTGGGCCGCCAGCTTTACTATGACGTGCGGCTGTCTGGCGATGGATCTCGCTCCTGCTATTCCTGTCACCTGCAGGAGTACGGACTCACCGATGGTCTCCCCAAAGCGGTGGGTGCCTACCAGGTTGCGTTGCCGCGCCGCAGCCCCACGCTGTGGAATATCGGCTATCACACCGAGTTCTACTGGGATGGCCGCAGCGGCTCGCTCGAAGCGCAGGCCAAAGCCGCCTGGACGGGCGGCAACATGGGCGTTTCCGGACGCGATGGTCGTCCCAGCACGGAAGACATCTGCCGCAACCTGATGGCGATCCCGGGCTACGCGCGCCAGTTCCGCGAAGTCTTCCCTGAGGTGGGCTGCACTGCCGATACCGTCGTGCAGGCGATCGCCGCTTTCGAACGTACCCTTGTCATCCCGGCCGATTCCCCCTGGATTCGTTTCCGCCAAGGGGACAGCGCTGCGTTGAGCGAAGACGCTCGCCGGGGCTGGGAAATTTTCAGTGGCAAGGCTCGCTGCACGAATTGCCACGATGGGGTGTTGCTCACCGACCTGCAGTATCACAATGTCGGTATCGGTTGGGATCCGCGCAAGAAGGAGATGACCGACAAAGGCCGCTTTGCCGTTACCGGCCAGGAACGCGATCTCGGTGCCTTCAAGACGCCCACGTTGCTTGACGTGTCCCGTCGCACCCACTTTTTCCACGACGGCAGCGTGGATTCGCTGGAAAAAGCCGTGGACCTGATGCTGGCCGGGGGCATTCCGAATCCGCAGTTGGATACAGCGAACCTCCAGCCCGTCAAACTCACCCCGCAGGAGCGCAGCGACCTGCTGGCGTTTCTGCGCGCACTGAACGTGGAATATCGCATCCAGCCGCCCGCGCTGCCCTAGTGGGTCGTGGGCCGGTTGAGCCGCACCCGGCTTCAGCGGTATACTGCCATCTTCAATTCCGTGGCGCAGACAACAGCCGCGTGCGGCTGGACACGCCAACTTCACGCTTGCAACAGGAGGTCTTCGTGGCACACGAACTTCCCCCACTGCCCTATCCGTTCGACGCCCTCGAGCCTTACATTGACGCTCGAACCATGGAGATTCACCACGGGAAACACCACGCCACCTATGTCAACAACCTGAACAAGGCCCTCGAAGCCTACCCGGATCTCCAGCGCCTCACGGTCGAGCAACTCTTGGCCGACCTGAACCGCCTGCCCGAGTCCATCCGCACGGCGGTGCGCAACAATGGCGGCGGCCATTGGAATCACACGCTGTTCTGGCAGATCATGAAAAAGGGAGGCGGGGGTGAGCCCCGGGGTGATCTGGCAGAGGCCATCAAGCAAACCTTCGGTTCCTTTGCTGACTTCAAGTCCAAATTTTCCGCCGCGGCTTTGAATCGTTTCGGCTCGGGCTGGGCCTGGTTGTTTCTGAAAGAGGGCAAGCTGGTTGTCGATTCCACGCCGAATCAAGACAATCCGATCCTGGATGGCGGCCAACCGATCATGGGCCTCGACGTCTGGGAGCACGCCTACTATCTGAAATATCAGAACCGTCGCGCGGAATACATCGAGGCGTGGTGGAACGTCGTCAACTGGGACGCCATCGCCGAACAGTACGCTCGCGTGCGCCGCTGAGTCCCGGCCTGCCCTGCCCATCCCCGGTTCACCGCCGGGCCGGTGTCGGCAAGGCGGGTCGAGTGGGCGGCGCCCCGCTCGGCCCGCAACGGCTGGACGGCTGCGTTCACCGCTTCGGACTTGTCTGAGGTTGGCAACCCACGGCTCGTTTCTGCGTGGTATCCTAGCAGCGGTCAGTTGGAGAGGTGCCTATGCCAGTCAACGCGTTTACCTACCTGCTGTTTTCCCAGGTGTCTTTCCACTTTCCTGCCGACGCCACCAGCCTCGAGCAAATCGTGCTGCGCTGGATTCACTTCGTCGCCGGCACCACCTGGCTCGGCCTGCTCTACTACTTCAATTTTGTCTCCACGCCGGTCATGAAACGACTCGAGACCGACTTTCGCAATCGCATCTTCGCTGCGTTCATGCCCAGGCTGATGTGGTATTTCCGCTGGGCCGGTGTCCTCACCGTGCTGGCAGGCTTGCGCTATTACATGATCATTTTGAAGCTCGCCGCGACCAATGCGGGCGAGCCCGGCCTGATGTGGCGCTGGCTGGGATGGTGGTTTCTGATGTGGCTGCTGGCCTATGCCATTATCTATTTCCTGCTGCAACCCGCCGAAGGCGCGCTGAACAACGGCTGGGTGCTGGCCCTGCTGGTCGGGTTCATCGTCGTGGCCACCTCCTGGTTGGTGCTGTCCCTGCTCGCGCACCCTATGGCCAGCAACGCGATGCTTTCGATTGGCATCGGCGGCGGCCTGGGACTGATCATGCTGCTGAATGTGTGGGGAATCGTCTGGCGCGCACAGAAGCGGCTCATCCTGTGGACCGAAGCGGCGGTTCGCGAGGGGAAGCTAATGCCGCCGGAAGCCCCGCGGCTGGCCCGCCGCGTCTATCTGGCCAGCCAGGTAAATTTTTGGCTGTCGTTTCCGTTGCTGTTCTTCATGGGTGCGTCTGACCATTACCCGTTCCTGTCGGCGATTGTGGATTGAGTCGAGTCAGCGCGCCACAATCCGCGTCTGGTTCGGCGAGATGAGCTCGTAGGTGTACCCGCGCCAGCGAATCCTACGGCTGACGGCCGCCCCCAGCAAGTTCCAGGTGTAGAGCAGCGGCACCACGGGCGCCAGGAACGTCCACACCCATCCCTGCTGCAGCAGGTTTGGTTGTTCGCTGCGCAGGGCTTCAGCAACCGCCAGCAGCCGCACCAGTCCCCGCAGCGCGCTCAGCAACAGCACGAGCAGCACCAGCAGCGCGATGTGCAGCGCCGTCACACCCTGGGCCGCGCGTGCCGCCAGTACCCACAGCCCAAGCAGCACGGTGGCGGTGTAACACCCGTGCAGCAGCAGGGCTCGGGACCACAGACCGGGGGCATAGACTCGCGTCAGCACCCCTTGTCGACGTGTGAACCCCAGCAGCGACGGCAGCGTGAACTGCGCCACCGAGGGCACCAGGCACTGCGGCAGGAAAACAATCTGCAGTCCGGCCGCGCGCAGCGCGCGGGTCATGGCCCAGTCATCGCTTGCTGCACCGCGCCAGTACTCCAGCACTCGCGCCCGCTCGAACGCATCGCGACGGATCGCCGTCCCGCCGCCCCAGCAGAAGTTCTGCTCCGGTGTCCCCAGCAGGGAAACAATCGAGGCGTTCCAGGCCGCTCCCAGCGCACTCCAGAATCCGCTGCCGGGCAGCAACCAGCGAAACGTGGTCGTCGCACCGACCCTCGGTTCGGCCAACGGCGCCACCATCTGCGCGAGCCAGCGCCGCCCCGGCCGTCCATCCGAATCGGCGAACACCAGCACGCTGCAGTCCGGCTGGAGTCGTTCGACGGCGGCCCGCAGGTTGTTCACCTTTTCGCTGCAGCCGCTCGGTTCCCCGGCCAACACGATCTGCACGGGCCGCTGACTGGCGGCGGCCATCTGACGCGCCATCGGGTAGGCCGGGTCGTGCGCGCTGGCCAATACGAGCACCAGGTCATAATCCGGATAATCCTGTGTGGCCAGGGCCCGCAGATTGGCCTCCAGGTCGGGCTCGAGGCCTTTCAACGGGCAGATCAGGGCCGCCCGCGGCGCGTACCATCCAGCCGGCATCTGGATGGCTCGACGCACACGCCGCCACCAGCCGAGCACGTGCCACAACCCGTACAGCCCGATCAGAACCTGGACACCGACCAGAACGTAGAACGCGTTGACCATCTTGTGCGCAGCATAGCAGAAGTAGGATCCCGCCTCGTAGCGTCGGTTCAGCTTCGTCGCCCTGCCTGGAACGTCTCGCGCAGCGCTCGGGTTGCCAGTCGCATCAACTGGCCCCGAAACCGATTCGCCGCCGCCCGCGCCCGCTCGAGCATCGAAGGGTCCAGCAGCAGCGCGCAGCGGTCCGCAAACGGTCCACCAGCTTCGCTCGACCGGAGTTTGGTGCGAGGAGCGGCCGCTCGGCGGGCCGTCAGGCTCTCGTAGATGGCCAGGTCACGGCGGAACTCGAAAACCTCACTCGGGTTCCAGCGACAGGTGCGAGCCAGCTCCTCGAGCAGGTTTTCGCGGAAAACCTGCACGGCCTGCGTCGCACTCAGGCTGCGATGCGCTCTGCGCTTGGGCCGGGGCAGATAGCGCGGCAGCACGGTCTCCGCATGGAGCAGCAGGAATAGCAGAGCCTCGCGCCGCAGCGCCGCCAGCATTTCCTTGTACGGCTCGGCGTGGGCCTTCAACTCGGGACGCTTCGCCGCCTCGATGTATCTTTCGGCGAAACGCGACACCAGTCCGCCGTGATCCAGCATGCCGGCCAGTGTGTTCGCGGTCTGCCGTGCCAGCCGGGCCAGCTGCCTGCGATCCAGTTCCATGGCCCCTCACCTGTACGCGAATCCCGCCGTTCGTGCAAGTGCGTCGGACTGCGCTCGGAAAGACGAAAGGCCCGGTCAGTAACCGGGCCTGTTCGTCAGAGTCCTGCTCGCAAGGCACCGCCCACAGTCATTGGATCGATGGGACGGGCTGTTCCCGTTGGGGCTGCTTGGTGGCTTGTGCCGCCCGTTCAGCGCCGACCGCTTCCAGAGCGAGATCCAGCACCTCGTCGAGTGTGCGCACGTAATGGATCTGCAGACCTTCCAGCATATGCGGTTGCAGGTCCTCCTTCACATTCGGCTCGTTCTGCGCCGGCAGGATCACTTCGCGGATTCCGGCGCGCTTGGCGCCCAGTACTTTCTCCTTGATGCCACCGACCGGCAGCACGACGCCCGAAAGTGAAACCTCGCCGGTCATGGCCACGCGCGGACGCACCCGTCGCCCGCTCAGCAGGCTGACCAGCGCGGTGACCATGGCCACACCCGCCGACGGGCCATCCTTCGGGATGGCCCCGGCCGGCACATGGACGTGGATGTCTTCGCGGCGGAAGAAGTCGGGATGGATCCCGTAGCGTTCGGCGTTGGCCCGTACCCAGCTCAACGCGGCCCGCAGCGACTCCTGCATCACCTCGCCCAGATGGCCGGTCATGGTGAACTGCTTGCCGCCGCGCATCCGGCTCGCCTCGATGAACACAATGTCTCCGCCGGCTGGCGTCCACACCAACCCCACGGAAACACCGGGACGTCGGACGCGCTCCTCCACCTCGTGCTCGATCCGGAACCGCGGCACCCCCAGCATCTCTCGCACCACCGCGGGCGTCACGAGCAGCTTTTCGTTCTTGCCCTCCGCAATCTGCCGCGCGTGTTTGCGGATGACCGTGGCGATGCTCCGTTCCAGATTCCGCACCCCGGCCTCGCGGGTGTAGCTGTGAATGATCTCCCGCAGACCCTCGTCGGTGAATTCGATCTGTTCACCGAGCTTCATGCCGTGCTCTTCGGCCTGCTTCGGCACGAGGTAGCGATTCGCAATGTGAATTTTTTCCTCTTCGGTATACCCGGGCAGCTCGATGATTTCCATCCGGTCCCGCAGGGGCTCCGGGATGGGATCCATCCAGTTCGCTGTGGCGATGAACATCACCCGGGACAGATCAAACGGCACGTCCAGATAGTGGTCCCGGAACTGCGCGTTCTGCTCCGGGTCGAGCACTTCCATCAGGGCCGCCGCTGGGTCGCCGCGGAAGTCTCGACCGAGCTTGTCCACCTCGTCGAGCATGAACACCGGGTCATTCGTTTCCGCCCGACGAATCCCCTGGATGATCTGCCCGGGCAGTGCCCCGATGTAGGTGCGTCGGTGACCACGAATTTCCGCTTCGTCGTGCATCCCACCGAGCGAAATGCGCACAAACTTCCGTCCCAGCGCCCGGGCAATGGATTTCCCAAGTGAGGTCTTGCCCACTCCGGGCGGTCCCAGGAAGCACAGGATCGGCCCCTTCATCCCCGGCCGAAGCTTCTTGACCGCCAGATACTCGAGAATCCGTTCCTTGACCTTCTCCAGGTCATAGTGGTCTTCGTCGAGAGTCTGCCGCGCCTTGGCCATGTCGATCTCTTCTGTGCCCGAGGACTTCGCCCAGGGCAACGACGTCATCCAGTCCAGATAGGTCCGAGCGACCATGTACTCCGCCGAAGCCGGCGTCATCCGCTCCAGCCGTTTCAGTTCCCGTTCGCACTCCCTGCGTGCCTCGGCTGGCATCCCGGACTCTTCGATCTTCTTGCGCAGCTCTTCCAACTCCGTTTCCAGGTCCGATTCGCCCAGTTCCTTCTGGATGGCCTTCATCTGCTCGCGCAGCAAATACTCCCGCTGGTTCTGGCTGACTTGCTCCTGCACCTGTTCCTGAATCTTGCTGCGCAGTTGCAACACTTCGAGCTCTTTGCTCAGCTCGACAATCAGCGTTTCCAGACGCTTGCGTACGCTGGGCGTCTCCAGCAGTTCCTGCCGCTTCACGGTCGGCAACGAAGGCAATGTCCCGGCAATGAAGTCGGCCAGTTGCGAGGCGTCCGAAAGGTTCATGGCGATGGTTTGCAACTCGTCCGACAGTTGCGGCGAGCGCGCCACCACATCCCGGAACAGATCCTGTGCGTTGCGGTGCAGGGCCAGCAGCTCGGCACCCTCGACGTCCTGCACCACCGGTACCAGTTCGACCCGGGCCCGCAAAAACGGCCGCAGCGCCAGAAACTCCACGACCCGTATCCGCTCCAGCCCCTCCAGGAACACCACCAGATTGCCGTTCGGTACCCGCACAATCTTGTGCACCCGGCCCAGTGTTCCGACCGTATGCAGGTCACTGCCCGTCGGGTCTTCGACCCGTGCGTCAAGTTGCGCGACCACACCGATCAGCTTCTCATCGCCGGAGAGCGACTCGATCAGCCGCAGCGAACTCTCGCGCCCCACAGTCAGCGGCAACATCGCTCCGGGAAACAGTACCGTGTCCCGAACAGGCAGAATCGGGAGCTGCTCAGGTACCCGGACTTTTGTCTCGTTCATCTTGCCTCCTCGCTGCACTTTCAGCGCCGGATCTCGCAATCCCGCCGTATAGAGTTTGATGCCTGTTGCAGCCTTTTTGTTTCTTCTATTCATCTTCTCACTAAGAAAAATTTAGCATAAGAAACTAAAGATTTGCAAGCCTTTGTATATTTTTGTAAAACAAATACTTAATCTGGACGACGAGCTTCTTAAATTCGCATGAATATCTCTAAGATCGTGGTAATCGTCGTTTTTTAGAAGCATTCTCAGCATCCACTTTTGCTTTTGGGACCGTTTTCAGTACCGCGCCAGAACGGATTCTGCTGAGCCCGGGCAGACAACGGGTCTCAAACAATGGGTTTTGGCGCGGTTCACTTCATGCAAGCTCAGTTCGTTACTTCCATCTCTGGTTTTGGTGGTCGTTTCTGAAGTTTTTCGCGGCCAACGCGCAAAATTGACCGCACCTGTATTCGACGCCTATACTGGGCCCATGATACCGACGCCAGCGTCCGACACACAGGCCAGAAAGGAAGGAAACAGTGACCATGGAAACTCCAGTCATCCTGAGTGCAGTCCGCACGCCAGTGGGCAAGTTCTTGGGTGGTCTTTCCTCGTTTTCTGCGGTTGAGCTGGGTGCCAAGGTCGTCGCCGAGGTGGTCCGCCGGGCTGGCCTTGCCCCCGACCAAGTGGACGAAATCATCATGGGCAATGTCGTCCAAGCCGGTCTGGGTCAGAACCCGGCACGGCAGGCAGGACTGGGCGGAGGACTGCACCATCGCGTGGCGGCCCTGACCGTCAACAAGGTTTGTGGCTCGGGCCTGAAAGCGGTGGGATTGGCGGCTCAAGGTGTGCAGTTGGGCGAAGTGGAGATCGTCGTGGCGGGCGGCATGGAATCCATGTCGAACTGTCCGTATCTGCTGACGGGCGCGCGCAGCGGCTATCGACTGGGACACGCACAACTGATTGACGCGATGATCTGGGACGGTTTGTGGGACAAGTACAACGACTTCCACATGGGCATGACTGCCGAGCTGGTCGCGGAAAAATATAAAATCTCCCGCCAGGAGCAGGACGAGTTCGCGCTGGCCAGCCATCGCAAAGCCGTCCAGGCCATCAAATCCTGTTACTTCGAATCTCAGATTCTGCCCATCGAGGTTCCCCAGAAAAAGGGGGCTCCGGTGGTGATCCGGGTGGATGAATCTCCACGCGAAGATACTTCGCTTGAAGCGTTGGCGCGGCTGAAGCCCGTCTTCAAAAAGGACGGCACCGTCACTGCCGGCAACGCCCCAGGAACCAACGACGGTGCCGCGGCGGTGGTCGTCACCAGCGAGCGTGTGGCCGCCAAGCTGGGCAAGGAGCCGATGGCGCGCATCGTCGCGCAGGCCGTCAGTGGCGTGGAGCCGAAGTGGGTGATGATGGCCCCGGTTGCGGCGGTCGAGCGACTGCTCGAAAAAACCGGCTGGGACCGCGATCGAGACGTCGACCTGGTCGAGCTGAACGAAGCCTTTGCCGTGCAGGCGCTGGCGGTGATTCGCGAGCTGCGGCTCGACCCGGAGAAGGTCAACGTCAACGGCGGGGCGGTCGCCATCGGCCATCCCATCGGAGCCTCGGGTGCACGGATTCTGGTCACGCTGCTCTACGAGCTCCAACGGCGCAATCTGAAGCGGGGCATTGCGGCGCTCTGCTTGGGTGGTGGCAACGCAGTTGCCCTGGCCGTCGAGCGATGACGGCAAGCTGGGTTCAGGTCGCGTGACGGAGGCCAGCCCCGATACCAAGGTTTTCGGGCAGGGGTGAATCTTTTCTGTCTCGTGCGGAGACTGCGCCATCGGCGCATTTCCCGGAACTGTGTTTTGCCCCGCTTGCAGATCGGAATACGGTGGCGGCGTCACCCGGTGCGCCGAATGTGGCGCGGAGCTGGTAGCCGAGCTTGCCACCGACGTGCCCGCGCAAGGTGCTGACCCGGAAGCAGCCGTCCGGCTGTGGCAAGGCCATGACCCTGTAATGTTCACCGCACTGTGCGAAGCGCTGGAAACTGCCAGCATCGCGCACATCCCCCGCCATCTGACGTCCCACCAGCTTTTGTATTTCCAACAGTTTCGCTATGAGATTTTGGTCCGGAGGGAAGATCTGGCTGCTGCCCGGACAGCGGTGGCTGCGTTTCTCGCGAGCGCACCGGACGCGCCGCCTGCGGCCATGCCTTGACCCGACCGCGCCCGCTGTGGTTGAGTCTCTGCGCCGCGCCGTCGTTTGGAGGCCTCATGAATCTCGCAGAAATCAAAACCGTCGGCGTGCTCGGTGCGGGCACGATGGGCAACGGCATCGCGCACGTCTGTGCCAAGTTTGGCTACCACGTTCTTCTGCGCGATATCGAGCAGCGTTTTCTTGACCGGGCGCTCGACACCATCGCCAGAAACCTCGACCGCGAAGTGAGCAAGGGCAAAGTCGCCGAAGCCGAACGGCCGAAAATCCTGGCCCGCATCCGTCCCGTCACCGCATTGGATGCACTGGCCGCGGCTGATTTTGTCATCGAAGCCGTGCCCGAAAATTTGCAGACGAAAGCGGAAGTGCTCCGAGCCGTGGACGCGGTGGTGCGCCCGGAGGTCGTGCTGGCCTCGAATACTTCCTCGATCTCCATCACTGCGCTTGCTGCGACCACGCTCCGCCCCGATCGCTTCATCGGGATGCACTTCATGAATCCGGTGCCGGTGATGGCGCTGGTCGAAGTCATCCGCGGCCTGCAAACCAGCGACGAGACGTTCACGCTCACCATGGAGCTGGCACGCAAACTGGAGAAGACCCCCGTGGCCGTAAACGACGCTCCTGGCTTCGTCAGCAACCGTGTGCTGATGCCCATGATCAACGAAGCGGTCTACTGCGTGCAGGAAGGCGTGGCCACCCCGGAGGCCGTGGACGAGGTCATGAAGCTCGGCATGAATCATCCGATGGGGCCGCTGGCCCTGGCGGACCTGATCGGACTCGACGTCTGCCTGAACATCCTGGAAGTGCTGCATGCCGGCTTCGGTGATCCCAAGTACCGCCCCTGTCCCCTGCTGCGCAAAATGGTGGCGGCGGGCTGGCTCGGCCGCAAATCCGGCCGCGGTTTCTACACCTACTCCCGCTGACCGCTGCTGCTGTACTGCCGCACGGACAGCGCGTCCGACCGACGCGGCACCCCGAAAAGCCCGCTCCGATTCCGACGGGAGCCTTTCTCTGCCCCACTACCGACACCCGCGAGAGCACACCTCAAGGTGCCTCTGTCTCTCCAATTGTGGTGTTGCTGTGGACGGGCAGGATGTGTTGCCGGCGGACGGCAGGATGGCTGCCCCTGGGTGCGAAATGGATCCGCGAGTCACAAACCCGCTGTGCTTCGCTCCCCGAGACAACAGCCGCGCATGTCTTTGACCGAACTCGCCGGCGCGGGTCGGGTGTCTCCACAAATCGCCAATCCATTTCACGGATCCAGACCGTGCCAACGGTCTTGGCTGCGCGTGAGTGGGCAGGGATTGCACCACGAGCTTTTCGATGTGCAGCTTGCTTCCGTCCGGCCGGTTGCTTCACGTGCCTCTGGAATGCCAGCGGCCGCCTGGTTCTGCCGCGCGGCATTGCAACCGGGGCCGAGCGCACTGGCTGCTCGACCGGGATGGAAGCGACTCGAGGTGTTGCTGGAGCGCTTCGTCCCTCACGGCTGTTGCACGCCTTCGACCCTGGGTGCAACGTCATCCGCCTGGAAGCCGATCCTGCTGTGGCTTCCGTCGCAAAAAGGCTTGTTCGCGCTGTGTCCGCAGCGGCACAGTGAGAACGCCGTCTTGCCTCGCAGATCGAATGCCTTGCCGTCCGCATCTACCACTTTAATCTCCGTCCCATCCGTCGCTTCTACCCTGTACGACCCGTTCTTTTTCACTGTGATGTTCACCGGCATCCGCTTCCTCCTCATGACTGATTTCTATCCAGCGAATTTGTTGATGGAACACGGTGCAGATTCTAATATATCGTACGCCAACAAGTACTGGTGGGCTTCACGAAGCAGCCTCTTTGAGCCAGGTGCTAGGGGTTGGAAACCGTTTTGTCTCTTCGCGCGTCTTAAAAGGGAGAGTTCCTGGCGTTTGAGGTGCATCGTGTTTGTTGGGGGGCTACGTTTTCGGTTCCTGTCCGCTCTCGGGCTCGGATTGTTTTTGCTCCTGCCCGGAGGTGTTCGTGCCGACAGCGCCGCGATTCCGCACGGTACGGTTACCCTGCTTGCTGAGCATCGCTCGCTTTCGCCGGGTCAGCAGACTACCCTCGCTCTGCGCTTCCAGCTCGAAGAAGGCTGGCATATCTACTGGCAGAATCCAGGCGATTCTGGCCAGCCGCCCCGCGTGCGCTGGCAACTGCCGCCCGGGCTGACCGTGGGCGAGATGCAGTGGCCGGTTCCTCAGCGCATTCAAACAGCCGCCAACATTGTGGACTACGGCTACCACGGCACGGTGCTGTTGCTGGTGCCGTTGCACGCCACCTCGGATTTGACGGTGCGTTCGACGGCCCGCATGGGTGCGGAAGTCAATGTTGTGGTGTGTCGAGAAGTCTGCCTGACGGGGAAGGCCCAGGTCTCGCTCGCTCTGCCGGTCCGGGCAGGGAGCCCTGAGGTGAACCCGTCGCTGCGCGATGTGTTCGAGCGCGCGCGGCGGGCGATGCCGCAGCCGGTGCCAGCCGGTTGGCGGCTTCGCGCCACGCAGTCTCGAGAAACAGTCGTGCTGCACGGCGAAACCGGTGAGCCCATCCCGCGGGGCTTCTTTTTCCCCTGGGAGGAGTTGCAGATTGAAAATGCCTCTTCGCAGAACTGGGAGTCATTGAGTACCCGCAGCCCCGGTTTCCGTCTGGTGCTGCGCAAATCGTCTCGGTCGCGCGCGCCGCTGGAGCGACTGCGCGGCGTGTTGGCGCTCGAAAACGGCCGCGCCTATCTGCTCGAAGTGCTTGTGGCGACAGAGGGAGTGAATTAACCACCCTGCCGTCCCCGTGCGGCAAGGAAATTTTGGCACCTCACTTTGCAAAGGAGGAAGCGATGAAACGCATCACCGCCTGGCTCGTTATGGCCTTGCTGGTTGCTCTGGCTGTTCCGTCTACCCTGCGCGCGGCTGGAGTGGGCGAGCCCGCACCGGACTTCACCGGCACGACCAGCAACGGCCAGACCATCAAACTTTCTGACTTCCGCGGCAAGTTTGTTGTGCTGGAATGGCACAACAACGGCTGTCCGTATGTCCGCAAGCACTACAACAGCGGCAACATGCAGCGGCTGCAGAAGCAGTGGACGGCTCGCGGCGTCGTCTGGCTGACGATCATCTCCTCCGCTCCGGGCAAACAGGGCTACGTCACCGCTGAGCAGCAGAACGAATATGTGGCGCGCATGAACGCCGCTCCTACCGCCTCCATCTTGGACCCGACGGGCACGATTGGCCGCCTCTACGATGCCAAGACCAGCCCGCAGATGGTGATCATTGATCCCAACGGCGTGATCATCTACGACGGCGCCATTGACGATCGACCTACCGCTAACCCGGCCGACATCGAAGGGGCTACCAACTACGTCAGTCTGGTGCTCGAAGAGGCCTTGGCGGGCAAGCCGGTCTCGGTCTCCAGCACCAAGCCCTACGGTTGCTCGATCAAATATCCCGACTGATCCAAGGGCATCCGCGAAGGAACAGCCCGAGGCAGCCCCCAGCCGCCTCGGGCTGTTGTGTTTGCGTTGATTTGCTTTTGTTTCGCCCTGTGGTAGTTTGGGGAGGGCTCGATCCCGTTGCTGCCCCGCGACACCGGGGAAACTATCTGGTAAACTCCCGCCGGCGGACGGTACAGGGGATTGGACATCGCACGGGGCGGAGCGCTTCGGGCGGCAGCGACCACCCCGCTGCGCCGCCGAGGTGATCCATGGCCGACGAAAGAGCTCGCAACGTCGAACTCGCCATTGCTCAGATTGAGAAGCAATTTGGCAAAGGCTCGATTATGCGCCTGGGCAGCCGGGACGTGCTGGTGCCCGTCAGTGTCATCCCAACGGGCTCACTCGCCCTGGATGCCGCGCTGGGGGTCGGCGGTTTTCCGCGCGGTCGCGTTGTCGAGATCTACGGTCCCGAAGCTGGCGGCAAGACCACGCTGGCTTTGCACGCGGTAGCCAATACCCAGCGCGTGGGTGGCCAGGCGGCCTTCATCGATGCCGAACACGCCCTCGACCCTGTCTATGCTCGCAAACTGGGCGTGGATGTGGACAACCTGCTCGTCTCTCAGCCGGACCATGGCGAGCAGGCGTTGGAGATTGCCGAAACCCTGATCCGCTCGGGCGGTGTGGACATCGTGGTGGTGGACTCGGTCGCCGCCTTGGTGCCCAAGGCTGAGCTGGAGGGGGAAATGGGCGAGCCCCAGATGGGCTTGCAGGCTCGACTGATGTCCCAGGCGCTCCGCAAGCTCACTGCCATCGTCTCGAAATCGAAAACCTGCCTGATTTTCATCAACCAGGTGCGGGAAAAGATTGGCGTGCTGTTCGGCAATCCGGAAACCACCACCGGCGGCCGGGCACTGAAGTTCTATGCTTCGATGCGGGTGGACATCCGTCGCGTGCAGGCCATCAAGGAAGGCGATCGGGTGGTCGGTTCACGAACGCGCGCGAAGATAGTGAAAAACAAGCTCGCCGCGCCGTTCCGGGAAGCCGAATTCGACATCCTCTATGGCGAGGGCATCTCGCGCGAAACCGAGTTGCTTGACCTGGGTGTTCAGTGCGAACTGATCGAAAAGTCCGGTGCCTGGTTCAGTTATGAGGGCGAACGCATCGGCCAAGGACGCGAAAGTGCCCGCCTGTTCCTTCGCGAAAACCGTGAAGTGGCCGATCGACTCGAACAGGCTCTCCGCCGCAAGCTGGGACTGGCCCCCGAGCTGCCTGCCCAGACGGACTCGCGTCCCTCGGCCCAGGCCGCATCCGCTGCGAAGTCGAAATCGGCGCGCTAGCTCCCCCGGCGCTGAACGCCAACCGGCACCCCTGCGAGGCCTCCGGCACGTGTTCGACCGCCGAGGCGGTTTTTGTCCCGGCCGGCACCCCCTCTCGGCTGTTTGCTGCAGAAAAATCCTCTCCCGCGACGATCCCTAGTGTACCATGGCCCGCTCCGGCGGGCCGAGCGGGCCTTCGCCTGTTGCTCCTTTGGCGCACGCGAAAAAATCTTCTTTTGACTGGAACTGTCGCCTGCGTCAAAAGGGTCGAAGACAGTCTACTGTCCGGCGCAGGCTGCCGGAGAGCCTGCGTACGGTTCTGGGGGAATCGTGAGTCGTGCATTTCGGATCGGGGTGCCGATTCTTGTCCTCACCGGTGTTCTGTTCGCAGGGCTCAGCTTTCACCTGCGTTCATCTGCCGAACAAGCCTTTCAACAGCAGGTCCTTGCGGCCCGACAAGCGGCCGAAGAACTGGCGGCCCGGGCCGTGCTGTTTTCGGAGCGGGAGGTACCGTCGGGCCGCACCCTCAGCGACATGTTGCTTTCGATGGGGTTGGACTTCGCCACCATCCAGTCCGTCATCGAAAGCGCCCGTCCCGTGTTTGATCTTCGCCGGGAGTTTCGTGCCGGGCAGCGCCTGGCGATCGGGCGCAATCCGGCCGGCGAGTTCCGCGCTGTCCGCTACCGCATGGACGCCGACCGCGAGCTGTGGGTCGCGACCCAGCCGGACGGCTTCCGCGCCAAAATCAAGACCATCCCTTCGGTCGTTGAACTGATCGGCGTCACCGGGGTAGTTCGCGATTCTCTCTACAACGCCGTCCTGGACGCAGGCGAAAGTGCCGTGCTGGCTGTCCAACTGGCTGACGTCTTCGGCTGGGACCTGGACTTTTACACCGACCCGCAGCCCGGCGACCGCTTCCGCCTGATTGTCGAAAAGAAGCGCTACCTGGACGGAACTCCGGGCACTTATGGGCGGATTCTGGCTGCCGAGTATGTCAACGCAGGCCGCGGCTATCAGGCTATCCTGTTCCGCGAGCCTTCCGGACGACCGGTTTATTATGCTCCCGACGGCAAATCGCTGCAGAAGGCCTTTCTCCGTTCGCCCCTCAAGTATGGAGGTCGGATCAGTTCGCGGTTTTCCTACAGTCGTTTCCATCCGGTGCTGCGCCGTCACCGGCCACACCTCGGTGTGGACTACGCCGCTCCGATCGGCACGCCCGTGCAGGCGGTTGGGGATGGTCGCGTCGTCTTCGCCGGCCGCAGACCGGGAGAAGGTAAAATGGTTCACCTGCGCCACGCCAATGGCTATGAAACCATGTACCTGCACCTATCGGCCATTCTGGTCCGCCCGGGCGAGCACGTCTCTCAGGGACAGGTCATCGGCCGCGTTGGCTCCACCGGCCTTTCCACCGGCCCCCACCTCGATTTCCGTGTTCTTCAGCACGGCCGCTATCGCAACTTCTTGGCGTTGCGGCTACCGCCCGCGCAGCCGGTGGCCCACAAAGACTGGGAGGAGTTTGTTGCGGTGCGCGACCGCTTCTTGGCCCTGCTCGCTGAGACCACCAGGCCAATCCCAGGCACGGAACTCGCTGACGACGAGCTGGCTTCCGTACCGGCACGCCCGCCGGTCAACAAGGCTTCCGGCAGCAGTTTTGACCGTTAGTTTCTCCGGGCAGTGCCCGCTCGAAGCGGGTGGCCGAGGACTCCCGCCCCGGCGGACCGAACAGGGCCGGTGCGCTACATCAGCTCTTGCAGGTTCGGTGTGATGTCCCGGTGGTAGAGGTCTAGCTCAGCAAGCGGCTTTTCCCGCAGACCCGGAATTTTCTTCTTCAGGTAGTCTTCGTAGGTGGGCACTTCCATCTGGTAATAGACCCCGAGGGCAATTCGCCCGCCCGCTTCCTGGGATTTCAGCAGCGCCTGCGCTTTCTTCTGGGCGACTTCAACCGGGTCGTCGGGGTTGTGCACGACCGGGTCGTAGTCGGTGTCGTCCAGCTTGTACAGGCGCGGCTGTCCGTTCACCGTTTCGGCGTAGTAGCCCTTCGTGTGCAGGTCGTTGTAGGTGGGACAGGTTTGCAACACATCCACCAGGGCTGAGCCCCGGTGCTGGATGGCCCGGGCAATCAAGTCGGCCAGGTATTTCGTATCCAGCGCGTAGCCGCGCGCTACAAACGTGTACCCGCAGGCCAGCCCGAGCAGAATCGGGTTGATCGCTTCCATGATGGATTCTTCCGGCATGGACTTCGTCTTCATGCCCTTCTGAATCGTCGGCGAAGCCTGCCCCTTGGTCAGCGCATAGACGTCGTTGTTGAACACAATGTAGGTGATGTCCAGGTTGCGCCGGCCCCCGTTGACGAAATGGCCGGCGCCGATGCCGTAGGCATCGCCGTCGCCGCCCACGCCGATCACGGTCAGCTCATGGTTGGCCAGCTTCATCGCAGTCACCGACGGCATCACCCGGCCGTGGAGCGTGTGGAAGGCGTAAGTGTGCATGTAGTGCGGCGTCTTGCCCGAGCAGCCGATCCCGCTGATGACCGCCACCCGGTGCGGGGGAATCTGCAGCTTGGCCAGTGCCATCTGCAGTGCGCCCAGGATGCCGAAATCGCCACAGCCGGGGCACCAGTCGTTGTGGATTTCCGCTTTGTAGTCGGTCGGCTTGAACACCTTCAGATCGGTGGCTGCAGTGGCCATAGTTTCCCCTTCCCTGTGATACCGGTTCCTGCGTCGGTTCGGTTCCTCGCCTACTTGTTGTAGCCCGGCGGCAGCGGCACCATCGGCGGCAGCATCTTTTCGCGCCGCTCGCGCAGGGCCACCAGCTCGTCGAACTGCTGGCGTCCGTCGCCGGGTCGGATCACGCGCCCTTCCGATATGACAATCCGCTCGCTCCCATCGGCCACGGCGTGCTCAAGGGCAGCGAGCACCTCAGTTTCGCTGAACGGACGTCCATCATACTTCACCACGCTGTGCTGGCAAGCGAATCCCGTCTCCGCCCGCACCAGATAGGCGAGCTGGCCGGCATAGTTGCAATCGAAGCAGATCACCTTGCCTGCCCCGTGCAGATAGCGCTCGATTTCCCTCGGAAACGGGCGCAGCATCCGCACCTGCAGGAACCGATAGGTTTCCTGCTGCGGATCGATTCGTCGCAGCGCGTCAACGATGGCGCCCTTCGTCGAGCCCCAGCCGAGAACCAGCACCGGTACCCGCTCCGCAGCGCCGCCGGACGGGCCGAACAGGCGAAATTTCTTCTCCGCGGGAATTTCCCGGGCGGCAATGGCCAGCTTGCCCATTCGTTTTTCCATCATGGCCAGACGGTTGCCAATGCCTTCGGTGATGTGCCCGCGCGGGTCGTGCTCGTCCGTGGTCGTCCAGAAAATCCCGCCTTCCTGCCCCGGCACCGAGCGCGGGCTGATGCCGTCTTCGGTGAAGGCGTAGCGCAGATACTCTCCGTTGCCGTTGCCAGTGGCGGGGTCGAACAGTTTGCCGCGGTCGATTTTCAACCCCTCGGTCGCAAAAGGTGGCAGGGTCTGATAGCTCGACGCCAGATGTTTGTCCACCAGCAGGATCACCGGCACCTGGTAGCGATCGGCGTAGTTGAAGGCATCGAAGGTGTCATAGAAGCATTCCTCGATGTCGCCGGAAGCGAGCACAATGCGCGGAATATCCCCCTGGCCGGCGTGCAGGGCAAACAGCAGGTCGCCCTGCTCATGCCGCGTGGGCAGTCCCGTCGAGGGCCCGCCGCGCTGGTAGATCACCACCACCGGTCCGGGGGCTTCGGTGATCGCCGAAAACCCCAGTCCCTCCGGCATCAGCGCGAAACCCGGGCCCGAAGTCGAAGTCGCCGAGCGCACCCCACCGTGCGCACCCATCACCGCTGCGTCGATGGCAGAGACCTCGTCTTCGGTCTGCAAGACCACTAGGTTGTACTGCCCCTGGTAGCTTTCCAGATAGACGCTTTCGTCGGTTGCGGGGCTGATCGGGTAGTAGGTCTGCAGTCCGCAGCCCGCCTGTAACTTGGCCAGCCCGACTGCCTGCGTTCCTTTGACCATGATCTGGCCGCGGCAGCCCGGGCTGGGCGGCAGCCGGTACTTCATCTGCTTCTGGAAATGCTCCGCGGCGTACTCGTAGGCCCGTCGGGCTGCGTCCACGTTCAGTTGCGCGACTTTGCCGGCCTTGCTGCCAAAGCTGTCCCGAATGGCTTCCGCCACCGGCTCGAAGTCAAACCCCAGCGCCCCAACCGTCGCGCCCAGCGCGAGTGTGTTCGTCATGATTCGGTAGGCACGCGCTTGCCCGGGTTTCCCCGCCGCCGCCAGCGCCTGTTCAAGTAGTTCGGCGTAGGGCATCTCCCAGAACAGGATGTCTTCGCGCTCGATCCACGAAATGAATTTTCGATGTTCGGCGTCATAGAGGATGGCCCCGCCGGGCGCGATTTCGTGCGCATGGCCGCGGTGTGCGGGAAACTCGTGGTACATGTCGCCGACCAGCGTCTCTTCATCCAGCGCCGAGAGCAGGTGCACCTCTTCGACGTGCGAGTGCACCGGCTCGTCGCTGATCCGCAGACGGTAGTAGCTGTGCTTGCCTTTGATGTTCGAGTGATACTCGATCTGCCCGAAGACGTAATACCCCGAACGCATCAGCGCCTTGGCCAGAATCTCGGCACTCACGTTGATGCCGCTGCCCTGCGGCCCGCCCACCATCCAGGAAAAATACGCCATCCGATTCACCCTGCCTGACCCCGCTGAGCCCGGTTGCTGTTCCATGCCCCGGAGTCTAGATAAAGTCTCGTTTGGGGGAATGCCCAACCCTCCCCACCCGGACAGCCCGCGGCAGCTGATGCGGCCACTGTCCGCCGAGGAAAGAGCCACCCAAACCAGCTCGTGAAAGCATCAAGATACCACATCTGTCTTCACGGCGGAATCCTTGCGCACTGTCGGACGCATCGGCTCGCGTCCACCCGTGGGCTGTGGTCGGCGCGTGCCCTGTCTGGGGTTCGCCGCTTCGGCGCAGACTTCAGCGTGCGCCTGCCGGTGCGCAAAGGCCATCGGTAGGAACCACGCTCAGGAATTCGCTTGACTTTCGCCTTCCGTTCGCCTAGTCTTTGTCTGCCCGCCCCCTGCTGCGGAGTTCAACGATGACCCTGACGCGCCGCCAGAAAGAAGTGCTCGATTTCTTGGTCAGCTTTCAGAACAAGCACCGGTACGCGCCCAGCTACGAAGAAATCGCCCGCGGGCTGAAGCTGACTTCGCTGGCCACCGTACACAAGCACGTCACCACGCTGGAACGGAAGGGCTACATCCGCCGCGGCTACAACCAAAGCCGCTCGATCGAAATCCTGCAACTGCCACGCCCGGTGCGGGAGCAGGTCATCGAACGCTACGCGCACAGCGGTACGGCGCTGCCCCTGCTCGGCCGCATTGCTGCCGGCCGTCCGCTGGAGGCCGTGGAGGATCGCGAGGAAATCTCTCTAGCCGACTTCACTCGCGGCCGCAACACCTTCGTCCTTCAGGTCAAGGGCGACTCCATGAAGGATGACCACATCCTCGATGGTGACTACATCGTCGTCGAGCAGACCCAGGTCGCCAACCCGGGCGAAATCGTTGTCGCGCTCATTCGCGGGGAAGAAGCCACATTGAAACGCTTCTATCGCGCTTCGGCCGGCCGGGTTCGCCTCCAACCCGCCAATGCGGAAATGGAGCCGATCGTGTTGCCGGCTTCAGATGTGCAGATTCAGGGCCGCGTCATCGGCGTGCTGCGCAAATACTCATGACCGTTGGCCCGGGGACCCTCTGCCCCGGATGAAATCCACAAGACCGATCGGAGCGGACCAGTACCAGCAAGCCACCGGCCAAGCCCAACGGTTCTGACCACAGAACACTGTTGCGCGGGCAACACGCGTTCTGCATTTTGGGCTTGCACCGGTTTGCAGCACGGGACTAGAGTGTGGACTCCCAGCTCTCAGAGTCTTGCTCCAGATCCTTGCACTGGCCCGGGGCAGCCTCTGGGGTCCCGGGGCCAGACCAGGGGGAATGATGTGGGGAAGCAAGAAACCCGAGCAAAAATCCGGTGTCCCCGCGCCGGGAACGTCGCCCGCTTTGCGGGACCGGCCCGCCGGGAGGCCTGAGGAGGCAGCAGCCATGAATCCGAACGAAACTCCGCGAACGGGCGCCATTCCGCCGAGCGTGCCCGGCGGCGTCGCCCGGCTTGGCCCCAGCCTGCATGTGAAAGGCGAAATCTCCGGCAACGAAGACTTGCACGTGGATGGC
>JAIMBE010000079.1 GCA_023511565.1 Bacillota bacterium
TTACTACGCGTCTCGTGGGCTCGGTGATTTGTATAAGAGACAGCCAGTACATCGTGCACGCCGAGATGCAGGAGAACTGGGGCTATCACCGCCTCTCGCACGAAACGAAGAAACAGGCCGTGGGCGAGATGAAACACGCCGAGAAACTGATCGAGCGCATTCTGTTCCTGGAAGGCACGCCGCAGATGGCGGAAACGATGAAGCTGCGCATCGGGAAATCGGTTCACCAGCAGTTGCAAAATGACCTCGCCCTGGAAGAGATGGCCGTGGCCAGCTACAACCGCGCCATCGAAACCGCGCGCAAACACAGCGACAACGCCTCCGCCGAATTGCTGCGCGAAATCCTCGAAGACGAAGAAGAGCACGTGGATTTCCTGGAGACGCAGCTCGGATTGATCGAGCAGTTGGGTCTGGAAAATTATCTGGTCGAACAGATGGAAGAAGAAAAGTAACGGCCCCACCGGTGGCCACGTGCGTCCGGTTCCAGGCGGCCCCAGGGTCCATCCGGTTCTCCCGGGCCGAGGGTTCACTTGGCGGACGCCGCGGAATTGCGTAACATGGTATTTTGCCCTGGCCTAGCGACGCGGACGGAATCTCCGGCCTCGGGCCACCGCGCAGACCGGCCAGTGCGGGGAGCCTGCCGTGAAACCGAACATCCATCCAGACTACCACGACGTCACCGTGCACTGCGCGTGTGGCAACACGTTTCAGACGCGTTCGACGTACAAGGGCCCAATGATCCGGGTCGAGATCTGCTCGAACTGCCACCCGTTCTTCACCGGCAAACAGAAGCTGGTGGATACGGCCGGCCGTGTGGAACGTTTCCAGCGCAAGTACGCGGACCGCAAGAAGTAGTCCGGCTGCTGCCGCGGCCGGCGGAGGCCCCCGCACGGGCCGATTCTCACAGCTTCGTGCGTTGACGCCACTCCTAACAGTTGTTAAAGTGCCGTGCGATGGCGACGCTGCCGGCACACATCCCGGTTCCCGAACGGGTCGAGACCGCGCCGCCACGAGTCACCTTGCGCAACTGTTTCACGCGGCCCTACGACCACGCCATCGCCGCGGCGCGCACCTGCTACGCGCCGCGCCTGATCGGACCCGACGAAATCACCGATAAGCAGCGGCTCACCATTGGCGCGGCCACGTTCTATGCCGGCCATCACACCGTCTATCAGCACGCGCATTTCGAGTTCGGTCTGGAGAACGTCAGTCGGCAGTTCGTGTGGTCACTGCTCCATGCACATCCGTTCTACAACTCCGAGCAGCAATCGCAGCGCTATGTGCGTCTGGATCAGCCGCGGGCCTACATCCCCCCGGAGTCGAGTGTCTTCGGTCCGGCCGAGCGGCGCATCTATGAGCGCGCCATTGTCCGTGCCTGGCACTGGTACCGCACACTGACCGAACTGCTCCGGCCCGACACCCGCGCCATCCTGGCCGAGATCTGGCACCTCAGTTCGATGTCGCACCCGAAGCGGGTGCAAAAGGTTGAGCGCCAGGCCGAAAAACGCGCCATCGAGGTGGCCCGCTACGTGTTGCCCGTAGCCACGTTCACCACCTTGGTGCACACGCTCAGTGGCATCGTCCTGCACCGGCTCTGGCGCATGCAGGCGGCCTGCGACACCCCGGCCGAAGCCCGTCAGGTGATCGGTCAGATGGTGGACTGTGTGCGCGGCGTGGACCCGCAGTTCTTCGAGCGCTTTGACAATCCCCCGTTGGATCGCTCGGCCCTGCCCGAGTGGCGCTGGCGCCCGCTGCACGACGCCGAAGCGGAGCAGTTTGCGCACGAGTTCGATGCCCGCCTCGAGGGTCGCGTCTCGAAGCTGATCGCATTTTCCCCGCAGGCGCCCGCCGTGGTCGCCGAAGCCTTCCGCACCGTGCTCGGACAGACGCCGCGGCAGTGCAGCGATGCCGAAGCGCTCGATCGGCTGCTGAATCCTGCGCGCAATCCCTACCGCTTGCAGACGCTCAACGTCGGTGTGCACGCGCCGGCGATGCGCGCCCTCGAGCACGCCCAGTACACCTTCGCCAAGAAAATCAGCCATGCCGCCGACAGCCAGGATCAACGCCACCGTATGGTGCCCGGGGCGCGCCCGCTGCTCACCCTGACCGACACGCGTACGCCGGATTTCATCCTCCCCGGCCTGATTCGTTCCAACCCGCGTGCCCGCGAATGCTACGAGCAGGCGATGGCGGAAGCCTGGCAGGCAAAAAACGAGCTACTCGAGCGGGGCGTGCCCCCCGAAATCGCCCTCTATCTGCTGCCCAACGCCCGGGCCATCCGGCTCGTGGAATCCGGTTCGCTGCTCCACCTGATGCACAAATGGCAGATGCGCACCTGCTTCAATGCGCAGGAGGAGATCTACCAGGCCTCGATGGAAGAGCTGGAGCAGGTTCGCGCCGTTCACCCGGAATTGGTGCGCTACATCGGGCCTCCGTGCCATGTTCGCGCTGGGGTGGCGACGCCGATCTGTACGGAGGGCTCGCATTTCTGTGGCGTCAAGGTCTGGCTCGAGTTCCCCCACCTCACGCGCCGTATCTAGCCCGTGACGCGTCAAGGCAGCCTGGCCTACTACTTCGCCGCGGTGGCGGTCGGCAGCCTGACCATGGCCGGTTCGCTCTGGCTGGAGCGCCGCCTGACCGCAGCGCCGCAGCCCGGCCTGCTGAATCTCTATTTCCTCTGCCTGCTGGTGGGCAGTTTCCCGACCCTGATCTTCGCGTTTCTGCTGCGCCGCCTGATGTCGCTGCGCCCCGGCGCCGTCTGGCAGTGGGTGTTGGCAGGGGTCGGTTTGTCCGGGCTGTTGCTGTGGGGGCTCGGCAGTGTCGCGCAACGACTGCGGCCTGTGCTGACCGAACTGCTCTGGCGCGCTCTGTTCGAAGGTGCGGCTGTGGTGCTGGCGACGAACCCGTGGCTGGTGCTGCCCGCCGGTGCGGTGACGGCCGGGGTGCTCTTCCACATCCACCGGGCCTTCACCGCTGCCGGGCCGTGAATCCCGGCCGGGCCAGCAGCCAACGGCTTGCCAGCGACGCCGCAGTGGCGTAGAAGAAGGCAAGAAAAACGTATGCGCCCTGCACTTCGAAGTCGCATTCTGCTCGGCCTGCTGGCCCTGGGCGCTCTGCCGGCTGGGGCCCAGCCCGGCAAGCGCTTCGGCGCGCTCGATGCGCCCATCACCGTAGAAGTGTTCAGCGACATGCAGTGTCCGGCCTGCGCCGCTTACCATCTGGAAACGCTGCGGCCGTTGATGAAGGACTACGTGGCCACAGGCAAGGTCTTCCTGGTGTTTCGTCTCACGGTCAACCATCGCCACTCCTATCGCGCTGCGCGCTACATGAACGCCGCCGCGCTGGCCGGCCTGTTTGACAAGGCCAGCGAAGCGCTGTTTGAAAAGCAGCAACAGTGGAGCGAAACCGGCGACGTGGAAGCCGCACTGGCCTCGATGCTGACCGAAGCGGAAATGGCGCGGATCCGTGAACAGCTCGAGACAGAGGAAATCGAGTCGGCCATCGAGGCGGACCGCGCACTGGCCCGCACCTTCCAGGTGCGCTCGACGCCCACCACGTTCATCCGCTATCGCGGCGAAACCACGCCGATCGTCGGCGTGGTCCGCTACACGATCCTGCGCCGGTATCTCGACCGGTTGCTGGGAGGCGCGCCGTGATCGCCCGCCTACAGCGGGCCGCCTGCTGGGGGCTCGGGCTGGTGTTGGTCTATGCCGCCGGGACCAAGCTCGCGCAACCCTGGGAGCGCTTCGCGCTTTCGGTGGATTCCTACCGTCTGCTGCCGGAGTGGGGCGTGATTGTGGTTGCGCGGACGCTGCCCTGGCTCGAGCTGCTGCTCGGTTTGCTGCTGCTGCTCGGCTGGCGGTTGCGCTACGTGGCGCCGCTGGTGACGGCACTGCTCGCCGGCTTCTGGGTTGCCATGCTGTGGGCGTATCTGCAGGGATTGGACATTGACTGCGGCTGCTTCGGTGTCGGGCAGGCGGTCGGGCCGGCCACGCTGGTGCGCGATGCACTGCTGGTGGCGCTGGCGGGTTTCGTGACGGTCGGGGCCGTCCGCGCGCGCCCGACTAGCTCCGCCAGCGCAGCGTGACCCGACCGGGCAGCGGATGCGGTGGCTCGGCGCCGGTGCGCTTCGCTTCCAGATAGCGCGCCTTCAACTGAAAGTACCACTTCGCGGGCCGGTCGGCGTCGTCAATCAGCATCATCCGCGGCTGCCGCGCCACCCCCGCGGCCTGCAGCTCCATGGTGCGGCGGTCCTGCTCGATGAACCGTTTGCCGAAGGCGCGGAACAACGGCACCACAAAGGGAACCCAGCGGAACAGATTCCACGCGGCCACAAAGTCGATCCGGCAACGCTCGCGGTGGATGGGCGTCACGGTAGCCCGGCTGGAAAACCAGTACGGTCCGCAGCGAATCTGCTCCAGACGCATGTTCGGCAGCCGGAATTCGATCGTGGTCGTGACCGGGTAACCGTAGAGGCGCAGCAGTTTGTAGGGCGCGCTGTTCGGCGAAGGCTCATGCGGCACGATGCGGAAGCCGTCGGGAATCGGCTCGAAGGTTTTTTCTTTGAGGCGGATGCTGTGCCGGCTGCGCCACCACCAGGCTTGGTGCACGAACGGGCCGTGTGCCGGGTCCATCAGACCGATGATGCCGTTGTCCATCGTGCAGGGCAGTTCGGCCTGCAGGTGCGTGCGGGTGTAGGGTTCGCTGAAGACGGGCAATTCCGGCGGTGGCGGTACCGGTTCGTCGGGCCGTTCCGGATCGGCCAGGAAGACCCACACGTAGCCATCGCGCTCTTCGCAGGGGAAGCGCCGGGCATGGATGCGTTCGACGCGGAGGGGTTCATGGCCCGCCAGCGATGGAATTTCGCGGCACTGGCCGGTGTGGGGGTCGAACTTCCAGCCGTGATAGCTGCACTCGACCAGCCGTCCGTCGAACCCGCCACAACTGAGCGGCATCGCCCGGTGCGGGCAGGCATCGAACAGCGCAAAGGCCCGGCCCTGCGCGTCGCGCCCGAGCGCCAGGGCGATACCCAGCAATTCGGCAGAACGCAGCTTTCCGCGCCGAAGCTGCGAGCTGCGTGCAGCGGGATACCAGAACCCCCACAGCCATTCGTCGTTGCGTTCCTCGTGCGGTGCGCGTGCCACCGGTGGCTCCTCCGCGCGGAGTATACCCCAGCTGCGCAACGCCGGCCGTGCCGCTGTTTGACTTTGCCGTCCTGCACGGCTATGCTGGGCACAGGATTAGTTGCATGAGCGCCGCGTTCTATTAGCCGTTCGCACGGCGTCCTCTAGGGACGCGCCTGTTCTCTTCCGCTTGGACACAAGGCCTGCACCCCTTGCCGACGGACCGCGTTCGGTGAGGCGAAGCTTGGATGGCACCCATGGCCCGGCTGACCCTGTTTGAAAAACTTGACCAGATTGAAGCGCGCTACGAAGAGCTGGCGGCGCAACTGGCCACCCCGGAAGCAGTGGCTGATTCCGCGCGGTTTCAGCGGCTCGTGCGGGCGCACGCCGAGCTTTCGGAAATCGTCGGCAAGTACCGCGAATGGAAGCAGCTCGAACGGCAGCTGACCGAGGCCCGCCAGATGCTCCACGAAGCCGAGGACCCGGAGCTGAAACAGCTCGCCCACGAAGAAATCCGCACCCTGGAAGCCCGCCGCGAAGCCGCCGAGCAGGAGTTGAAGTTCCTGCTGCTGCCCAAGGACCCCAACGACGAGAAAAACGTCATCTTGGAGATCCGGGCCGGGACGGGCGGGGAAGAAGCCGCGCTGTTTGCAGCCGAGCTGTTTCGCATGTACACGCGGTATGCCGAATCGCAGGGCTGGCGCGTGGAAGTTCTCAGCAGCTCGCCGACCTCGATGGGTGGCCTGAAGGAAGTGATCGCTTCAATTCAGGGACACAAGGTCTATTCCCGCCTCAAGCATGAATCTGGCGTGCATCGGGTCCAGCGCGTGCCGGAGACCGAGCAGCAGGGCCGCGTGCACACCTCGGCTGCGACCGTCGCCGTGTTGCCCGAAGCCGATGAAGTCGACGTCCAGATTGACCCGAAAGACATCCGCGTCGACACCTTCTGTTCTTCCGGTCCGGGCGGGCAATCGGTCAATACCACCTACTCGGCGGTGCGCATCACGCATCTGCCCACGGGGCTGGTGGTCTCCTGCCAGGACGAGAAATCGCAGATCAAGAACAAGGCCAAGGCCCTGCGGGTGCTCCGCTCGCGTCTGCTCGAGCGGGAGCGCGCCCGCCAGCACGAGCAGATTGCCGCCGAGCGCCGCAGTCAGGTGAAAACCGGCGACCGGTCCGAGAAGATCCGCACCTACAACTTTCCGCAGAATCGCGTCACCGATCACCGCATCGGACTCACCCTGCACCAGCTCCAGGATGTACTGGATGGCAAGCTGGGACCGATTCTCGATGCCCTCGTCGCCCACTACGAAGCCGAGCGCTTGAAGAAAGAGCTCGTCGAAGCCTGAGGGGCTGCGATGGTTTCTTCCTCCTCCCAAGCCGCCGACCCGGGCCGAGCTGCCGACGTCCGCAGCGCGCTCCGCGAAGCGATGCGCCGGCTGCGTGCGGCTGCCGTGCCTTCCCACACGCTTGCGGCCGAGCTGCTGCTGATGCACACGCTGGGCCGCGACCGCGCCTGGCTGTACGCGCATCCCGAGCAGCCGCTCCAGGCAGCCGAGCTCGCGGCCTACTTCGATCTCGTCGAACGCCGCATCGCCGGCGTGCCCACACAGTATCTGACCGGGCGGCAGGAATTCTGGGGTCTGGAACTGGAAGTGACGCCGGACGTGCTGATCCCGCGGCCGGAAACCGAACACGTGGTGGAGGTCGCGCTGGAACGGCTCGGCCCGCCCACCTGGGAGGAAGAAGCCGCCGGTCTCCCCCGGGGCCATGGTCTGCGCATCGCCGACGTGGGCACCGGCTCAGGTTGCCTGGCGATTGCCCTGGCCTGCGAGCTGCCGGGTGCGCAGGTGTTTGCGACCGACATTTCCGCAGCCGCGCTGGCGGTTGCGCGCCGCAATGCCGGCCGCCACGGCGTGGCCGGACGCATCCACCTGGTGCAGGGCAATCTGCTGGACGCTCTGGCTGGTCCGCCGCTGCGGCCGCTGGATCTGATTGTCAGCAACCCGCCCTACGTCGGGCGACGCGAGGCTGACCATCTGCCGCTCGAGGTGCGTGCACACGAGCCGCCCCAGGCGTTGTTTGGCGGCGAATCCGGCCAGGAACTCTACGCACCGCTGATCGCTCAGGCCGCACGCCTGCTTCGTTCGGGTGGTATCCTGGTGATGGAGCTGGGCTACAATGCTCTGCTGCACGTGCGCCCACTGCTCGAGACCGGACAGGACTGGCAGCAGATTCGCTTGACCCGGGACCTGGCCGGCATTCCACGGGTCCTGTCGGCCCAGCGCGTCTGAGCCGAAACGAACGATTCCGCCCGCGAATGCGCCATGCCACGACTGGCCCGCCTCCGCTCAAAGACGGGCCCGGAGGCCGCCGCACCGCTGGCTCCCTCCGAGCCCCGGCGTTCGGCTGCCCACATCCTCCACGTGGACATGGACGCTTTTTTCGTTTCCGTCGAGCTGCTCTATCGCCCCGAGCTGCGGGGCAAGCCGGTGGTGGTTGGGGGGCGTCCGGATCAGCGCGGAGTCGTCGCCGCCGCCAGCTATGAAGCGCGCCGCTTCGGTATCCATTCAGCGATGCCGCTGCGCACAGCCGCCCGGCTGTGTCCGCAGGCCGTGTTTCTCGAAGGCCGGCCTCAGCTCTACGTGCAGTGGAGCGACCGCATGGCCGCCATCCTGACCCGGTATTCGCCGGTCGTGGAGATGGTTTCGATCGACGAAGCCTATCTGGATCTGACCGGCACCGAACGCCTGCTCGGGCCTCCCCTGGCCGTCGCGGATCGCTTGCGACGCGAAATCTGGAGCCAGACCGGCCTGCCTTGTTCGATGGGGCTGGCCCGCACGCGCCTGGTCGCCAAAGTCGCTTCCGATCAGGCCAAGCCGCGCGGGCTGCTCTGGGTTCCGCCGGGAGCCGAAGCGGCGTTTCTGGCCTCGCTGCCGGTGGGGAAAATTCCAGGCATCGGGCGCGTGACCGAAGCCGCACTGGCGCGACTGGGCATTCGCACCGTGGGCGAGCTGGCCGCCTGGCCGCGCGAAAAGCTGGAAGCGCTGTTTGGCCGGTGGGGAACCGCACTATGGTCGCGGGCGCGGGGCGAAGATGTGTTCGAGTTCCTCGTGGATGCCGAGCCCAAATCCATCGGCCACAGCCACACCTTTGGCACCGACGTGGAGGCGACGGAGAAGCTCGAGCCCATGCTCAGCTGGCTCTGCCAGAAAGCGGCCAAGCGGCTGCGCGATGCCGGCCTGCAGGCGCGCACGGTCACGCTCACGATTCGCTATGTGAATTTCCACACCATCACCCGCCGCCGCACCCTGCCCGAGCCTACCGATCTCGACAGTGCAGTGTTCGCTGTGGCCCGGCAACTGCTCGCGCGGCATCGCGACCCGAGGCAGAAGATTCGGCTGATCGGCGTGAGTCTGTCCGGCCTGACCCATCCTTCCCCTCAACTGCCTTTGTTTGACGCCGAGCACCGGGCGCGCCTGTACCGGCTGGCCCGCGCCACCGATCGCCTCCGGGACCGCTTCGGCTTCGATACGGTGCAATGGGCGGGATCGCTGAACCTCTCCGAAGACGATTGATCCGGCCGTCGCGGTTGGCAGTCGGCCGCGCTTAGGCGATACTAGCCTGGCAATGACCCCGCGCGAACTGGCAGAAAAAATTTGCCGTCACCTGCACGAGGCCGGCCATCAGGCCTATCTGGTGGGCGGCTGTGTGCGCGACCTGCTGCTCGGCCGGGAACCGGGAGACTATGACGTCGCCACCGATGCCCGCCCCGATCGCCTCCAGCAGTTGTTCCCGGACTGCCTGCTCGTCGGCGCCCGCTTTGGAGTCATCGTGGTCGTCGAACAGGGTGTGCAGGTGGAGGTGGCCACCTTTCGCTCTGACCTCGGCTATTCCGATGGCCGCCATCCGGATCGTGTGGTGTATGCCGACTCGCCCCGCGAGGACGTGCTGCGCCGCGATTTCACCATCAATGGCTTGCTGCTCGACGTGCGCACCGGCGACGTGCTGGATTTCGTCGGGGGTCGGCAAGACCTGCAGGCCGGTCTCATCCGTGCGATTGGCGATCCGGAGCGCCGCTTTGCCGAAGACCGTCTGCGCCTGGTGCGTGCGGTGCGCTTCGCTGCCCGCTTCGGTTTCGCCATCGAGCCTGCCACGTTTGCCGCCATTCGCCGGAACGCCTCGGCCGTCGTACTGGTCTCTGCCGAGCGGCTCCGGGACGAACTGACCCGCTTGCTCACCGAGGGCGCCGCCCGCCGCGGTTTCGAACTGCTGGATGCCTCCGGACTGTTGCCGGTCCTTCTGCCGGAGGTGGCCCGCATGCAGGGGGTTCCGCAACCACCCCAGTTCCATCCGGAAGGAGACGTCTGGGTGCACACCTTGCTGATGCTGGAACATCTGCCCGCGGGCTGCTCGCCCACGCTCGCCTGGGGGGCGTTGCTCCACGATGTGGGCAAGCCGGCTACGTTTGCTCCGCCGGCGGGCCCCGAGGGGCGGATCCGCTTCGATCAGCATGCAGAAGTCGGCGCCCGCATGGCCGAAGAGATCTGCCACCGCTTCCGCTTTTCCAACCATGATACCGAGTCGATTGTCGCCCTGGTGGCCCACCACCTCCGCTTCAAGGACGTGCAACAGATGCGCCCCGCGACCCTGAAGCGCTTCGTCAGCATGCCGGGTTTTGAAGAACATCTGGAACTGCACCGGCTCGACTGCCTGGCCAGCCACCGCATGCTCGATAACTACGAATTTGTCCGACGCTTCCTCCAGTCCACCCCACCCGAACAGGTGCGCCCCGCCCGCCTGATTTCTGGCGAAGACCTCAAACAGATGGGCTATCCGCCCGGCCCGCGATTCCGCGAAATCCTCCGGGCCGTCGAGGACGCCCAGCTCGAAGGCCAGCTCGCTACCCGCGAGGCAGCCCTGGAATTTGTCCGCCGAACCTTTCCTGCGGCCTCCTCCGGCCAGTGATTCCTGCTCGCCTTCTCACCCCGCTGCGGCTGCCCGTCAACCTGATGGTTTTGGGCCGCTTCTGACGGAATCGACGGCCGAAGGCCTGCTGAGGGGTGCCGGTTTGTGGCTCCCGTCGGCTGCCGTTGGGAGCGGTTCGACCCCGGAATCTTCCCGTTCGCCGCCTGCCGCTGGACGGGAACCTTCTGAAAAAGACAGACTTGCTCAGCAGAAAGGGTTTGGTGTAGGCTTCCGCCCATCGTGGTGGATGCAAGCCTGTCCAGGGGGTCTTGGGCTCGAGGCTCGGAGCCGAGCCGCTGCAGACGGCGTTGAGCGCTAGCGGGCCGGACTGCAGAGGCCGTTTTGAGCCCGGGATGCAAACGATTCCAGCTTCAGAAAAGAGGCGACGTGACGATGGCACAGGTAGTGAGCAGAAAAGCCTGGAAGATTTTCGATTACGCCATCTGCAAGATGGCTGCGTTGACGTTTGACACGGTGCAGTTCTTCAACGACCGGATTGCGCCGAATCCCTCGTTCACGCCGAAGTGGTCCGACCGGCCGCTGCTGAAGTCGTGGGAGAAGTCGAAGCCCACGCTCGGCTGGCCGCGCGAGACCGATTCGCTTTGTCCCGACTGCGTCAAAGAGGCCCGCGCAGCCATCCTCAGTGGTCAGAAGGATTATCGCGACCTGATGCATGAGAAGATCGGCGAAATCAAGGCGCAGATCATCGAGCGCGACGGCCAGGTCTGGATGGTCAAGGAGTGCCCCCAGCACGGCCGCTACGAAGACTTGATGGCCATTGACGCCAGGTTCCTCGCCTGGATCGAACAGAATTTCCCCGGGCGCGACATCCCGGCGCACAACGACGACGAGCTGCACCGCCACGGCAGCTCTACGGTGCGCTACGGCCGCGGCTCGGTCCTCACCGTGGACCTGACCAACCGCTGCAACATGATGTGCGATCCCTGCTTCATGGATGCCAACCAGGTTGGCTACGTCCATGAACTGAGCTGGGACGAAATTACCGAAATTCTCGATAACGCGGTGAAGATCAAGCCGCGCCGCCAGATGTCCGTGCAGTTCTCCGGCGGCGAGCCGACGATGAGCCCGTACTTCTTCGACGCCATCCGCTACGCGCGCAAGGTTGGATACAACTCCGTGCAGGCGGCCACCAACGGCATCGAATTCGCCAAGAGCAAGGAATTCGCGAAGAAGGCGTTTGAAGCCGGCCTTCGCTACGCGTATCTGCAGTTCGACGGCATCGGCAACGACGCGAACAGCCACCGCCAGATCGGCAACCTGTTCGACGTGAAGCTGCGCGCCATCGAAAACATGCACGAAGCGGGTATCGAAATCGTGCTGGTGGTGACCATCGTCAACAACGTGAACAACGACCAGGTTGGTTCGGTCGTGAAGTTCGCGATGGAAAACCCCAAAAAGATCGCGTTTATCAGCTTTCAGCCAGTTTCGTTCACGGGCCGCGACGAAGACATTACCCCGGAGCGCCGTCTGCGCCAGCGCTACAC
>JAIMBE010000080.1 GCA_023511565.1 Bacillota bacterium
CACCCAGCCCTGCCCGTACTGCTCCGGCTCCGGCATGGTCAAGTCCATCCCGACCATCTGCTACGAAATCCAGATGGAGGCGCGGAAAATGGCCCCGGAACTGGACAGCAACAGCATCACCTTGCGCGTTCATCCGGAAATTGCCAAGGCCCTGAAGACCCGCGAGGCCATCCTGGTCGAAGAGCTCGAACAGTGGACGCGCAAAAGCGTGATCATCCAGTCCGATCCCACGCTCCACTGGGAGCAGTACGATATCTACTGAATGGGGCCGGCGGCTCGCGTTTCCCTCACTGCGGCACACGCCGGCCCTCCGTGCTATCATGCCCGCGCAGTGGACTTCGCCCTTGGGAGTGCACCTTGGCTGCTCGATTGTTGCTTGGCACCGTCATCCGGGACCAGATTTACGCTGAACTGCAGGAAGAAATCGCCGCACTCGGTGCGGCCGGCATCCAGCCCTGCTTGGCGGCCGTACTCGTGGGCGACAATCCGGCCTCCAAGCTCTATGTAAACAGCAAAATCGCGGCTTGTGCCCGGCTGGGTCTGCGCAGCGAACTCCACACGCCACCAGCCTCAGTTTCCACCGAAGAACTGCTCGACCTGGTCACGGAACTGAATCGCCGCGACGAAGTGGATGGCATCCTGGTTCAATTGCCTCTGCCGCCGCAGGTGGAGGCCAAGCGCATCCTCGATGCCGTGGACCCCGCCAAAGATGTGGACGGCTTCCACCCCATCAACGTCGGGCGCCTGGTGGCCGGACGTCCCCATCTGGTCGCCTGCACGCCGGCCGGCATCATGGAGCTGTTGCGCCGCTACGAAATCCCGCTCGCCGGCACCCAGGCGGTTGTGCTGGGCCGCAGTGATATTGTCGGCAAGCCGATGGCCCTGCTGCTGCTGCACGCCCACGCCACCGTCACGATTTGTCATTCGAGAACGCGCCAGCTGCCGGAGGTGACCCGCCGCGCCGACCTGGTCGTTGCGGCCATGGGTCGCGCCGCCCTGGTGACCCCGGACTACATCCGCCCGGGTGCAACCGTGATTGACGTTGGACAGAACGTCGTCACCGATGCGGCGGAGGCCGAACGCATTTTCGCCCGCGTCCCCGACCGGCTGAACGCCTTCCGCGAAAAGGGCCAGGTCCTGGTCGGCGATGTCCATCCCGATGTTGCTGAGGTCGCTGGCGCAATTACGCCGGTGCCGGGCGGCGTGGGTCCGCTGACCATTGCTTTGCTGATGAGCAACACAGTCCGCGCCGCTCGACTCCGCCGCGGCGCCACCACCGCCGCTTCGGCGCGACGCTGATGCTTCGCGTGGGCCTGACCGGCGGAATTGCCTGCGGGAAAACAACGGTGGCACGCATGTTCGCCGCACTCGGCCTTCCGGTGCTCGAAGCGGATTCGGTGGCCCATACCCTGCTCGAGCCCGGCCAGCCCGCCTACGCCGCCGTCGTGGCCGAGTTCGGCCCGCAGGTGCTGCGGGCCGACGGCACCGTGGACCGCAGCCGGCTGGGCGAAATCGTCTTTGCCGACCGCAACCGGCTCGAACGCCTGAACCAGTTGGTTCACCCGGGCGTCCGCGAAGCCATCGAACGTTGGTTCCTCGAGCAGGCCGGCCGCGGTGCCCAGGTGGCCATTGTGGAAGCCGCATTGCTAGTGGAAGCCGGCTATCACCGCCAGTTCGATCGCTTGATCGTGGTCTGGTGTCGCCCGGAGCAGCAGCGCGAACGGCTGCTGGCCCGCGGGCTCTCGCCTTCGATGATCGAACAGCGCATTGCCGCGCAGTGGCCCCTGGAAGAAAAACTCCGGCTCGCCGACGACGTGGTGGATTGCTCCGGCTCGCTGGAACAAACACAGCGCCAGGTCGAAGCCCTCGCCACGCAACTGGCCACACGGGCGGCCGCGCCACCGGACTGAGCCGGGCGCGATCGTTTGCATGCGGACTCTGGCTTCCGCAGAAAGGCAGGAGAACAATGACCACGACCCCACGCGCACACAACCTGATTCGTCTGCTTTTGTTGGGTGCGGCCATTGGTGGGTTCGGCTGGTGGATCGGCGCACGCTGGGGCCCGCCGCAGCCGACGCGGGTAGGTGCCGTGCCCGACGCTCCGCAGCTCCCGCAGGCCACCGGCGCGGGTGAGCTCACCCCGGATGAGGCCGTCAACGTGCGGATCTATGAGCAGGCGGCGCCCGCCGTCGCCAATATCGTGACCCGCACCATCGAGTACGATTTCTTCTTCAATCCCGTGCCCGTCGAGGGGGCCGGCTCCGGTTTCCTGATTGACGCGCAGGGCCACATCCTTACCAATGCACACGTCATTGAAAATGCCGAGCAGATCGAAGTCTCTTTGGGGGAGCGGGGCGAGCAGGGCCGCTACCGGGCCCGTGTCGTCGGCCGCGACGAACGCAACGATGTCGCCCTGCTAAAAATTGACCCGGGACGACGCACTCTGAAGCCTCTGCCGCTCGGCGATTCCGGTGCTGTCCGCGTCGGCCAGCGGGTGCTGGCCATCGGCAATCCCTTCGGTTTTCAGAGCACGCTCACCACCGGCGTCGTCAGCGCCACCGATCGCACGGTGCAGACCGGCCCGCAGACCTTCATTGATCAGGCGATCCAGACCGACGCGGCCATCAACCGCGGCAACTCCGGCGGCCCGCTGTTGAACACTCGCGGCGAAGTCATCGGCATCAACACCCTGATCATCTCCCCGAGCGGGGCCGCCAGTGGCATCGGCTTTGCCATCCCGATCAACACCGCCCGACGCATCGCCCAAGACCTGATCCGCTACGGCCGTCCGCGTCGTGCCTACCTCGGCGTCGAGGGCATGCAGCTCTGGCCCGAGCTGGCCGAAGCCCTCGGCCTGCCGGTCGGAGAAGGCATCCTGATCGAACGCGTCGAGCCCGATGGCCCGGCCGACCGCGCCGGCCTGCGCGGCGGCGACCGCGCTGTCCGCGCCGGACTGCGTCGGCTGATCGTCGGTGGCGACGTGCTCGTGGCCATTGACGGCGAGCCGGTTCGCAACTCCTTCGACCTGAACCTGTTGATGAACCGGCGCCAGCCCGGCGACAACGTCACCGTCACCATCTATCGAGGGGATCGCAAGATGGAGGTCCGCGTCCGCCTCGGCGAACGTTAACCCTTCTCCCGCCGGTTGCGGCAAAATGAGATGCAGTCCTGTGCGCCGGAGTTCTCCAACCGCCGCCGCGGGGTTGTGGCAAGGTTCATTCTCGCATTCGGGAGGTTCCTGTGAAAAAAGCCAAACGCATTCTGGTCGGCATCAAGGAGGCGTCCCACGCTGCGGAACTGGCGGAACTGGCCAGCCGTGTCGCTGCGAAGGGTGCGACGATCTGGCTCGTCCATGTGATCGAGCTCCCCGCCGCCACTCCACTCGATGCACCGGTGCCCGAGCTGGAAGCGGCGGCCAGGAAAGCCCTCGCCGCTGCACAGCGCACCGTTCGCCGCTTCCGGCTGAAACCAGCTCCACTGGTGCTGCGCGCACGGCTGGCGGGCCAGGCCCTGCTGGATGAGCTCAAAGAGAAGAAAATTGACCTCGCTGTGCTCGGCTATCACCACAAGCGCACGCTGGGCGAACTGCTGTTCGGGACAACGCACGACTCTCTCGCCCGGAGCGCGCCCTGCCACCTGCTGATGAGCATCCCGCCGCGCCGCTAGGACCGGCTAGGCGGGCCACTGACGACGCAGGGTTTCGCGTTCCGCAGGGGTCAGGTGGAACCACGCCTCGGCGGTGTCGCGCGCCTGTTCCAGACGGTGCTGCAGTTCAGCCTGCTTGCGGGCCATCGTTTCGGCGGCGGCCCGCTCGGGGACTTCCACGGGCGGGGCAATGACCACCACTGCGCGGCTGAACGGCTGTGGAATCTGAAACAGGTCCCAACTCTTCTTGAGCGTCCAGGCGCGCTCGACACCGATGTGGAACGCCAGGATGGGCATGCCGGTGCGCCGGGCCAGCAACACGGCACCCGGTTTGGCCACGTAGCGCGGCCCCCGCGGCCCGTCAATGGTGAAAGCGACGTCGCGCCCTTGCCGCAATCGTTCGGCCATCACCGCCAACCCGCGCAGCCCGCCGCGTGTCGAGCTGCCCTGCGCCGTGCCAAATCCCAGCCGTTCGATGACCCGCCGCGTCCATTGCCCGTCGAAATTCACACTGTTCAGCACCACGATGCCCCGCTGTCGCCAGAACCAGGTGGCCGCGAAGATGCACCGGTGCCAGAAAGCGAAAATCACCCGTCGTCCAGCAGCGTGTTCCCGCTCCAGATGTTCGAGGCCGAGCACGTCAAACCGCAGCGTGCGACCCAGCAGTCGTACCAGTTGCGCGCCTGCCCAGCCGAGCAGCCGCACTTGCACCTGTTGCCCGTGGGTCAGCGGACGCGGTCGTGTGTCATAGAGCGGGTTGATCGTTTCCCGCTCCGGCTGAGGTAGAGGTGGGCTTGCGTCGGCCATAGGCGTATAGTATATGACCGAGGTTTTCCTCCGACATGGGCACAGGACCCTGCTGTGCGACGGGTGCTGCCAGGATCTGGTGGGCGGTGTTGCTGGTCGGTGGGCTCGCCCTGCAGGCGGCGGGCCAGCAGCCTTCGCCCGAGCCGGTGGGCACCCTGCGCGCGGCTCGCGCTACCGTCAACGGCCAGCCCCGGGAAGCGACTGCGCAGCGGCTGGTGAGCGGCAACGATGTACAGCTCGAAGGCTATGCGCGGATCGAACTGGTCGAAGGTGGCGAAATTCACGCCTGCGGACCTGCCAACTTCCGCGTGCTGAAGTCCGGTGCTGCGGTCACGGTCGCGGTCAACTCAGGCCGGCTGCGCGCTGTGCTCGATGGCCGGGCGCCGGTCACGTTCTACACGCCGTTCATCTCGGCAACACCGATCGCCATCGGCGACGACCCCCGCGAAGCGATTCTCGCGCTGGACGGCGGCGCCATGTGTGTGCAGGCGGCGCGCGGTGCTCTGCGCCTGGAAAATCAGTTCACCGGCGAAACCCTGGTCGTGCCGCAGGCCGGCGAGTTTTTCCTACGGGACGGGCAACTGCTCGCGGCGCGCCAGTCCCTGCCGGCCTGCACGTGCCAGCCACCGCGCGAGCCGCACCGGCTGCAGTTGGCCGGCGACCGCTCAGACGGGCCATCTTCGGCAGCCGTCGCGCAACCGCGTCGCGCATTCGCCCTTCCGTTGCGGCCTCCGCTGCCGGCCCCGGGTGAATCGGCGTTCCCTGTTTCCGAGCCACCACCGGCGCCCCTGCCGGTCGAGCCCGTCTGGACCGTCATCATGCCGCCGCTCCGCTTCGATGCCTCGGCACCGGAGCCTCCGCCCGAAACCGACCCGCAACTCGCCGTTCTGATCCAGCAGGCTCGCGTGCAACCTGCACTGGTGTTTCGCGGCGTGGTCCAGGCGCGCACCGCACCGGCCGCGCTGCGTGAGCCGACCCGCAGCGGCACTCCCCTCGGCCGATTGTTCCGCTGGCTGCTGGGCTTGAGTTGATTCCTGTCGCCGCCGGCCATCCGTGCGGGACGGCTACATGCCTTCGTAGTTCGGACCGCCGCCGCCTTCCGGCGGCACCCAGGTGATGATTTCGTACGGATCCATGATGTCGCAGGTCTTGCAATGGACGCAGTTCGACGCGTTGATTTTCAGTCGACGTTCCCCCCGCTCTTTGGTCATTTCGTAGACAGCGGCCGGGCAGAAATATTCGCACGGGTTGCCGTATTCGATCGTGCAGCGCGTCCCGCAGAGGTTCAGATCGGCGACGATCAGATGGCACGGCTGGTCTTCTTCGTGGCGCGTTCCGGAGTGGTAGACGTCAGTAAGCCGGTCGAACGTCAGCCGGCCGTCGCCTTTGAACCGCGCCGTCGGACTTCTCTGGCCATCCAGCCGATGGTAGGCTTCGTGGCCCGGTCGGGTGCGCCACGGGTCGCGCAGCCCGCGACCCCCGGTCAGCATCTGAAGCGCGCTGTGCAGCAGCCCGCTCCACAATCCTCCGTGAAACGCCTGATGGAAATTCCGCACCGGCCAGAGCTCCTCCCGAATCCAGCTCTGTTCGATTTTTTTCTGAAACACAGAAAGCGCTTTCGCCGACGTGTCGCCGGCGCAGAGGGCTTCAAAGATGGTTTCTGCGGCCAGCATCCCGCTTTTCATGCCGATGTGGATCCCTTTCAGCCGCTGGGCGTTCAGCAGGCTGGCGGAATCACCGATGATCAATCCACCGTCCACGTACGGCCGCGGCATCGAATACCAGCCGCCGTAGGGCAGTGTCTTGGCTCCGTAGCGTACCAGCCTGCCGCCTTCGAGCAGCCGACGCACGAACGGGTGCGTCTTGAATTTCTGAAATGCCGCGTGCGGATCGAACTGCGGGTCCGGATATTCCAGCGCCACCACCAGCCCCAGTGAGACGCGGTTCTGCTGCAGGCCGTAGATCCAGCCACCCCCGTAGAGCCGTGTGCCGAGCGGCCAGCCCATCGTGTGTGCCACGAAGCCCGGCCGGATGCGCCCGGCCGGCACCTCCCACAGCTCTTTGATGCCCAGCCCGTAGACCTGCGGGTTCACGCCGTCGAGCCCATATCGCTGCACCAGCGTTTTTGTCAGCGAGCCCCGCGGACCTTCGGCCAGCACGGTGACGCGGGCGCGGAGCTCGTAGCCCGGTGTGTAATTCGGCTTGGGCCGTCCGTTTTTGTCCAGGCCTTTGTCTTCGGTGAGGACTCCGGCGATGCCGGTGTGGTTCCAGATCAGCTCGGCGCCGGCGAACTGCGTGAAGAGGTTGATACCCGCCTGCTCGACTCGTTCGGCCAGCCACTTCGCCAGCCGGTTCAGCGAAACGACATAGTGGCCATGATTGCGCAGCGGCGGCGGCGTGACCGGAAATTTCCACGCCCGCCTCTCGGTCAGAAAGTAGACGGCGTCTTCGCTGACCGGTGTGTCGCTGACGCCGGCCACCGCGGTCTGTTCAAACTCGGGCAGCAACTCCCGCAGCGCGCGCGGGTCGAGGATGGCTCCGGAGAGCTGGTGCGCACCGACCTCGCGCGCCTTCTCCAGCACGTAGATGTTCTCTGCGCTCAGACCGGCTGCCGCCGCGGCGTCTCGATTCGTTTCGATCAACTGCGCCAGCCGCAGCGCGCAGGCCAGCCCCGCCGGTCCCGCACCCACGATCAGCACATCGGCGTCGAGCCGTTCCCGTTCCACCGGTTTCATCGCGCCGCCATTCTATCAGAGGAATTCCGTTCGTCGGTTGACTCGTGTGGTTCCCACTCCGGCAAGGCGCGCTGGCCGAGCAGGACTTCCGCAGCCCATGCGCCGAAATAGACCGACTGGGCCACGCCGTGCCCACAGTAGCATCCCACGACCAGCGCCTCTGCGCTGCGGGCATGCCGGCTGAACACGGGTTTCCAGCTTCGCCGGAGGCTCATCGGGCCGCCCCAGCGGTGCCGGATGCGCACAGTGCGGAGTGCCGGGTGCAGTCCGCGCACGCGCTGCTCGAGCGCTTCCAGCAGCCAACGCGCCTCGCCTCGATGTACATCCACGCGGGCCAGTTCGCGCCAATCCTCAACGAACACCAGCCCGCTGCCGAAGATGGCCCCGCCGTCGTCGAGCAAGCGGCCCCACAGATACGGCAGGTCCACTGTGTAGAACGGCCGCCGCGGCTCGGGCCCCAGTGCCGCCAACTGTTTGGTGTCGAGCGGTTCGGTCGCCACGGCCAGCGTCAGGCAGGGTTGCACGCGTCCAGCCAGGCGGCTCAGCTCGAGCGATTCGGCATCGGTGGCCAACAGTACTTTGTCTGCGGCTAGCTTCCCGCGCGGTGTGGACAGCAGAATCGGACGCACAAATTCGGCCTCGAGCACCGGTGTTTGCTCCCAGATGGACACACCGGCGAGTTCGGCGGCACGCGCCAGCCCGGACACCAGCCGGCCCGCATCGACGCTGCCCCCCGCCACCTCCCCCACTACGCCCAGTTCTCCGTAGTCCTGCCAGCGGAAGGGAGAATCGGCGCGGATGTTGCTGTGAGCAATTTCCCAGACACCGGAAAGCGACAGCCTGCAATCCACCTCGAGCGCATGCAGAATACGCCCGAATCCAGCCAACACGTCGCCGAGGCCGGGCAAATTGCCCGCAGCTGTTTCGCCCATCACCACGCCGCCGGTGCGTCCGCTGGCTCCGGCGCCGATCCGACGCGCTTCCAGCAAGACGACGCGTGCCCCCGGGGCCTGGCGGGCCAGCCACGCCGCTGCAGCCAGTCCTGTGAAGCCGCCGCCGATGACGGCAAAATCGGCGCGGGTGGGAAATGGCGGGGCCGGCCGGGGCTGAAACGAAATCTGCCAGGGCGGCTGGCCCCACGGCTGCACTTCGGGTTCTGTCCATGGAGTCTGCGACGGCATGAGGCACCCGCGGCTCGTCTGATTCGTGCGCAGCGCGACAGCGGCGAAGGGAAGGTGACGCCCGGCTCAAGAGGACGCCGACTGCTCCAGCGCTTCGTTCAGCGCGGGAACAATCTCGAACAGGTCACCGACAATTCCGTAATCGGCAATTTCGAAGATCGGTGCGTTCGGATCTTTGTTGATCGCCACGATAGTCCGCGAGCCCTTCATGCCCACGACGTGCTGGATGGCGCCGCTGATTCCCAGCGCAATGTACAGCTTCGGCGCCACAGTCTGTCCGGAGCTGCCGATCTGTCGCTCCATCGGCAACCAGCCCTCGTCGCAAATCGGGCGCGAAGCGGCCAGTTCTCCGCCCAGCAACCGGGCCAGCTTTTCTGCCAGCGCGATGTTTTCTTTCTCCTTGATCCCGCGACCCACCGCCACGATGACCGGTGCCTGCGTCAAGTCCACCGCCTGCTTGGCTTCGCGGAACAACTCGCCGGGCCGCACGCGGATCTGTTCTAGCTCCAGTTTCACGTGCACCTCACGCACCGGCGCCGGGCGGCTGCCGCGTGCGAGCTGGTCGGAGCGGAACGCACCCGACTGTAGGGTGGCCAGCCACGGTGGGGCGCCGGCAAAGGTCACATCGGCTGCGGTGCGGCCCTGAAACATCTGCCGAACGAGCACGATGCGGCCAGTTTCGTAGCGGTAGCCGATGCAATCGGCCACCAGTCCCCGGCCGAGCGCCGCGGCCAGCTTGGGCGCGAAGTCGCGCACCTGATAGGTGTGGGGCAGCAGCACCAGCTCCGGTGTTTCCTGCTCGATGAGTTGCCGCAGCGCTGCGGTGAACCCGTCGGCTGTGTACGGCTCCAGCAGTTCGTGCTCGACCAGGAGCACTTCGTCCAGCTGATAGCCCGCCAGCTCCTCGGCCAGTGCGCGCAGGCCCTGGCCGAGCAGCGCTGCCACCAGCCGGCCGCCGGTTTCCGCGGCGAGTTGCTGGGCGGCCGCCAGCGTTTCCAGGCTGGCCTTGTTCCATTTTCCCTGACGCTGTTCAGCGATGAGCAAGATGCGCATCACGGATTACCTTTCCGGCGCGGTCCCGTCACGAGCTTCCGAGTACCCGGGCTTCGTGCTTGAGTTTTTCGAGCAATTTTGCAGCGACTTCTTTGGGCGGCCCCTGCAGGAATTCTGTCTTTTTTGTCTTCTGGGGCACGTAGATGCGCTCCAGTTTCTGGGTCAGTTCGAACGAAGGCAACAGCTCGGTGCGCAGAAGGGTGCGGATTTCCTTCTTTTTGGCCGCCATGATGCCCTTCAGCGTTGCGTAGCGCACTTTGTTGATGCCGGACTGAATCGTCAGCACCGCGGGCAGCGGCAGCTCCAGCCACTGGAACCAGCCGGCTTCCAGCTCCCGCTTCAGGCGCAGCGTTTCGTTCTGCACTTCGATGGACATGATGATGGTTGCGTGCGGTAGCCCGAGCAGTTCCGCTAGCAGCACGCCGGTCTGTCCGAACCCGTGGTCCTCGCTCTGCAGTCCGGTCAGCACCAGGTCGCACCGCTCCGGCTCGAGTGCACGCGCCAGTGCCCGCGCGGCGGTGAGCGGGTCCAGCCGATAGAATTCCTCGTCAGCGATGTGAAGGCCCCGGTCCGCCCCTTTGGCCAGTGCTTCTTTCAGGGTCTGCTTGGCGCGCTCCGGACCCAGGGAGACGGCCACCACCTCGCCGCCGTGTTTCTCCTTCAGCCGCAGGGCCTCCTCCAGCGCATAGCTGTCCGGTTCGTTCATCTCGAAGCTGATGTCGGTTTCTCGAATCCAGGTGCCGTCGGGCGCAATGTGCAGCGGCGCGTCTTTGGCGGGAACCTGCTTGACACAAACGGCAATCTTCACGGGTGCCTCCTGATTGACGGGCGCCCCCAGACACCCGGCTGGCAGCGCTCAGCTCTCCCACCGTTTGAAGAGCAGGGCGGCGTTGGTGCCGCCGAAGCCGAACGAGTTCGACAGCGCATAGCGCACCGTGGTGCGCCGCGCCTGGTTCGGCACGTAGTCGAGATCGCAGGCCGGATCCGGGTGTTCGTAGTTGATTGTCGGCGGTAGGATCTGATCCCGCAGAGCCAGCACGCTGATGCCGGCCTCGAGTCCGCCAGCACCGCCGAGCAGATGTCCGGTCATGGATTTCGTCGAGCTGACAGCCACCTGGCGGGCGCGTTCGCCGAACAGCCGCTTCAGCGCAATCGTTTCGATCACATCGCCGATCGGTGTGGAAGTGCCATGTGCGTTGACGTAGTCGACCACGTCAGGGGAAAGGCCGGCGTCGCGCAGAGCCGCCTGCATGACCCGCAGGGCCCCGTCGCCTTGCTCGGCCGGCTGGGTGATGTGGTAGGCATCGCCACTCATCCCGTAGCCGACCAACTCCGCCAGGGGACGTGCGCCCCGTCGCTCGGCGTGCTCCAGCGCTTCCAAGATCAGGATGCCGGCCCCTTCGCCGACGACAAATCCATCCCGCTCGGCATCCCAGGGGCGGCTGGCCCGGGTGGGTTCATCGTTCCGCGTCGAAAGCGCGCGCATCGCTGCAAATCCACCGATCCCCATCGGCGTGATGGCCGCTTCCGTCCCGCCGCAGATCATCACATCGGCGTCGCCGCGCTGGATGATCTTGAAGGCGTCGCCAATCGCGTGCGCCGAAGCGGAGCAGGCCGTCGCCGTGGCCGAATTCGGCCCGCGCGCCCCGTAGCGGATCGAGATGTGCCCGGCCGCCAGGTTGATGATGCTCGCCGGAATAAAGAACGGAGAAATCTTCCCCGGCCCTCCCTTGAGCAGTTTTTCGTGCTCGCGCTCAATCACATCGAACCCACCGATCCCCGAGGCAATATAGACGCCGGTGCGGTCGCCGATCTCCGGCCGGATTTCCAGACCCGCCATGCGCATGGCAAAATCCGTCGCGGCCATGGCCAGTTGGATGAACCGGCCGACTTTCTTCAGCTCTTTCTTCTCGAACCAGTTCAGCGGATCGAAATTGCGGACTTCGCCGGCGATGCGGCAGTCGAACCCGGAAGCATCGAACTGGGTGATCGGGCCGATGCCGCTCTGTCCGGCAAGAAGGTTCTTCCAGACCTCTTCGGTGCCGATTCCGCAACCACAGACCAGACCGACAC
>JAIMBE010000081.1 GCA_023511565.1 Bacillota bacterium
TGGCCACACTGCTGTTCTACCGCGAACCGCACGGCCAGGGCGAACCGCAGGTGGCCACCGTACGCCAGGCGATCGGCAATCTGTTCCGCGTGCTGGGCAATTTGCGCTTCGTGCTGTTCCTGGTGATTTTCTCCGGATTCTGGGTGATGTTCTGGCAGGAGTTCATCGCCCTGGTGCTTTTCGTCCGCAACTACGTCAACCCGCGTGCGGATGTCGAGCTACTGCTCACCATCGACCCGCTCGCCGTCATTCTGTTGCAGATTCCCATCAGCTATCTGACGCGCCGCATCGCGCCTTTCCCGGCGATGACACTCGGCGTGCTCGTCGCCAGTTTCGCCTGGGTGATTCTGGCCGTAGCCGACATGAGCTGGCAGATTGACGGCCTCTACCGGATCGGCCCCTGGCAGCTTGAGCTGGTCGGTCTGCCGATCTGGGCCGCGTTGGCGCTGTTTGTGCTTGCGGTCGGCGAAATGATCCAGTCGCCCCGGTTCTACGAATACGTCTCACGACTGGCCCCGCCGGGCCAGCAAGGCGTCTATATGGGCTACGCATTTCTGCCCATCGCAATTGGCTCGGCCCTGGCCGGGGTGATCGGCGGTCGGCTCGTGCACCACTTTGGCGAGGTGCGGGGCGCGCCTCAGCAGATGTGGTGGGTCATCTTTGGCATCGGTCTGCTGACCACCGCACTGATGGTGCTGTACGATAAACTCGTCCGGCCAGCAGCCGGCCCGGCCGCTGGGCTGGCCGATTCAAACTAGGGGTAAGAACCGTCCATGATGAAACGACGGCACGGGATCGCTGTTGCGACTGCGCTGGCCGCGATCCTTGCACTGGCCGCCGCAACCACCGCACCAGCGCCCAGCTCGGTACAGGCGGCTTCGGAACAATCCACGCCCAGTGTTGAAAACGGCAAGCAGCTCTACGACCGCTACTGCGCTGCCTGCCACTACCCGGCCACCACAGCCAAGAAAATCGGCCCGGGATTGAAGGCGATCTATTCGCGCGGCAAATTTGAAGACGGCACGCCCGTCAACGATCCGACACTGCGCCGCTGGATTGAAAAGGGTGGCAAGAACATGCCGGGGTTTGAAAAAAGCCTGACACCGCAACAAATCGCTGACGTGATTGCCTACCTGAAGACCCTCTGACTGTACGCCGCTCTCGGTGCGCCCCTGTGGACGGCAAGGGCAGCCGCACCGGCGACCACACACAGCGCCCTCGGCTCGCGGAACGGCGACTACGCCAGCATCCCCAACGCCGCCTCGGTTGTAATCAACCGCGCACCCCGTGCCCTCAGCTCTTCCAGGGCACGCTGCCCGTCGGCGTTGTGCAAGGTCCGGATCGCGTCTTCGACCAACGCCACACGGCAACCGCGCTCGAGCAAGCCCTTCGCCGTGTGCCACACGCAATACTCGGTCACCACCCCGAACACCACATACTCACGCTGCCGGCCCAGCACGGCCAGCAGCCGCTCAGTGTTCGGGTTGGTGAACACGTCGAGCGCCTGCTTCTCCAGAACGACCTGCCGGTATTTGGGGGTGATGTCCTCCGGCACCGGGGCCTGCGGGCAATTGGTGATCACGTAAAAGCCGGGCACGGTGGTTTCGGGAATCTTCAACTGGCCCGCCGTCCCCCGCAGGCAGTGCGGCGGCCACTGCTGAAATTCCGCGTCTTCCATGGTGTGCGCATCCGTCGACGACACCAGAAACACCTGCCCGCGTTCGGCTGCGGCCACCAACCGCTTCAGGTTCGGAATGATCTGCTCGGCGCCGGGCACATAGAGCTTGCCGCCTGCGAGCATAAAGTCTACCTGGGTATCCACGTCCCAGAAGATCACCTTGGAGGAAACGGACATGGCTCTTTCCTGTTTCCTGCCCCGGCTTTCTTGTCGGGGCGATGGCGCACCTACCCTCCACTCACATTCATCCCCACAGACAATCTTACCTCGCTCCGGCTTTGAGCGGCTCTCGGCTGCCCGTTGTCACGACGCTCCGCTCGCTGGCGACGCAAGACCCTTCCAGGCCCTCCCCCACCGCTGGGATCCTCCTCACCGTTTCGGGGCCGCTACCCCGCCGCGATACCGCTTCCGCACAGCTTGCTGCAACGCTTCTAACTGTTGGCTGTACCGCACCGGGTAGGTGCTGGTTGTTTCCAGTCGCCGCAATGCAGCGGGCAGGTGCCGCAGCGCATTCGCGCACCGCTCGCGCAGCTCGGCAAGCGGGGGAGCGGGCTGCAGCCGTTTCCCGCCCCGCATCACCGGCACCAACAGCGGCTCGCCGCCTGCCGGCCGCTCGTCTTCGAGCGCAATCAGATCCTGATAGAACTCGCCGCGCGCGTCGCAGAAGCGGAACACCTGCTTGCGTCCGGGATACGTCGTCTTGGCGTCGCTGAACTTCGCAGCCAGGCGCCGCTCCTCTTCCGCTTCCACCTCCACCAGTTTGTAGACAACGCCCAGCGCCGGCGCATCTTCCGAAGTGACCAGGGCTGTGCCCACACCAAAGCCATCGATTTCCGCCCCCCGTTCGATCAGCGCCGCGATGCGGTACTCATCCAGGTTCCCCGAAGCAAAAATCTGCACGTCCCCCCAGCCGGCCTGTTGGAGCCGCCGGCGTGCCCACTGGCTGTCGGCGACCAGGTCGCCGCTGTCGAGCCGAATCCCGCGCGGCTTGCGTCCGCCGGCGATGATTTTCTCTATGGCCGCGCGCACGTCGTAGGTGTCTACGAGCAGAATCGCATATTCCGGGAAAACCTCCTGGAAGCGGCGAAAGGCTTCTTCTTCCTGTTCGTAGGCCATGATCCAGGAATGCGCCTGGGTGCCGTACGTTGGAATCCCGAAGCGGTGACCGGCGGCGACATTCGACGTCCCGTCACACCCACCGATGTAGGCGGCGCGCGCGGCCAGCATGCCTGCCTCGATACCCTGCGCGCGTCGCGTGCCGAAGTCAATCACCTGCCGACCCCCGGCCGCAGTGACGATGCGCGCCGCCTTGGTCGCCACCAGCGACTGGTGATTCAGTGTCGCAAGCAGATAGGTCTCCAGGATCTGCGCTTCGGCGATGGGCGCCGTCACCCGCAGCAGCGGTTCCGCCGGGAAGAAGATGCTGCCTTCGGGCATCGCCCAGACGTCGCCGGTGAAACGGAACTGCTCCAGGTAGCGGAAGAATGCTTCGCCGACGTTTGCGAACACCGGATGACGGCGCAGATAGGCAATTTCGTCCGCCGCGAAGTGCACCCGCTCGAGATATTCGAGCGCCTGCTCGAGACCCGCCACCACCAGATAGCTGCGGTGCGGCGGCATCTCGCGCACAAACAGCTCAAACGTTGCGCGCGCCTGAAAGCCGGTCTGCACGTAGCCGGCGGCCATGGTCAGCTCGTAGAGATCCGTGAGCAGGCCTGAGTCTGGACGGATCATCTGCACCTCTTCATGCCGCGAACCGACGCGAATCAATCCAGGCCGTACTTTTTCCGTTTCTCGAGCAGCGTCTTGCGGCTGATGCCCAGAATTTCTGCCGTGCGCGTGATCTTGTAGCGCGTCGCTTCGAGCGTCTGCCGGATGGCTTCCCGCTCGATCTCCTCGAGCGACCGCAACCCGGCGGTCAGCCCGGCCACCGCGTCGGTGGCGGCACGGAGTACGTCCGGGAAATCTTCGGGCTGCAGCACCGGCTGGGTGGAAAGAACGAGTGCGCGCTCCAGGGCATTCTTCAGCTCGCGGACGTTCCCGGGCCAGGCATACGTTTCGAGCAGCCGTCGCGCTCCGTCGCTCAGCGAGACCCCGAGCCGCCCGTGGATGGCGGCCAGCCGCCCCAGCAACTGTTCCGCCAGCGGCAGAATGTCGGCCGGACGGTCGCGCAGCCGTGGCACCGCAATGGTCAGCACGTTCAGCCGGAAATAGAGGTCTTCGCGAAAGCAACCTTCTGCCACCAGCCGGGCCAGGTCGGTATTCGTCAGTGCCATCAGCCGCGCATCAATGCGCAGGGTTTCCGTGCCGCCCAACCGCTCAAACGTGCGCTCTTCGAGCACCCGCAGCAGTTTCGCCTGCACCGGCAGGGACAGTGCTGCGACCTCATCGAGGACGATCGTGCCCCCCTGCGCCAGCTCGAACCGGCCGAGCTTGCGCTCCACGGCACCCGTAAACGCGCCCCGCTCATGCCCGAACAGTTCCGATTCCACCAGCTCGGGCGGCAGGCTGGCGCAGTCAATTTTCAGGTAGGGAGCATCGCGCCGCGGGCTGAGCTCATGGATCAGCCGGGCCAGTTGATCCTTGCCCGTCCCGCTCTCGCCGGTGATCAACACGGTTGCGCTGGTGTCGGCGACCCGTCGAGCCAGCTCGAGCACGCGCTGCGAGGCCGGGTCCTGCGCCACCCAGTCCACGCGCGCAACGGCCGGGACGCTCTGGTCGGCTTGACTCATCGCAGGCTGTCGTATGGTTCCGCTTCGCGAACGACGTCCGGAAACTCCGTGCGCTGCGCCGACCGCCACAATCGCTCCAGGTCGTAGTAGAGTCGGGCACGCTCGCTGAAGATGTGCACGACGAAGTCCCCGTAGTCGAGCAGCACCCACTCGGCGCCTTCGCCCCCTTCGGCGTGCCGCAGCGGACGCCCGCAGCGAATCAGTTCCTCGGTGATGGCTTCCCGGATCGCCTGCACCTGCCGCGTGCTGAAGCCCGTGCAGAGCACAAAGTAGTCCGTAAACGCCCCCAGTCGGCGCAGATCGAGCAGCACCACGTCAGCGGCATGCTTGGCTTGCGCGGCCGCAATGGCCCAGCCAATTTCAGGCGGGAACGAATTCGGCATCACGTGTACAACGCCAGCTTTACAATGTATTCCTCAACGCGCACCGGCACAAGCCCGTGAATGGACTGCCGGCGCTGGCGCCGCCGGCGGATCTCAGTTGCGCTCACGTGGCTGGCCACGGTGCCCAGCAGGTGCACCGCGGTCTGCCGCAGCGCAAGCACGTCACGCGACGGTGCCACGGGCCGCCCCAGCAGCGCGGGCGGAATCACCAGCCGGAGCGCCTCCAAGCGGTATCCGGGCCGGCTGGCCACGATGAAATCGCACAGCCCGAGCAGCTTCTCGTACTCCTTCCAAGTGGGAAGTTCCAGGAAGGTGTCGACGCCGGCAATGAAATACAGCCGCGCCTGCGGATACTCCCGCTGGTAGCGCTGCACGGTCTCGATTGTGTAGTGTACGTGCCGCCCGCTGTAGTCGGCGCCTGCTTCCGCCAGCGAAGGCACAAAGTGCGCATGCTCGGCACAGGCCAGCGCCACCATCGCATAGCGATGCGGAAACGGCGCCAGCTCATGCTGCGGCTTGTGCGGCGGACGACCCGCGGGAATGAAATGCACTTCGTCCAGGTGCAATCTCCGGTGGGCTGCCCGCGCCACCGCGAGATGTCCCACGTGGACCGGGTCGAACGATCCGCCGAGCAGCCCGATGCGCCGCAACCGCCGCGGAGTGCCGACCACGCTCAGCGCCCCTCCTGTTCGCGGGCCAGAGCCGGCTCCGGTGACGCCGTCCGCGCCCGGTCGAGTGCCGCGGCCAGGGCCCACACCAGCTCGCGGACGCCTGCACCGGTTACCGCACTGATGGCGTAGAACTCCAGCCTGCGCTCGGCGCAGAATGCACGGAGCCGCTCCAGCCGCTCCCGCTGTGTCGTGGCATCCAGTTTGGTCGCCACCACAAGCATGGGTCGTTCGACCAGCTCCGGGTTGAAGGCCCGCAGCTCGTCACAGATGACCGAAAAGTCCCGCACTGGGTCCCGCGGGCAGGCATCGCTGGTGTCAATCAGATGCGCCAGCACCCGCGTCCGCTCGATGTGCCGCAGAAACCGCGTGCCCAGCCCGGCGCCGGCATGCGCACCTTCAATCAAACCGGGCAGGTCAGCGACCACGAAGCTCCGCTGCTCGTCCACAGCCACCACGCCCAGATGCGGCTCCAGGGTCGTGAACGGATACTCGGCAATCTTCGGTCGTGCCGCCGAAATCCGGGAAATCAGCGTGCTCTTGCCCACGTTTGGAAACCCGACTAGACCCACGTCGGCCAGCAGCTTCAGCTCGAGCCGCAGACGGCGCTCCTCACCCGGCTGGCCCTCTTCGAACTCGCGCGGTGCGCGATGCCACGGTCGCGCAAAGTGCTGATTGCCCCGCCCGCCGCGCCCGCCGCGCGCTACCAGGAATCGCTGTCCGGCTGCCGTGAAGTCAAAAAGGCGCTCGCCGGTCTCCGCGTCCAGGACCACGGTGCCCACCGGCACCGGCAGGAACAGATCCTCGCCGGAAGCGCCCGTCTTGTTGCTGCCTTCCCCGTGCCGGCCGCACGGCGCGCGAAATTCCCGTTCGTACCGATAGCGCAGCAGCGTGCTTTCGTGCGGCGTGGATTCCAGCACCACATCGCCGCCCTTGCCGCCGTCGCCGCCAGCTGGCCCACCCCGCGGCACGAATTTCTCCCTTCGGAAGGCGACACAGCCGCGCCCCCCAGCGCCCGCTTTCACATAGATGACGGCTTCGTCAATAAACACAGTGTGGCGACTCCCACCAGCAGCATACGCTACCCGGGACAAAAAACACAAAGGCGTCCTGCCGGCGCTGGTCGGCAGGACGCCACTTTACACCGGGCATCAATCGGCGGAAACGGTGGCCGACTCCGGCGCCGTCTGGGGCCGGTGTTCGGCGAGCCCGGTCGCCGCCGGGATGACACTCACAAAACGGCCCAGCCGTCCCTTGTTCTCAAACCGCACATAACCATCCACACGGGCATAGAGCGTGTCGTCCTGCCCGCGCCCGACATGGGCCCCAGGCTTGTGCCGCGTCCCGCGTTGCCGCACCAGAATCGCGCCGGCGCGCACAAACTGTCCGTCCCCGCACTTAGTGCCCAGGCGCTTGGCTTGTGAGTCGCGCCCGTTTGTCGAAGAACCGCCGCCCTTCTTGTGTGCCATGTGGTCCTCGCTAGCCGGTCACGAGACGCGGAAGGGGCTCACCTCCACCGCCGTGTATCCCTGGCGGTGGCCACGCAGAATCTTGTACTGATTCGTCTTCTTGTATTTCAGCACCAACGTCTTCCGACCCCGGCCCTGCTCGACAATCTTGCCAGAAATTTTCACGCGTGCTGCGGCGTCGCCCGTGAGCAAACCTTCGTCCGTCCGTACGGCCACCACGTCGAAGTTCACCTTCGCGCCCACCTTGCCGCCCAGCTTCTCCAGGCGGACTCGCTGGCCCGGCACCACACGATACTGCTTGCCCCCGCTGCGGATCACCGCGTACATGCTGCCTCCTAAAGCTCGCGCAAACATCTTATTATAAAGTTGCGGCAGCAAACCGTCAACGAACACCACCTTTGCACGCTACCCTCACGGCATGCCGCCACGGCACAACCACCACAGAACCCGCGTATTTTCTGGATTTTTTTCGCTTGCCCCTTGCGTTGCGTACAGTCCGTGGATATAGTGCGCCTCGGGAATGCGCGGCAGTGCCGCGCAGCGGGGGAGCCTACAGCGCCCTCGCGTGGCGGGATGCGCGGCAGCCCAGCCGGGCACAGCCTCCCGTCCGCAGCACAACGACGGGAGCACTTCCATATCGAGGAGAAGCAAACTCCATGGCAGCCAAGCCCATGAGCAAGACAAAGATTGTCGCCCACCTGGCCGACAAGGTCGGTGTGCCGAAACGGGCCGTCGCCCAGTTTTTTGATGAACTTTTCAAACTGGCCGTTCGGGAATGCAAAGGCGCCGCCGGCAAATTCGTGATTCCGGGAATCGGCCGTGCCGTCAAAGCGCACCGCAAGGCGCGCTTGGGTCGCAACCCCCAGACCGGCGAAACCATCAAAATCCCGGCCAAAACCGTGGTGCGCCTGCGCCCGGCCGGCAGCTTCAAAAAAGCGGTTTTGGGCAAGTAGCCCGCTGCAGGCCGCACGCTTTCCGAGACAACCCTCAGGCGTACTGCACAGTGGCCTCGCGGAGGCCGCCGCGGTGGCGCCTGGGGGATTGTCTTTTCTGTCGTGCTCACCCGCCCGACCGCAGCACAGGAGCTCCGTGATGACCTCCGCACACTGGGATGAGCAACAGGCGGCACGCTACCGCGCCTTCCAATACGACTTCCCGGAAAAAACACTCGCCGGAAAAACCGTCATCGTTGCCGGCGGCACCGGCGGCTTGGGCGCCGCTCTGGTCACCCTGCTGGCCCGCGAAGGCGTGCGGCTGGTCGTCGGCTACCGCTCCAACCACCAGCGCGCGGAATCCCTGGCCCGGGCCATCGAACAGCAGACCGGCCAGTCGCTCACGCTGGTCGCCGGTGCGCTGTGCGCGCCGGAAACGCGGCGCGCCTATCTCGACCAGGTGCGTACCCTGCCGGGTGGCCTGGCTGCCCTGGCCGGGGCAGCCATTTTTGCTGGCGCGCCGGCGCGCACCCCGTTGCTCGAACTGGACCGCGAAACCATGGAAGCCTCCCTGCAGGCCAACTACATCGGCCCGCTGTTGCTGGCGCGTGACCTGGGCGCAGCCCTCGCCACCACAGGCCAGGACGCCGGCCTCGTTCTGATTGCCACCATGCAGGCGCTGGCCGTTTTCCCCGGCAGTGTGAACTACGCAGGCGCAAAAGCGGCGCTGGTGCATGCGGCGCGGATCCTGGCGACCGAATGGCCTCGCGTGCGCGTCAATGTGGTTGCTCCGGGCGCCACCGTCGTCGGCATGGCCGAGGCCAGCGTCCGCAGCGGCAAGTACGATTCCGCGCTCGAGCGCGGCGCCATCCACCGCTTTGGCCGGCCGGAAGATGTCGCCCGCGCCGTGCGTTTCTTTCTCGAACCGGACAACTACCTGACCGGCCAGGTGCTGCTGGTGGACGGCGGGCTGACCCTGCGTCGCTGACGCAGGATCGCAAGCGGCTCCGATGAAGCTCCGGTTGATTCTGCTTGGGAAGACCCGTCAGCGCGAGCTGCGCGCGTTGCAGGAGGACTACCTGAACCGCATCCGCCGCTACACCGAAATCGAACGGCTCGAGCTGCGCGATGCCCGCGCCGCTGCACGGATGGCCCCTCCGGCCGCGGCCGCGCACTGGGTTCTGCTGGCCGCTGAAGGCCGTCCGTTCACCTCGGCGGAATTTGCCGACTGGCTTGCCGGACTGCGCGACCGCGGCACACGCGAGCTAGTGTTTCTCTGTGGCGCTGCCGAAGGCGTTCCTGAATCCTTCCGTCGGCTCGCCCACAGCCAGCTTTCCCTCTCGCCCCTGACGCTGCCGCACGAACTCGCCCGCGTCGTGCTCCTCGAGCAGCTCTACCGGGCCTTCGCTCTGCTTGCCGGCCATCCCTACCCGCGCTAGCTCGGCCCGCGTAAAACTGCTGCGCGCTTGGTGCCTCGCCCGTATAATCGTCCGCGTCTGCGTGCGCTGTGCCGCAGCACAACGAACCGCCATGCGTACCGGATGGCTCATCGTCCTCGGCTGGCTCGCCCTGCCCGCGGGTGCCGCCGCGCAATCCCGCACCCCGGCGTCCGGTGCTGTCGAATTGCACGCTCTGGAAATCCGCGAGCCGGGCGGGGCCCTGCTCGGTTTCGCGTCGTTTTCCGGTTCGACGGAGATTGTGCTGCGCGGCATCGGCCCCGCCGCCGGCGCCTCGGGAAAACTGAAGGCCGAGGCCCGGGCTGGCACCGTCGAGCTGGAATTGAACAGCAGCGAGCTGCGCGGACTGCCACCGCCCTCCAGTCTGGGCCGCGACTTCCTCACCTACGTTCTCTGGAGCGTCAACCCCGCTGGCCGGGCCACCAATCTCGGCGAACTCGTTGTCGAAGACGGCCGTGCCGCCAACTGGAAAATCACTGCGCCGGCCCAGACCTTCTGGCTGCTGGTGACGGCTGAGCCCCATTTCGCTGTCAGCGAGCCCAGCGCTCAGGCTGTGCTCTACAGCCTGGCGCCGCCGGCTGGCATGCGCAACGCTCCGTCCGCGCTGGAAGGCCCGCTTGTCTATTTCACGCACTTCGCCGACTACAGCACCGCGCCGGCCCCGCCGCGCCCGCGGCTGCCGCGCGAGCTGCTCCAGGCGCAGAAGGCCATCGAGCTGGCGAACGCAGCCCGCGGCTCCGCCGGTGGGGTCCAACAAGCCGCCCGCATCGCTGAACTGCTCGCGCAGGCCGAGCGGTTCCGCTCCCAGGCCGAGCAGGCTTTCCGCGCTGGCCAGGACGCCCGCCGCGTCGCGCAATTGGCCCGCACCGCCACGGAACTGGCTGAAGCCGGCCGCGCCCTCGCCACCGGCGCTGCGGGCGATGTGCAGCTCCGCCGGCTCGAGCAGCAGCAGGCCGAGACCCGCGCCGAAACCGAGCGCCTGCGCGCCGCACTGGCCGCGGCCGAACGCCAGTCCGAAGAACTCGCGCGCCAGTTGCCCCCGCTCCGGGAACGCGCCGAAGCAGCCGAGCAGCGGCTGGCAGAATTCGCACGCCAGTTGGAATCACTCGAAGCCGCTTTTCAGCGCGACGTCCGCGAACTGCACCGCCAGCTTGAAAGCGGCGCCGCCGAACGCGAACGCATCTGCGGTGCACTCCGTCGCCAGCTCGAAACCCTGGGCACGTGGAGCTCCCAGCAAGGCGTGCTCACCCTCACCCTGCCCTCCGACGCTCTGTTCGCCTCCGGCAGCTATGAGCTCGAACCCGAAGCCCGTGAACTGCTTGCCCGGCTGGCCGCGCTCGCGCCTGTCTTCTTCCCGGGTGACGGCACCCGTTACATCGGCCACACCGATCGCGTCGGCGAAGCCGACTACAACCAGTGGCTCAGTGAACAGCGCGCGCTCTCGGTCTACCGCTTCTTCCTGGAATGGCGCCGCAACGCAGAAACCGATCCCGCTGCGCGTCAGGCCCTGGAACAGCAGATCGCGCGTGTGCAGCGGATTCTCGCCGTGCCCTATTTCCGGGCCCTGCGCGAACGCGACCAGCGCGAACAGGCCCTGGTCGAAATTGGCGTCGTCGAAGGCCGCGGCGAGCGTGAAGTCCTCGAAGATACCGGCGGGCCCAGCGCCACGAACCGCCGCGTCGAACTGCTCTTCCCGCGCGGTGACGCCGCGCCCTTGTGCTCCCCGCCCACGCCACCCCCGGCGCCGTAATCGCGCCGCGGCCAGCCCGCGGTGTACAATCGGTCGGTGTCCAGCACCATGAGCGACATCCGCCTCGAGCCCGATGCCCACGCGCCCACCGTGGCCATCGAACTCCCACTGGTCCGTCCCCTTGAAGACTACGACCTTGCCGAAGTCGAACGGGAATCCACCCGCGCCGTGGACGAAATCCTCGTCTCGCAGGGCTTTCGCGATCTGGTGGACGACGCCCGCGCCGCACTCCAAATCCTGCTCGAAGGGGCGCCCTTGGAACTCGTTCAGCTCACCGGCCAAATTTGCAAAGCCGGCCCGCGATTCCGTCCCGGCCTCTGGCTGTTGCTACGCGAGCGCGGCGCCGCCGACGGCCAGCCCGCCTCGGCCGCCGCACGCGAACATGCCGCACACATCGCCTCCGAAC
>JAIMBE010000082.1 GCA_023511565.1 Bacillota bacterium
GCACTCAGCCGCTCGGACTTTTCGATCGAGATGGTGCCCACCAGCACGGGCTTTCCCCGTTCGTAGAGCTGCCGGATGCCACCGGTGTAGGTGCCGTCCTCCTGGAGGATGCCGTTGACCACGGCGTCAAATTTTTCGCGCTCGGTGCGATAGACGACGTCAGGGAACTCATGTCGGATCAAGGGCCGGTTGGTCGGAATGACCACCACGTCCAGGTTGTAGATTTTGTTGAACTCTGCCGCTTCCGTTTCCGCGGTACCCGTCATCCCGGCCAGTTTTCGGTACATGCGGAAGTAGTTCTGAAACGTGATGGTGGCCAGCGTCTGATTTTCGCGCTCGATGCGCACCCCTTCTTTCGCTTCGATGGCTTGGTGCAGGCCGTCGGACCAGCGCCGCCCCGGCATCTGCCGGCCCGTGAATTCGTCCACGATGATCACCTGGCCCTCTTTGACCACGTAATCGCGATCACGGTGGAACAGCGTGTGCGCACGCAGCGCCTGGTAGACGCCGTGGAGCAGGTCGATGTGAGCCGGATCGTACAGGTTGCTGACGCCGAGCAGGCGCTCGCATTTGGCCACACCCTCTTCCGTGAGTGTGGCGGTGCGATGCTTTTCGTCAATCGTGTAGTCCAGGTCGCGGATCAGTTTGGGGATGATTTTGTCCACCCGATAGTACTTTTCCGTGGAGATTTCGGCGGGGCCGGAAATGATCAGTGGCGTGCGGGCTTCGTCAATCAGGATGGAGTCCACCTCGTCCACAATGGCGTAGTGGTGCCCACGCTGAACGCAGTCGGCCAGGTCGTACTTCATGTTGTCGCGCAGATAGTCAAAGCCAAACTCGTTGTTGGTGCCGTAGGTGACATCCGCGGCATAGGCGGCGCGACGTTGCGCGTCGTCCAGATCGTGGACGATGATGCCCACGCTCAGGCCGAGCGCGGTGTAGATCGGTGCCATCCATTCGGCGTCGCGCCGGGCCAGATAGTCGTTCACCGTGACGATGTGCACCCCCTGACCCGCAAGGGCGTTCAGGTACGCCGGCAGCGTGGCCACCAGCGTCTTGCCTTCGCCGGTTTTCATCTCGGCAATTTTCCCCTGGTGCAGAACTATCCCGCCGATCAGCTGCACATCGAAGTGCCGCATGCCGAGCCGACGCCGGGCGGCTTCGCGCACCAGGGCAAAGGCGGGAACCAGGATCGCCTCGAGGGCGGAGTCGAGTTTCTGACGGTAGTCCGGGTCTTCCGGTGTGGTGTCGCCCAACGCGGCGCGCACCTGTTCGCGAAACTGCTCGGTGCGCGCTCGCATCTCGGCACTTGTCAGGCGCTGCATCTCCGGCTCGAGCGCGTTGATCGCTTCGACCAGCGGCTTCAACCGCCGAATGTCACGCTCGTGCTTGGTGCCGATGAGGCGCGCCAGTACCCGGTTGATGGCTTGTTCGACCTGCATAGGCTCTGCACTCATTCGGGACGGACTCTTCGTCTGGCCTGCTCAGTCAAGGCAATCAAAACGCATTTCTGCGCCTGCCCTCTTTTGTCCGTCCGTACCCCCAGCGCCGGCTTTGCACTGCCGACAGAACAAAAGCAGTCCCACCATACCGCTCAATCCGCTGGCCGGCCGGGACTGCTTCTAAGCGAAAGCTGCAACTCACTCAGACGCAGCAGTTTATTCTACCGCGCCCGCCCGTCCGCCGGCAAAGCCGCCCAGCAGTCGTCATCTTGGGAGATCGGACGGGCCGCAAAGTGAAAAATGCCTCTGGGGTGACCTACTGTTTAGACCCAGCGGGATGGTCCCTTCGAGGAAGCATGTCGGCCGGAACGCCTCAGGCCAGCACTGGAACTCGCTCATTGCCGAGCACATGGAGAAATGGCCCACTTGGGGCAAGGTGGGGCCAGTCCCGCCTGCCCGGATAGCACGACTGATCCTGCCCATCTGAGATTCCTACAAATCATCAGCCAACTAATCTTCGGTTGCCATCCTCCTCAGCATCCACAGTCCTGCGTATCTGGCCCTCGAATGACGTTGCACCAATGGCCAGCGCAAAAACTCCTGCGCGCCGCGACAGTTCGTAGCCGGGCCGTTCTCGCTCTTCTCAGCAGTGCGCTGTTTGCGTGAGTGAGGCCCGGCGTTTATCATGGAGGCTTGGCAGCGTGCTGAAGAACTTTCTTGCTCTGTCATTCTGACCCCGCTCTGCGGGAGAAGAATCTCTCTTCCGCTCAAAGCCGATGAAGAGCGGGATGCTTCGTCGCCCTCGGCTTTTCAGAATGACACCTCGGGAGTCTTCGACAGGCTCGGAGAACATCGCGCGCAACTCAGGAGGGAAGATGGGAGCCGGTCCGCAGCAGCCGCCGCGCATGCAACACGAACGCGCACCGATCCCAGGTGTGAAGAACCTGATCGCCGTCGCAAGTGGCAAAGGCGGTGTGGGCAAAACGACTGTGGCCGTCAATCTGGCGATTGCGCTGGCCAAGATGGGCAACCGCGTCGGCCTGCTCGACGCGGACGTCTACGGCCCCAACGTCCCCACCATGCTCGGCACCCAAGAGCAGCCACAGGCCACCGGCGAACGGCAGATCCTGCCGGTTGAGGTGAACGGGCTTCGGGTCATCTCGATGGGACTGCTGGTGCCGGAGGATCGCCCGATGATCTGGCGCGGACCCATGCTGCACAGTGTGATCCAGCAGTTCCTGCGCAGTGTGGTCTGGGGTGAACTGGACTATCTGGTTGTGGATCTGCCGCCCGGTACCGGCGATGTGCAACTGACACTGATCCAGACGGTGCCTGTAACCGGCGCCATCATCGTCACCACACCTTCGATTGTCGCGCTGGCCGATGTGCGCAAAGCGATTGAAATGTTCCGTCAGGTGAACACCGACATCCTGGGTGTGGTCGAAAATATGAGCTACTTCCGCGCACCGGATGGCAGCCGGCACTACATTTTCGGGCAGGGCGAGGGACGGCGGGTGGCAGAGCAATTCGGCGTGCCATTTCTGGGCGAGATTGAGCTGGATCCGCGGATTCGCATCGGAGGCGACACGGGCAAGCCGGTCGCACTCGACGACCGCGAGGCGCCGGCCGCCCGCGGATTCTACGCTGTGGCGGAAGCCGTGCAGGCGCGTGTGGCTGCGCTCGCCGCCAGTGCCACCGGACCTGTCGTGCAGATCGATTGAAGGAGGCTTGCTTGTCAGCCTGCGAGGTGTGTGTTAGCTTTCCCTGCTTCTTCCAGCAGTGTGTTCGGAGATGCTTCGCAGCTATCGAGGCCAACGGCCGCAGATTGCCGCATCGGCGTACATTGACCCGGCGGCCGTGATCATTGGCGACGTCACCATTGGCGAGCAAAGCTCGGTCTGGCCGGGTGTGGTGATTCGTGGCGATGTGCACTGGATCCGGATTGGCTCCCGCACCAACATCCAGGACGGAACCATCTGTCACGTGATGCGCGGAACCCATCCCCTGCAGATCGGGGATAGCGTCACCGTCGGACATCGTTGCATCCTGCATGGGTGCACCATCGAATCGCGGGTTCTGGTCGGCATGGGGGCAATCATTCTGAACGGTGCGCGCATCGGCACCGGCTCGATTATTGCTGCCGGTACCCTGGTGCCCGAAGGCACCGAAGTCCCGCCCGGCAGCCTCTTCATGGGCCATCCCGGCAAGTTCCGCCGCACACTGACCGCCGCCGAACAGCAGGAAATTGACGGCTATGCCCTGCGCTACGTCGAGTATGCTGAAATTTACAAGAACAGTGGCTGAGGGCAGGGTGGGTGGCCCAAGAACTCGAGGGGAAAAACACTGCAGGAGAGTGCCAGCCGAAGGGGAACCGGGACAGGAAACCGCTCCGGACGCAAAGCCATAGGGCGGGCCGAAGCAAGGGACCGGTTTTCCTGAAGCGTTGCGAAGATATCCCCGGGTCGGCGCGAAAGCCCGGGAGAGATTTCCAGCCAAGAGCGATTCGCCGCGAACTTCGCGGGGCCAATGAGGAACCGGAGACCATTTCGAGCCATCAAAGGCGTACGCGATATCCTCCCGCCGGAGTCCGAGCAGTGGAACCGCGTCGAGCAGGTCGCCCGCGAGGTGTTCGCCACGTACGGCTTCGGCGAAATCCGCCTGCCCATTTTTGAGTCAACCGAGCTGTTTGCCCGCTCGGTCGGTTCGGAGACCGACATCGTTTCCAAGGAGATGTACACCTTTGCCGATGCCGGTGCCGACGAAGAGAGCCGCGAAACCCAAATCAGCCTCCGGCCGGAGGCAACGGCGTCGGTCTGCCGGGCCTACATCGAGCACGGCATGCACACCTGGCCCGGAGACGTAAAGCTCTACTACATCGGGCCGATGTTCCGCCGCGAGCGACCGCAGAAGGGTCGCTACCGGCAGTTCTATCAGATTGGCGCCGAAGTGCTCGGTCAATCCGACACGCCGGGCCTGGACGCAGAAGTGATCGAAATGCTGCTCGTGTTCTTCCGCCGCGTGGGACTCGACACCCCGCTGGGCGAAGTGCGCACCAAAGCAGCCGAGGATCGGCGGAACGATTCCAGTTCCGCTTCGGCCGCGCCGCCCCATCTTCGTCCTGTGACTCTCTTCATCAACTCCATCGGCTGTCCCGCGTGCCGACCCAGCTACGTGGAGCAGTTGCGCAACGCACTGGAAACCGTCCGCGACCAACTGGGCCCGGACAGCCAGCGACGCATCCAGACCAACCCGCTCCGTGTACTCGACTCGAAGCTCGATTCCGAGCAAGCGGTCATCGAGACGCTGCCACGCATCACGGACCATCTGTGTGCGGCTTGCCGAGAGCACTACGTCCGGTTGCAGGAGCAGCTCGAACTGCGCGGCATCCCCTTCGTTGAAAACTGGCGGCTGGTCCGCGGACTGGACTACTACACGCGGACCACGTTCGAGGTCACCGCACCTGGCCTGGGCGCACAGAACGCTGTCTGCGGTGGCGGCCGCTACGACGGATTGATCGAGTTGCTCGGTGGTCCCAGAAATGTGAAAGGTATCGGCTTCGCCATCGGCACGGACCGACTGTTGCTGTCCTTGCAGGACCGTGCGCAGCCGAAGGGGCCTTCGGGGAAAGCCGCGCAAGCGCGCTTGGACGCCTTCCTCGTTTGGATGGGCTCAGCTGAGTATCCGGCAGCCGTGCGGCTGGCACGCCTGTTGCGCGCGGCGGGCCGGCGTGTGGAACTGCCGCACGACGCACTCAAATTGAGACGGGCACTCGAATTGGCGGACAAGCTCGGCGCGCGTTTTGCCGTGCTCATCGGCGAAGAGGAAATTGCCTCCGGGAAGTTCACGGTAAAGCATCTGAGCACCGGCGAGCAGACGCAGTGCGTCGAAGCCGATCTGATCCGCCACATCCAGGCTGCAGCGCAGAATTAGGTGGAGCAGAAAACGGTCGAAATGCAACTTGGGGAAATGGGCAAGCGGATGGAAAAGTCAAAGCGCACACATTTTGCTGGTGAGTTGCGTGCGGTGCATGCCGGTCAGGACTGCAGGCTGTTCGGCTGGGTGCACCGGCGGCGCGATCTGGGCAATCTGATTTTTATTGACCTGCGTGATCGCAGCGGCATCGTGCAGGTGGTCTTCAACAAGGAGTTGCAGCCCGAAGCGCATGCCGCTGCAGAACAGTTGCGCAGCGAATTCGTAGTGGCAGTCGAGGGCGAGATTGCGCTGCGCGCCCGTCCGAATCCAGAGCTGCCCAGTGGCGAAATCGAAATCCTGGCTCGCCGGGTCACGCTGTTGAACCCGGCGGCGACGCCGCCGTTCGTCGTCGAAGACGACACCACTGCTACGGAGGAAACGCGTCTGCGATACCGCTATCTGGACCTCCGACGGCCGCGACTGGCACGCAATCTTGCGCTGCGGCACCGGGTCGTCTTCGAGATGCGGCGCGCGCTCGACGAGCTGGGTTTCTACGAGATCGAAACGCCCATACTCACCCGCTCGACACCCGAGGGGGCGCGCGACTACTTGGTGCCGAGCCGTATTCACCGCGGCCAGTTCTATGCGCTGCCGCAGTCCCCTCAACTCTTCAAACAGATTCTAATGATGGCCGGCTTCGAGCGCTATTTCCAGATTGCCCGCTGCTTCCGCGATGAAGATTTCCGTGCCGACCGCCAGGCCGAGTTCACCCAACTGGATCTGGAAATGAGCTTTGTGTGCGCTGACGACATCTTCGCGGTGATCGAGCGCGTCGTCGAGCGCGCCTGCGCCGCGGCCGGCGTGGCAATCCGCACGCCGTTCCGCCGCATGGCGTACGCCGAGGCGGTGCGGCGTTATGGCACCGATAAGCCCGACCTACGCTTCGACATGGAGCTGCGGCTGGTGAGCGATCTGTTCGCTCCAGCCCGCGAACCACTCGGCATGGTCGGACATGTCTACGCGCTGGTGGCGCCAGGGGCCGCCAGCTGGTCGCGACGGCAACTGGACGAGCTCAATGAGATTGCGCGCACAGCTGGCGCGCGAGGCGCCTACACGGTGAAGCTGACCGGGCAGGGCGTGCAGTCCTCGCTCGAGCGGCTGCTGGGCACCGAAGGGGTGCGCGCGCTGGTCGCCGCCACGGGCGCGCGGGCCGGCGACCTGATCGTGGCGGTAGGAACAGAACACGAGAAGAAAGGGCTGGATGCAGCCGCTTGGGCCGCCGGACAGGTGCGGTTGTGGCTCGGCGAAAAACTGAATCTGATGGATCGGCGCCGCTGGGAGTTTTGCTGGCTCACCGATTTCCCTTTGTTTGAGTGGAGCGAAGCCGAACAGCGCTGGGTCAGCGCGCAGCACCCGTTCACCGGCATTGTCGAAGACGACCTGGACAAGCTGGACGACCCGGCGCGGCACGGCGAGATCCGCTCGCTGGGCTACGACCTGGTGTTGAATGGAGTCGAGCTGGGTTCGGGGAGCGTGCGTATCCACCGCGCCGAAGTGCAGCAGCGGGTATTCCGTGCCCTCGGGTTGACCAAGGAACAGGCACGGCGTCGATTTGGATTTTTCCTGGAGGCGTTGCGCTACGGCACGCCACCACACGGAGGGATCGCGCTCGGGCTCGACCGTTTCGTGATGCTCCTGGCCGGCGAGCGGTCCATTCGCGACGTGATCGCTTTCCCCAAAACCACCGCCGCACAGGACCTGATGGCCGAAGCGCCTGCCGGGGCGACGGCGGCCCAGCTTCGCGAGCTGGGCTTCACGGCGGCACAACTGAAGGCCTGGGGTTGGACAGATGCACAAGAACTGAGAGCGGCAGGGTACAGCGACGAGGAGTTGCGCGCTGCCGGCTTGCTGTGATTCCGATCAACGTCACCGCCATCCCGAAACCAGAGGGAAGGGTCGAGGCCGGCCCAGGAGAGCCGCTCGGGCGTCTGTTGGAGTTTCACCAGTCTCCACAGCGGCCTTTGCCCAGGTTCTCCCGGAAAAACCTCGCTGGACACGGGCCCGGCACCACCCTGGGGTACAATACGCACAATGTCACGAATTCGCATTCTGCCGGAATCGGTCGCTAACCGGATCGCGGCTGGGGAAGTGGTCGAGCGGCCGGCGTCCGTCGTCAAAGAGCTGGTCGAAAACGCCCTCGATGCGGATGCGCACACATTGCGCGTGGAAACCGAAGCCGGCGGCAAGCGATTGATCCGTGTCACCGACGACGGCTGCGGGATGTCGCGCGACGATGCCCTGCTGGCGTTTGAACGCCATGCCACCTCCAAGCTGCGCACTGCCGAAGACCTGCTGGCCATTGCCACGCTCGGCTTCCGCGGCGAAGCGCTGCCTTCGATCGCAGCCGTTTCCCGCCTCGTGCTGGAAACGCGCACAGCCGAAGACGCGGAAGGCACGCGGGTGGAGTGGGCCGGCGGGCGGCTGGTCGGTGTCCGCCCGGCGGGTGTGCCGGTGGGTACATCGGTGACGGTGCAGGATTTGTTCTACTGCGTGCCGGCACGACGGAAGTTTCTGAAGTCGGAGACGACAGAGCTGGGCCATATCGCTTCGCTGGTCACACACTACGCGTTGGCCAATCCCGATAAGCACTTCGAACTTTCGACCCCCACTCAGCCGATTCTGCACGCAACGCCGGTCGCCACCCTGGCCGAACGTGTCTACCAGGTGCTGGGCCGCGCAGCCTTGGAGGAGTTGTTGGAGATTCCCGAAGCGACAGCTCCCGTGCGTGCCGCTGCAACCGAGCCGGAACTGGAGGCCGGGGAAGACGTCGGCACGTTGACGGTGCGCGGGTTCGTCTCGCGCCCGCAAGTGCAGCGACCGAACCGCAATGGCATCTACGTGTTTGTCAACCGCCGGCTGGTGCGCGACCGGTTGATCCTGCATGCCATCGGAGATGCCTACCGCAACGTACTGCCCGCCGGTGCGTTTCCCGTTGTGCTGCTGTTCCTCGAGATGCCGCCGGAAAACGTGGATGTGAATGTCCACCCCTCGAAAATTGAAGTGCGCTTCCGGCACCCACAATTCGTACACGACTTCACACGCGACGCCATCCGGCATGCGCTGGTGCAGGTGAAGCCGATGGCCAGTTTTGCCGTCGCGACTCGTGCGACCGTGGCCGCGAGCTCTGCTTCAGCGCTAGTTCCGACTGCCTGTGTGTCGGAGGCAGCGGCGGACGAAGCGGTCGCTCCGGCAGCCTTCGCACTGACGGCGGCTCCAGTTCCCGCTACGTCCGGACGGATTTCGTTTCCGCACGAAACTGCGCTCGCGTTTCCCACGTCTGCCGAACCCTTCGCGGCACGGTTCGAGCAGGTGGCCACCGCCCAACAGGCCAGCGCGGTTGTGCGGGCCGAGCAGATTGCCGATTTGAAACCGCTGGGGCAAGTGGCTGCCAGTTTCATCGTAGCGGTGAATGGCGAAGGATTGTGGATTGTGGATCAGCACGTGGCACACGAGCGGGTGCTGTTTGAAGAACATCTGCGCGCGCGACGCAACGGTACAGTGGCCGGGCAGCGGTTCCTGGTGCCCATGGTGGTGGACCTGACCCCTCGACAGCAAGTCATCTTCCTGCAGATTGCCGAAGAGCTGCGCGCGAATGGCTTTGAGGTCGAACCCATGGGGCCGCGGAGTGTGGCCATCCAGGCCGCTCCCTGCGGCGTTGCCGGCAGCGATGCCGAAAAACTTCTGGCGGAAATCCTCGACGGGGTCGAGCGAGAGCACCAGGCGCTCTCGTTAGAGACGCTCCAGGCGAAAATCGCCGCTTCCACAGCCTGCCATGCCGCCATCAAGGCGAACACCCCGCTGGACCGTGCGAAGATGGAGTGGTTGCTCGACGCGCTGGCGCGAGTAGAGCTGCCGATGAGCTGTCCACACGGGCGGCCGGTGCTGCTCCGGTATTCCCTGCGGGAAATCGAGAAGGCCTTTCAGCGAAGCTGAGCCAGGCGCAGTGGGTGCGGTGTCCATGCGGCGACTGATCATTGCCATTGACGGGCCGGTGGGGTCGGGGAAGAGCACGGTGGCCCGTCGGGTCGCCGAACTGCTCGGCTATCTCTATCTGGACAGCGGAGCGATGTACCGGGCACTGGCCCTGGCCGCGTTGCGCGCGGGCGTGTCGTTGGCAGACGCCGCACGGCTGGAGGCACTGGCCGCGCAGACGCGTATCGAGCTGCTGCCGGACCCTTCCTCCGGCGGACGGCTGCGCGTGTTGCTGAATGGAGAAGATGTCAGCGACGCCATCCGCAGCGCGGCCTGTGCGCAAGCGGCCTCGCAGGTGGCGCAACACGCGGGCGTTCGCCAACAACTGGTGGCCGAGCAGCGCCGCTTGGGTGCCGCAGGCGGTGTGGTCCTGGAGGGACGCGACATCGGCACGGCCGTCTTCCCGGACGCACACCTGAAGATTTTTTTGGATGCTTCGGTCGAAGAGCGCGCGCGGCGGCGGCTGAGCGACCACCGCTCCCGGGGCGAAGCGATCCCCTTCGATCAGATGCTGGCCGAAGTGCACGAACGCGACCGGCGCGATCGCACGCGCGAAGTGTCTCCGCTGGTCCGCGCCCCGGACGCGGTCTATGTCGATTCCACCGCGTTGGAAGCCGAAGAGGTGGCACGGCTGATTGCCTTGCTGGCGCGCCGTCGCTCCGGTGCGATTGGTTCAGACCGCTGGCACTCGTGAGGTCGCCAGGGTGGTGCACCCGACCCACGCCGGCCTGTTCAGCTCGGATTGGACATCGAAGCCAGAAATTCGGCGTTGTTTTTCGTCTTGGCCAGACGGCCGAGCAGCAGCTCCATCGCTTCGACCGGCGAGAGCGGGTTCAGCACACGACGGAGCACGAAGATGCGGTTCAGCTCCTCCGGCGGCAGCAGGAGTTCTTCCTTGCGGGTGCCCGAGCGGTTGATATCAATCGCGGGGAAGATGCGCTTGTCCACCAGGCGCCGGTCGAGGTTGATCTCCATGTTGCCGGTGCCTTTGAATTCCTCGAAGATCACGTCGTCCATGCGGCTGCCGGTGTCCACAAGGCAGGTGGCGATGATGGTCAGTGAGCCGCCTTCCTCGACGTTGCGGGCCGCGGCGAAGAACCGGCGCGGCCGTTGCAGGGCGTTGGCGTCAATGCCGCCGGAGAGAACCTTGCCCGAGGGCGGCGTGACGGCGTTGTAGGCCCGCGCCAGGCGGGTGAGCGAATCGAGCAGGATGACAACGTCCCGCTTGTGCTCCACCAGTCGCTTGGCCTTCTCCAGCACCATCTCGGCCACCTGGATGTGCCGCTGCGGTGGTTCATCGAAGGTCGAGCTGATCACCTCGCCCTTGACGGTGCGCTGCATATCGGTGACTTCTTCCGGGCGTTCGTCAATCAGCAGGACGATCAGGGTGATCTCCGGATGGTTCGTCGTGATCGAGTTGGCAATCGCCTGCAGCATCATCGTCTTGCCTGTGCGCGGCGGCGCCACGATCAACCCGCGCTGACCCTTGCCGATCGGGCAGAGCAGGTCGAGCACGCGGCCGGTCAGATTGTCTTTGGTCGTTTCCAGCCGGATGCGTTCCTGCGGGTAGAGCGGGGTCAGGTTGTCGAAGAAGATTTTGCTCCGAGCGACTTCCGGGTCTTCAAAGTTGACGGCCTCGACCTTGATCAGGGCAAAGTAGCGCTCACCGTCTTTGGGTGGACGAACTTGACCGGACACGGTGTCGCCAGTGCGCAGGTCGAACTTGCGAATCTGCGAGGGCGAAACGTAGATGTCATCCGGACCAGGCAGATAGTTGTACTCCGGCGCGCGCAGGAAGCCGAAGCCGTCGGGCAGACACTCGAGCACGCCCTCGGAAAAAATCAGACCGTTTTTTTCCGTCTGGGCGCGGAGAATCTGGAAAATCAGCTCCTGCTTCCGCATGCCGCTGGCGCCCGGGATGTTCAGCTCCTTGGCGATGCGGGCCAGATCCGTGATGTTTTTCTCTTTCAGTTCAGCCAGACTTACACTCATGGTCGTTGGGTCCTTCGTTTTGG
>JAIMBE010000083.1 GCA_023511565.1 Bacillota bacterium
TGTGGCGCGCAGCATGGAGGAGTTTTCCAAGGACCGTTATGGTGTGGATGTGATGAAGGTCGAAATCCCGGTGAACATGGCCTACGTGAAGGGGGCACGCTCCTGCAAGGGAGACTGGGTTTACGAAAAACAGGAAGCGCTGGATCACTTCCGGCGCGCCGCCGCCGTAGCGCGCCGGCCCTTCATCTACCTTTCGGCGGGTGTGAGCAACGATACGTTCAACGAATCGCTGGAATTCGCTGCGGAGGCCGGCGTGAACTGGTCGGGCGTGCTCTGCGGGCGTGCGACGTGGAAAGACGGCATCCCGGTCTATGCCCAGAAGGGCTTGAAAGCCTTCGAAGACTGGTTGGCGACAGAGGGCGTCCGGAACATCCAAAATGTCAATGAACGGCTGAAGGCCGCCAAACCATGGTATCAGTTCTACGGAGTCAGTTCGGTGCAAAGGTTGGTTGCGGATTAGCACCAGCCGGTCGCGGCGACGGCACCGAACCATGAGCCTTTCCAACCGCAAGGTCGCAAAAACAGTGCAGTGCACGCTGCTGGTGAAGACCGCGCGGCGCACCCAACTGGTGGACATCACGCGCGAAGTGGCTCGCGCGGTCGGCGAATCCGGCGTCCAGGATGGCCTCTGCCACCTCTTCGTACCCCACACGACCGCGGGCCTGACCATCAACGAAGGCGACGACCCCGCGGTGGCACTCGACATCGAAACCACGCTGGACCGCCTGGCGCCGCGGGAGGCGGGCTATCGGCATGCGGAGGGCAATGCCGACGCCCACGTGAAATCCACCCTGGTGGGCGTCTCGCAAACGGTTGGGATCGAAGGCGGCCGGTTGCAACTCGGCCGCTGGCAGGCCATTTTCCTCTGTGAATTCGACGGGCCGCGACAGCGCGAAGTTCGCTTGAGGATCGTGCCGGATCCGCCCACGTGAACTGGGAGCCGACGCGACTGTGACCACCCTTGCGCGCATTCTGAACCGGCGCGACCTCACCTTGCTGACCGTCGGCACGGTGATTGGTTCCGGCATCTTTCTGGTGCCAGCCAGTGTGCTGCGCAGCGTGGAAGGGTCGGCAGGGCTGGCCTTGCTGGTCTGGGTCGCGGGCGGCATCCTCTCGCTGATGGGTGCGCTGACCTACGCCGAACTGGGGGCGATGAATCCGGCGGCGGGCGGACTGTACGTGTACATCCGGGATGCGTTCGGCCGCTTCGCCGCGTTTCTGTTCGGTTGGACGCTGTTCTTTGTCATCAGCACGGGCACGGTGGCCACGTTGGCGGTGGCCTTTGCCACCTATCTGCGGGAAATCGTGCCCTTGAGCGAGCCGGCCGGGCGCGCCGTGTCGATCGGCATGATCGCACTGCTCACCTGGGTGAACATCCGGGGTACGCGCCAGAGCGCAGACCTAACGAACTGGACCACCGCAGTCAAGGCTGGCGCGATCGTGCTGATGAGTGCAGTGCTGCTCTGGCTCGGGCGCGGCTGGAGTGAGTCAGCGCCGGCGGCCGACGGTGACGGCTCGGCGCCCACGCCGCTTTCCGGGTTCGGGCTCGGCATGATCGCAGTGCTGTGGGCCTACGAAGGTTGGCAGTATCCCACCTACAGCGCCGGCGAAACCAAAAACCCCCAGCAGGATTTCCCGCGGGCCCTATTCGCCGGCGTGCTGATTCTGATTGCCCTCTATCTACTGGCCAACGTGGCCTATCTGATTGCGCTCGGGCCCACCGCAGCGGCGCAGTCCGACAGCATTGCGGCGGCGGCCGTCGGCGCGCTGGTCGGACCGGCGGCTGCCAAGTTGGTCGCGCTGGCCATCATGATTTCCATTTTCAGCGCTGCGAACAGCACCGCACTCACCGCGCCGCGCGTGTTCTACGCCATGGCGCGCGATCGCGTGTTTTTTGCCAAGCTCGCGGAGATTCATCCACACCTCCGCACACCGGCCGTCGCGATTCTCGCCAGCGGCCTCTGGGCGACGGTTCTGACGCTGGCCATTGGCACATTTGAGAAATTGCTCACCTACGTGGTGTTCATCGGCTGGATTTTCTACGGACTGGCGGCGGCCAGCGTGTTTGTGTTCCGATACCGCCTGCCTGGGGCCGAGCGACCCTATCGCGTACCGGGCTATCCGATCACGCCGGCGCTGTTTATTGCTGCGGCCATCGGTTTGGTGGTGAATCAAATCTGGGCCCAGCCCTGGGATTCGCTGAAGGGGTTGGCGGTAGTGGCCGCAGCGCTGCCGGGCTACTGGCTGTGGCGCGGCAACAGCTCCCGTCAGCCGTGACCGCGCACCCGCCTTCCAGAACCACAACCGGCACCCTGATTCCGCGTACCGTCTTCCGGCGGCCGGCTCGCCGACCGTCTCACCCTGTGGCAGAATGGCGAGGATGGATCTGGGTATCTACATCCAGGTGCCGTTCTGTCAGGCCAAGTGCACCTACTGCAATTTTCACACCGGCGTTTTCTCGCCCTCGCTGTATGCGCCGTACGTCTCGGCTGTGTGCGACGAAATCCTCAACCACCGCGCACTGTACCGCCAGGCCGGAGTGGATCCGCCGCCGGCCGAGTGGGTGGTGGACACGGTGTATCTCGGCGGCGGCACTCCGAGTCTGCTGGCACCGGAAGATCTCGCGCGCCTGTTAGACGCGGTGCGTACCCAGTTCCCGTGTGCCTGGCGGGAAGCGACTCTCGAGGCGGATCCGGAAACCGTAACCCCCCAAAAAGCCGCCGCCTGGCGCGCGGCTGGGATCAACCGGATCAGCCTCGGTGTGCAATCCTTGGAGGACCGCGAACTGCGCGCCGCCGGGCGACAGCACCGTCGCGCAGATGTGTTTGCCGCGTTCGGCAGGTTGCGCGACGCAGGTTTCGAAAACCTGAGCTTTGATCTGATCGCCGGTTTGCCCCACCAGACCGTGGCGAGCTGGGAGACTTCGCTCGCGGGTCTGATCGAGCTGCGTCCCGAGCACGTCTCGATCTACATGCTGGAGATTGACGAACACAGCCGACTCGGCGCGGCGGTGCTGGCCGGCAGCCGCAAATATTCCGCCGACCGGGTTCCCGACGAGGACACCATCGCCGAGTTCTACAGGCGTGCGTGCCAGCAACTGGAGGCGGCCGGCTACGAGCACTACGAGATTTCGAACTGGGCATTGTTGGAGCTGGACGGTGCACCGGTGGAGCGGGCCGGGCCGAGTCGGTTTCGCTCTCAGCACAATCAGAAGTACTGGCGGCGGCAGCCGTACCTGGGTTTCGGCGCAGGGGCGCATTCGTTCAACGGACGGCAACGCTGGGCCAATGGGCACGATCCAGCCCACTATGTTGCCGCCCTGGCACGAGGCCAGCTTCCGGTGGAACAGCTTGAAGAAATCGGGCGGCAGCAGGCGCTCGAAGAAGCCATCTTTCTAGGACTGCGGCAGCGAGAAGGAATTGACCTCGCAGCGCTGGAGGCCGAGTACAATGTCTCGTTCGCGGAGCCAGTGAGCCGGCTGAGTTCGGCTGAGTGGGTAACTTTCGTCCAGGGGCGGTTGCGGCTGACTCCGGCGGCACTGACGACCGCGAACGCAGTACTGGTGGAACTGCTCGAGGGCCTTCAGCCAGTCCGGCATACGCAGGTGGCGGGGTAGGGAAGGAGGGCGGCGATGACCAAACACACGGCTACAGAGCTGACACGCGACACCGAAGTGAGGCCACGCACCGCGGCCACGGTCGACCTGCGCAGTGACACGGTCACCAAGCCCACTCCGGCGATGCGTCGCGCAATGGCTGAAGCGGAAGTCGGCGACGACGTTTTTCTGGAAGACCCCACGGTGAATCGCTTACAGGAGCGGGCTGCGGAGATTTTTGAGCGCGAAGCAGCGTTGTTCGTACCCTCCGGCTCGATGGGCAATCTGATTGCGATCAAAATCTGGACGCGGCATGGCCACGAGGTGATCTGCGACGCCCGCGGCCACATCCTGCAGTACGAGATGGCCTCGATGAGTGCCATTGCCGGTTGCCTGCCGCGCACCGTGGCCGCGCCAGATGGCATCCTGAGCTGGGAGTTGATTGCACCGCTGATTCGTCCGAAGACTTACTACATCGCCCAGACGGCACTCGTCTGCCTGGAAAACACGCACAACATGGCCGGGGGTACGGTGTACTCCCCGGAACAAACCGAGGAAATCTGCGACCGCGCACATGCGGCCGGACTGAAGGTGCATCTGGACGGCGCACGCATCTTCAATGCGGCGGTGGCGCTGGGGTGTACCGTTGCACAGCTTTCGCGCAAGGCCGATTCCATCATGTTCTGTCTGTCCAAAGGGCTGGGGGCGCCGGTCGGTTCGATGCTAGTGGGCTCGCGGGAATTCATCGAACAGGCCCGCATCTACCGAAAACTGTTCGGCGGCGGCATGCGCCAGGTCGGGGTATTGGCGGCGGCGGGTTTGGTGGCGCTGGAGGAATCACCGAAGCGACTGCACGTGGATCACGAAAACGCACGACACCTGGCCAAGGGGCTGGCCGAGTTGCCCGGCATCCGACTGGACCCGCACAAAGTGGTGACGAACATCGTCGTGTTTGACACCGAGGGCACCGGACGCACGGCGGCCGAGCTGTCGGCCGAGCTAAAAGCACGGGGCGTGCTGGCCAACGCCACCGGCACGTACACGATACGGATGGTCACGCACTACGACGTGGATCGCGAAGGGATCGAACGAGCCCTGCAGGCCATGCGCCAGATCTGCCGGCGCTGAACGCATGGGTCGTTGACTTGCGATTCTGTGCGGCCTACCATTCCTCGCTTTGCCATTCTCTCCTGCGAGGGTTTCGATGTCTCGACGAGTTTTTATGGTTCTGTGCCTGCTGGCGAGCGCGTGGCTGCCGGCTCCGACGCGGGCACAAACGCAACGGTTCGAATTCTATCCTGGCGCCAGCTACGACCCGGCCGTTCCCACGCTGGAACAGGTGGTGGGACACGGTTGGGGCGAAAACATTACCCTGCATCCGGAAGCCGAGCGCTACCTGAAGACGTTGGCTGAGGCCTCACCGAAAGTCGAGCTGGTGCGGTACGGCGAAAGCTGGGAAGGTCGCGCGCTCTACTATGTGGTGGTCTCCTCGGAAGCCAATCTGGCGCGCGTGGCCGAAGTCAAAGCGGGTATGCAGAAGCTGGCCGACCCGCGCAAGATTTCCCCGGCTGAGGCGAACCGACTGATGGCCACGCTGCCGGCAGTGACCTGGCTGGCCTACGGCGTACATGGCAACGAAATCTCCAGCCCGGACGCCGCCCTGCTGCTGGCGTATCACCTGGCGGCCTCCCGGAACGACGCGGTGGTGGCAGAAATCCTGGAAAAGACCATTGTGGTGATTGACCCCATGCAAAATCCGGATGGTCGCGACCGTTTCATTCACTACTTCCGGCAGACCCGCGGCCGTTGGCCCGATGCCGACCCCCAGGCGGCCGAACACAACGAGTTGTGGCCTGCGGGCCGCACGAATCACTATTTGTTCGACCTGAATCGCGACTGGTTTGCCGGCACACAGCCGGAGACACGCGCCCGTGTAGCCCTCTACCTGGAATGGTTCCCGGTGACGTTTGTCGACCTGCACGAGATGGGCAGCAATTCCACCTACTATTTCGCGCCACCGGCACCGCCCCTGAACCCGAACGTACCGGAATTCCAGCGGGAGTGGTGGCGCGTGTTCGGACAGAACAACGCGCGCTGGTTTGACCGGTTTCGGTTCGATTACTTCACCCGCGAGGTCTACGATTCGTTCTACCCCGGCTACGGCGAAGGCTGGCCGTTGTTTCAGGGCTCGATCGGGATGACGTACGAACAGGCTTCGGTGCGCGGATTGGTGGTCGAGCGCGAGGATGAAACGACGCTACACTTCCGGGATTCCGTGCGCCAGCACTTCATCGCCTCGCTGGCCACGGCACAGACCGCTGCGCAGAACCGGGAAAAACTGTTGCGCTACTTCTACGATTTCCGCCGTACGGCCATCGAAGAAGGACAACAGGAACCCGTCAAAGAATACATCCTCCCGCCGGGCCGGGACGCAAAACGTGTGGCCAAGCTGGTCGGTCTGTTGATGCGGCAGGGCATCGAGGTCAAGCAGGCCGAAGCCCCGTTCACGAATCCTCGCGTGCGCGACTACGTCGGGGGACAATGGCAAGCCAAGCAGTTTCCCGCGGGAACGTTCGTGATCCCGCTGAGCCAGCCAACCAAGCGTCTCATCAAAACGCTGCTCGACCGACACACGCCAATGGACGAGTCGTTCATCCAGGAACAGATCCGGCGGCGGAATCTGCGCCTGGGCGATGAGATCTACGACGTCACTGCCTGGTCGCTCTGCCTGCTCTATGATGTGGACTGTCATACGGCCGAGCAGGTCTCTACGGGACCATTCACTCTGCTGACACAAGTGCCTGAGCGTCGAGGACAGGTGCACGGCGGGCGGGCACAGTTAGCCTACCTGGTGCCGTGGGATTCCAATTCCGCTGCCGAAGGGCTTGCCGCGCTGCTGCGCCATCGCATCCGCGTCTATATGACCGACCGACCCATCGTACTGAACGGCCGGCGCTACCCGATCGGCTCGTTGATTGTCAAGGTGCGCGACAATCCGGAAAACCTTTACGAACAGCTCCAGCACATCGCCGAGCACCATGGTGTCGATTTCTACGCCACCGATTCCGGATGGATCGAGGAAGGCGTGAACCTGGGCAGCCGGCACGTCCGCTACGTGGAGCCGCCGCGGGTGGCTCTGCTGTGGAATCTACCGACCAGCCCGAACTCAGCAGGATGGACGCGTTACCTGCTCGAACAGGTCTATCATGTGCCCGTTACGTTGATCCATGGCCTGCAACTGCCGGGAGCGGACCTTTCCCGATACAACGTGTTGATTCTGCCCGACAGCGGTTTCGGGCCGGGCTACGACATCATCCTGGGCGAACGGGGCGCTAACCGGATCAAGGAATGGGTGCAGCAGGGAGGCACACTGATCGCCCTCGGCGCGGCGACACGCTGGCTGACCGGCGAGAAAGTGGGGTTGCTGGCCGCGCAGCGCGAACTGCGCAGTGGCCAGCCGGAGCGTTCCGCGCGGGCCGAAAGCGGTCCCCCGGGCGGAGGGAAAGGGCAGGAGAGTAAAGAGCCGTTTGACTACGCGAAGCACATCTTGCCCGATCGTGAGCCGCCCTTCCCGACACCGGGCGCGATCCTGCGTGTGAAGCTCGATCCGGAGCACTGGCTGGCCGCCGGCTATGATGACGACACCTACGCGCTGGTGGAAAGCGACAACATCTTCACGCCGCTCAAGCTGGACCAGGGGCGGAACGTGGGCATCTATTTTCCGTCCGACCAGGTTCTGGCCAGCGGCTTCATCTACGAAAGTTCGCGGCAGCAGATCGGGCAGAAAGCGTTCTTGATGCACCAGCCGATGGGGCGCGGCCATGTGATCGCATTTGCCGAAGACCCGAACTACCGCGCGTTTCAGGACGGACTGAATCTGCTGTTCCTGAATGGCGTCTTCTTCGGCCCCGCGCACTGACCGGCGGGTGCCAAGCTCTCTTGCCGAGACCGACGCATGGGGAACCGGCTAGTGCGACCGCTGTTGGGCGTGGTCGAGCGTTGGATGCCCGATCCGTTTCTGTTCTGTGTGTTGTTGACCGCCGTTTGTTTTCTGCTGGCTGCTTGGCTGACGCCGACCCAACCGCTGGCGCTGGTCCGGCAGTGGTACGACGGCCTGTGGCAGATCCTGGCGTTTTCGATGCAGATGGTGCTAATCCTGCTGGCCGGGCACACGCTGGCCAGTTCGGAACCAGCGCGCCGGGCTTTGACCCGCGTGGCCTTGTTGCCACGCACGCAGGGCAGCGCCATTGTCGTGGTGACACTGACCGCCATGGTGCTGGCCCTGGTGAACTGGGGCGTTGCACTGGTTGCGGCCGCACTGCTGGCACGCGAGATTGCGCGGCGCGTACCGAATTGCGATTACGGCTTTTTGGTGGCCGGAGCGTACTCCGGGTTTGTCATCTGGGGGTCAGGGCTTTCCAGCTCGATTGCGCTGGTCTGTGCTACCCCCGGCAGCCCGCTGAATTTCATCGCGCGGTACACTGGCGTCGAGTCGACACCGCTGTCGGAAACATTGTTCGCTCCATTCAATCTGGCCTTGGTGGTGGGCATGCTGGTGGGAATGCCCCTGCTGTTTTTGTGGATGATGCCCCGGGGCAGCCAGATCCGGAGGCTGTCCCCGGCTGAGCTGGTCGCCACCGGGCCAGAACTCGCCCGGGCAGAGAGCACGGAAGCCGATGCGACCCCGGCCGCGCGTTTGGAACGGAGCCGCATCCTGCTGGGGTTGATCGTGGCTCCAGCCTGGATCTACCTGGTCTGGCATTTCGTCACGAACGGGTTCCGGCTGGATTTGAACATCGTGATTCTGTTGTTTCTCGCCGCCGGGATGATGTTGCACGGGCGCCCGGTTACCTACCTCCGCGCCTTCAACGAATCGGCGCGGGTGGCCGGTCCGCTGGTGCTGCAGTATCCGCTCTACGGGGGCATCATGGGCATCATGCAGCAGAGCGGCTTGGGCGAGGTCCTCTCGCGATGGTTCGTTTCGTTTTCCACACCGGAAACCTTCCCTGTCTATACCTTCTATTCGGCGCTGCTGGTGAACCTGTTTGTGCCGTCGGGCGGCGGTCAGTGGGCGGTACAAGGGCCGGTGATGATTCCAGCGGGGATCGAACTGGGCGTTTCGCCGGCGGTGACGGCCATGGCCGTCGCCTTCGGCGATCAAGGCAGTAACATGCTGCAGCCGTTCTGGGCCCTGCCCGCATTGGCTGTCGCCGGGTTGCGCATCCGCGACATCATGGGTTACTGCGTGATGACGTTTCTGCTGTCCACTCTGCTCTCCACGCTTGTCCTGCTCGTGCTCGCGTGACTGCAAGACAGGGAAAACGGTGCGCGGGCTCGGATGCCGGGTACCGCCCGCGTGTGGTATAACTCTGGCTGGTCAGATAGGAGCGGCAACGGGGGAACGGTCGTGGATTTTTCGCTCAACGAAGAACAACAGCAACTGCGCCGCACCGTGCGCGATTTTGCCGAATGCGAAATCGCACCCAAAGTGACGGAGTGGGACGAAGCTTCGCGGTTCCCCTCGGAAATTCTTCCCCAATTGGCCGAGATGGGTCTGCTGGGAATCATCTTCCCGGAGCGCTACGGCGGCGCAGGGCTCGGATACATCGAGTATGTAATTGCCATTGAAGAGTTGTCGCGCGTGGATGGTTCCGTCGGCATTCTGGTGGCCGCGCACAATTCGCTCTGCGCAAATCATATCTACAAGTTCGGCACCGAAGAGCAGAAGCAGAAGTATCTGGTTCCGCTCGCCCAAGGCAAAAAACTCGGGGCCTGGTCGCTGACTGAACCGGAAGCCGGCTCCGATGCCGCTGGGACCAAGACAACAGCCGTACGACAGGGAGACAGCTGGGTGCTGAACGGTGCCAAAACATTCACCACGAACGGCCACTATGCCGACATCTGCGTGGCCATGGCCGTAACCGACCCGGGCAAAGGACACCACGGCATCTCCGCGTTCATCATCGAAAAGGGCACTCCTGGCTTCCGCCCGGGCAAGAAGGAAAACAAGCTGGGCCTGCGGGCCAGCGATACCTCAGAGATTGTCTTCACCGATTGTCGGATTCCTGCCTGCAACCTGCTGGGCCGACAGGGCGAAGGGTTCAAGAACAGCCTGGCGATTCTCGATGGCGGGCGGATTTCAATTGCGGCATTGGCACTGGGCATGGCACAGGGCGCCTATGAGGCCGCGTTGCGCTACGCCAAACAGCGCAGGCAGTTCGGTCGGTCAATTGCCGAATTCCAGGCTATTCAGTTCAAGCTCGCCGATATGGCCACGCAAATCGAAGCGGCACGCCTGCTGACCTATCATGCAGCCTGGCTTGCCGATCGCGAAGATGGGCGCTTCACCAAGGAGGCCAGCATGGCCAAACTCTACGCCGGTGAAGTGGCCGTGCGTGTGGCCAACGAAGCCGTGCAGATTCACGGCGGCTACGGATTCATCAAGGACTACCCGGCTGAGAAGTACTACCGCGACGTGAAACTGTGCACCATCGGCGAAGGGACCAGCGAAATCCAGCGCCTGGTGATTGCCCGGCAATTGCTCGGAAAAGCGAACGCCTGACCATGTCCTTGGCCGTGGACCAGTGGGTCGAGCAAATTCGCGCCGGTGACGTGCGCGCGCTGTCCCGCGCCATTACCGCAATCGAAAACGGCGAGCCGGAAGCGGAAGTCATTCTGCAGCAGATTTTTCCGCACACCGGTCGAGCCTATCGGATCGGCGTCACCGGGGCGCCTGGAACGGGCAAGAGTTCGCTGGTGGACCGACTGGCCGCACACTATCGGCGACAGGGGCAGCCGGTCGGCATCTTGGCTGTAGACCCGACCAGTCCGTTCACCGGCGGCGCTATCCTCGGCGACCGCATCCGCATGCAGGGCCACGCCTCCGACCCGGGCACGTTCATCCGCTCGATGGCCACACGGGGCTTCCTGGGCGGACTGGCGCGCGCCACAACCGATGCAGCGCTCGTACTCGACGCTGCGGGTAAACAGGTGATTCTGATCGAAACGGTCGGAGTGGGCCAGGACGAAGTGGAGATCGCCCGGCTGGCCGATTGCACGCTGGTGGTGCTGGTGCCCGGCCTGGGAGATGACATCCAGAACATGAAAGCGGGCCTGATGGAGATCGGCGACATCTTTGTACTCAATAAATCGGATCGCGAAGGGGCCGACCGGCTCGAACAGCAGTTGCGGGCCATGCTCGAGCTGGCCCCGACACGCAATAGCTGGCGACCGGCCGTGGTGCGCACGGTGGCGACCGAGGACCGAGGCATTGCCGAACTGGCCGAAGCGATTGCACGCTATCGGCAGCACGTGGAGCAAACCGGCCGAAGTCGCGCCATGGCGATCGAGCATTGGAAACAACGGCTGCTCGATCTGCTTCAGTCGCGGCTACTGGATCGCCTGGTCCGCAACCACCTGAGCGCCCAGACGCTGACGTCACTGGCCGAGCAGGTCGCCGAGCGGAAGAAAGACCCCTACACGGCAGTGGAGGAGATTCTGGCGCAGGCGGGTCTGCGCTGAATGGTTTTCGAACGATGCGCATTGGCGAGATTGACGTCCTGGTTCTGACGGAAGGCTACGTGCGACTGGATGGCGGGGCGATGTTCGGTGTCGTGCCGAAACCCCTGTGGGAGAAAAAAATTCCAGCCGATGAGCGCAATCGAATTCGCCTCGCCCTGAACTGCCTGCTCATCCGCAGTGGTGGCAAACAGATCGTGGTCGAAACCGGTGCTGGTGACAAATGGGACAGCCGCATGCGGGAAATTTACGGGCTCGAAGGGGAAACTCGCCTACCCGAGCTGCT
>JAIMBE010000084.1 GCA_023511565.1 Bacillota bacterium
AAGATGAACAACGTCTGGATGGCGCTCGAAACGGCCCGCAAAGCCCGCGACATCCTGGGCGCCAACGGCATCGTGGATGATTACTGCATCATGCGTCACATGAACAACCTGGAGTCGGTCTACACCTACGAAGGCACCCACGATATCCATAAACTGGTGATTGGCGAGCGCATCACCGGTCTCGCCGCCTATGTATGAACGCGCCCCAGCCCTCCGGCGAAGCGGCGGCCCGGACAATGGGCCGAACGTTCCCGCCGCCCGGGCAAAGCTATTCTTTCGACGGCCGGCTTCACGTATCATACGTCCCGCTCTGCGGCGTGCCCAGGGCTGCTCGCCCGCAGCTGCTTGGCTTGAGAGGTGCGTATGGAATCCATGCTGAGTCTTGAGTTTCTCCGGGTTGTCGAAGAAGCCGCCATTGCGGCGGCCCGCACGATGGGTCTTGGCGATCGACATCGGTCGGACGCCGTGGCCGTCGAAGCCATGCGCAAGGTCATGGACACGGTGGAAATGGACGGCACCATCGTCATCGGCGAAGGCGAACGCGACGAAGCGCCGATGCTTTACATCGGTGAAAAGGTGGGAGCGGCGGTACACAATCCCGGCGGCCACTACCCGCAAATCGATATCGCCGTCGACCCGCTCGAAGGCACCAACCTCTGCGCGACCGGCGCCCCGAATGCCATCGCCGTGCTGGCGGCCAGCGAAAAGGGCGGCCTGCTGCACGCGCCGGACATCTACATGGAAAAAATTGTCGTCGGCCCATCCTGCAAGGGCGCCGTGGAGCTGGACGCACCAGTTGCGGAAAACCTGAAGGCCATTGCCAAACGTCTGGATCGTGACGTGGAAGACCTGGTCGTCATCGTTTTGGATCGCCCGCGACATGAAAAACTGATCAACGACATCCGCGCTGCCGGCGCGCGCATCAAGCTGATCAGCGACGGTGACCTTTCGGCCGGGATTTCGGCTGCCGTGGTCGGTACGGGCGTTCATGCGGTGATGGGCACAGGCGGGGCTCCGGAAGGCGTGTTGACCGCGGCGGCGCTTCGTTGTTTGAACGGCCAGATCCTCGGCCGGCTGGTGGTCAGCAAGCCGGAGCACGAAGAGCGTCTGGCCAAGATGGGGATCACGGATCCCAAACGCATCTACGACACCGAAGATCTGGCCCCGGGCAAGAACATCATCTTCGCCTGCACAGGGGTCACGGAAGGCAGCCTGCTCAAAGGCGTGCGTTTCTTCGGCGAAGGTGTCCGCACACACTCCCTGATCATGACGCTCAACCCGCGCCAGGTGCGGTTTGTAGACACCGTCCATCTCGAGAAGCGGCCCGATGTAAAAGTCCGCTTCGCCTAGCGCCGGACAGCCAGCGAAACATTTCGCCCCGGCGCTGCGTATCTTCGAAGGAGGGCGCTCCCGAACGCGTTCATGTCCACTGCTCCCAAACCGGCTGCAGAAAAAAGGAGTACCTTGCTCTGGTGGATTCTGGGACTCCTTCTGGCCAGTGTCGTGCTTCTCGGGCTGGGAATTTTTCTTGTTGGCCAGTTCATGATCCGCCAGATACAAATTACCCAGTCCCCGACCGAGGTCGAAGTCCACACCCCGGTCGGGGACATTCGCATGACCCAGGACGAGCGTCCCGTCCTCGACCTGCCCGTTTACCCGAAGGCCCGGCTCGTGGACGCCCCCGCAACCGTAGAGCTGTCTCCGCCGGATGCGGATCCGGTGTTCATCACCACCGCCAAATACCGCACCGACGACCCGCCCTCGGCCGTGGATGCCTGGTATCAGGAACAGCTCGGCAACGGGTTCGAGCGCGAAGGACCCAGCGTGATGGTGCACAAGAAAGAAGTGTTTGGCGTGGAGATTCGTTCCGACGACGTTCTATTCCTGGCCAAGGAAGCCGAACGGATGCGGGCAGTCGTGATTCAGAAAAAAGGGTTGGCCACGGAAATTGCTCTATTGCACATCGGCAAGTCGCCGACCTTGTAGCCCGTCACAGCCACCCGCCAGTGCACCCCGAGCGAGTTCTCACAGGCCGTTTCCCGTGGATTCGGGGCGCGCACGTGGGCGGCTGCGGACAGCCGCACTCGGCCGCCGCCCGTGCCCGGTCGCTACCGCTGGTGTCCGTGGGAGACGTGCTGTCCCTGACGCCGGGGTAACGACGCTGGCCGCGCCGTCGGTGCCGGACGCATGCGCCCGTTGCTGCTGGTGACGTGGTCACTGATCGCCTGCAGCCGCTTCAAGATCGACTGCCACTGCTCGGCGTCCAACTGCCGCAAGTACGGCCGCAGCCCCTGGATGAACGGGTCCTCCATCAGTGCCTCGCCATTCGATTGCGGGATGAAGAACCGGTTCAGCCCCACGCCCAGCGCTTCGGCAATCTTCTCCAGCGTCCCCAGGCTAGGGGTCATCTGGCCACTTTCGATGCGCGAGAGATACGAACGGGAAACGCGTGAACGCGCCTGCAACTGGCTCTGCGTCATCCCGCGCGATTCGCGCAGCTGGCGGATGCGCTGACCGATGTTTTCCACCGTCTCGCGGTTCGGCCAGTGTTCGAACAGCTGTCGGTCGTCCCCCGGCAACTCCTGCGTCGGTGGCGGGGGCACCATGAGTTCGATCTTGGGTGGCAAGGCACGCAGACACCTGCGGCAGTTCCCAGACTTGGTCAGGTATTGCACCAGGCCGCACACCTTGCAGCGAACAACCTCGCGGTCCAGTTCCAGATCGGATTTGTGACCGTTTTTCTCAGACACAGTCGCCCTCGCAGACTCTTCCGGCGTGGGACACAGAGGAACAATCCAATTGGGGGAAGGCAAAAACTGGCGCAGCCTCATTCTGCGAATTCCGGCCTTTCGTGTCAAGCTTTTTTTGCATGAAGACGCTCGTGGGCGCGCCCCGCACCTGCGTCCGTCAGCGGCTTGTTCTACAATAGCCCCCGGGCGAATCCACGACTACGGAATGGGGCAACTCAATGCAGGAGGACTGATTTGATTCCGACGCGCACGGAAGCCTGGCAACTGCTCTGCGAATACACCCGGAACGAAAACCTGCGCAAGCATGCCTTGGCCGTCGAAGCCTGCGTCCGCGCGTATGCTCGCAGATTCGGTGCCGACGAAGAATTCTGGGGAATCGCGGCCTTGTTGCACGACTTCGACTATGAGCGCTGGCCCAACGAGGAACGCCATCCCACGCAGGGCCATCCCTCGGAAGGCGCAAAAATCCTGCGCGAACGCGGCTACCCCGAGGAACTGGTTCGCGCCATCCTCGCGCACGCCGATTACACGGGCGTGCCGCGCACCTCCCTGCTCGAACACGTGCTGTTTGCCTGCGACGAACTGGCCGGATTCCTCACCGCCTGCGCACTGATCAAACCGAACAAAAGCATCCACGAGGTGGAACCGGCTTCGGTGCAAAAGAAGCTGAAGGACAAAGCCTTTGCGCGCGGAGTGAGTCGGGACGATGTGCGCCGGGGTGCTGAAGAGCTCGGGATCCCCTTGGAAGAACACATCGGTTTCTGCATTCAGGCCCTGCGCTCGGTGGCGGACCAGCTGGGTCTGGCCGGCAATTCCCCCTCACCCACCCGACCCACAGACCGCACCGAGCCGGGAGGTGTGGACTAGCCATGTCCATCCGAAGAGAAGACGTGCTGCGCGTCGCCGAGCTGGCCCATCTGGAACTCAGCGAGCAGGAAGTGCAGTTGTACCTGCAACAACTCGACTCCATTCTCCGCTACGTGGAAAAGTTGAACGAGCTGGACATCGAAGCGGTTGAACCCATGGCCCAGGTCCTGACTCCTTCTGCCGCGGAATCGGACCCAATGCGGGAAGACCTCCCGTGCCCCAACCTCGCGGGCGAGCACGTCCTGCGGAATGCGCCCGAAGCGCGACTCCCCTACTTTCGTGTCCCGAAGGTTATCGAACGATGAGCGCGCACCCTGTCTGGACGGTCGAATCGGTGCGCCGTGCACTCACGGAAAAAAAGATTTCTGCACGCGAGCTCACCGACGAGTTTTTCCGCCGCATCGGGAACCGCAATCCAGAGCTGAACGCCTATCTGGCGCTCAGCCCGGAACGGGCCTATGCCCAAGCGGACCGTATCGACCGGCAGATTGCCCGCGGGGCGCCGCTGCCCCTGCTGGCGGGCGTGCCCGTAGCCATCAAAGATGTCATCAGCACGGCCGGAATCGTCACCACGTGCGGTTCGCGCATTTTGCAGAACTACCTGCCCCCCTACGATGCGACGGCCGTCACCCGACTGGAACAGGCCGGAGCCATTCTCTTGGGCAAAACAAACTGCGATGAATTTGCCATGGGCAGCTCAAACGAAAATTCTGCCTATGGCCCCGTGCGAAACCCTGTTGCTCCGGACCGCGTCCCCGGTGGGTCCAGCGGTGGCTCAGCCGCCGCGGTCGCTGCCGGGTTGGCCGTCATCGCCCTGGGGACCGACACGGGCGGCTCCATCCGCCAGCCAGGGGCCCTGTGCGGCATCCCCGCTCTGATGCCCACCTACGGCCGAGTCTCACGCTATGGCCTGATCGCCTTTGCTTCTTCGCTCGACCGCATCGGCCCTTTTGGTCACACGGTCGCCGACGTCGCGACTGCCTTGGCCGTGCTGGCGGGCGAGGACCCCAACGACTCCACCTGCGCCAAGACCCCAGTCCCCGACTACACCGCCGAGTTGAACACGCCCGTTCAGAAAATGCGACTGGGTATCCCAAAAGAGTACTTGGGTGCCGGAATAGACCCCGCCGTCCGGCAGCGCGTAGAGGAAGCCATCCAGCAACTGGAAAAGCTCGGTTGCACAATTGTGAACATCAGCCTGCCTCACACGGACTACGCAATCGCTACCTATTACCTGGTCGCGACCGCGGAAGCCAGCTCCAACCTCGCCCGCTATGACGGTGTCCGCTTTGGCTTCCGAGCACCGGGGGAAACCTTGACCGAGATGTACCGACGAACGCGTGGCCAAGGTTTTGGGCCAGAGGTCAAACGACGAATCATGCTCGGCACCTATGCACTGTCAGCCGGATACTATGAGGCCTATTACCTGCGCGCACAAAAGGTCCGTTCCCTAATTGCTCGCGATTTTGCAGAAGCGTTCCGGCAGGTAGATCTGATCGTGACGCCTACCTCACCCGTGCCCGCGTTTCGACTGGGCGAGCGTACCAGCGATCCGCTACAGATGTATCTCTCTGATATCTATACAGTTACAGGATCCCTGGCTGGCATTCCTGGCATTTCCGTGCCCTGTGGCACAACGCCTGAGGGGCTACCGGTCGGGTTGCAGATCCTTGGCCCGCACTTTGAAGAGGCGCGCGTGCTGCGCTTGGCTCACGCTTTCGAACAAGCCGGCGGCTTTGCTGGCTGAGTTGCCGTTACGGGCGCGTCGCGTGGGTTCACGTGTTCGCTTGTTCGCGTGTTCGCCAGTCGCGAGTGTTTCCACTCCCAAGAATCATAAATTTCTTCCAGAAAACATCAAAATTTACACACCACGAGCGACGAATCCCGCGCATCGCTCTCGAACAGCGTCTGATGCCGCTCCAGACAAACCTTTCTTCTTCCGCTGCTTGCCGCTGCCCTCGGCCTTCCCGGTAGCTCGAAGGTTTGCCGCCGATAGAACGGAATTACTATTGCAGGGAATTCTATGCAGCCCGGATCATGCGGCTGTCATCTAACTGAGGAGGAGAGAAATCTGTGGTTCGAATCCGTTCCAGCCAGAAGCTCTTCACGGCCGAAGAAGTGGCCAACCTGACCGGTATCTGCCTCGAGCACCTTCTCGTGCTCGCCCGCACCAAGAACCTGGGCTTTCTCTCCAAGGCCGCCGAGGTTGCCGGAACACAGGTTGAGCGCTGGCTGTTTACCAACTCCGATCTGATGATCCTGACCGTGCTCCACCCGCGTTGCCAGCACTGAGCCCTGTGCTGCCTCCCGGCCACGGCCGTTCAAGGGTTTGTCGGTACCCCTGTCAGGCCGCGGCAGCCAATTTACCTTTCCTGCCAAGCGCGCTATCCTAGCCAGCACCGAGTACTCCGGCCAAACCTTCCAGGGAGCGTCGGCATCCCACCGAAGGGCAGGCAGGAACCGGAACACCATGCAGCACGAGGGCAACCGGTTGATTTCAACTCGACAGGACGCACTGTCTCGTTTTGCGTTGCTGCTGTTGGCGCTTTGTCTGGGGCTGTCGTCAAACGCTCAGCAGCCCGCCCCGGAGCCCCAGCCCGGACAAGAAGCAACCACCCGCGCGCTTCCCCCAGGCAAAAAGCTGATTCTGACGGATGGCACTTTCCACCTTGTCCGCGAGTACGAGCGCCAGGGTGACCGGGTCCGTTACTACAGCATCGAGCGCTCCCAGTGGGAGGAACTGCCGGTCGAGCTGGTCGATTGGGAGGCCACCCTTCAGGCCGAGCGCGAGGCCGAACAGCGCAGGGCCGAGATCCTGAACAGAATCCAGAAAATCCGGCAGGAGGAGCTGGCCAGTTCGATCCACGTGGACGCCAGCATCGAAGTCGGCCCGGGGCTGTTTCTGCCCGACAGTGTTGGCTTGTACGTGGTCCTGGACGGCCAGATCCTGGCCCTGGGCCAGTCACCCATAGAAATAAAACTCGACAAGGGCCGTCTGCTGACCACGATTCTCGTGCCGGTACCTGTGATTCCCACTCGGCACCGGGTCGAGCTCCCCGGTGCACGGGCCACCGTCCGGCTCCATCATGTTCAGCCGGAATTTTACCTCCGGACTGCAGACGAACGTACGCCGGAGATCGAGCTTGTGCGCGCCCGCGTCAAGGGTAACCGCCGCGAAATCGAAACCATCAACACGTTTTTCACCGGAGATCAGATCGAGCAGCGCCAGACCCTGCTTTTGCAGCGCTGGTCGGTCGCCCCACGCGTTTTTCGTTTCACGCTCGGCCAAAGCCTCGAAGCGGGCGAATACGTGCTTGTGGAGCTCATCCCGCAGAAAGGGATCAGCGTGTTCGTGTGGGACTTCGGCGTGGACCCGCTGCCCGCCAGCCCCCCGACCAACCAGACCCCCCAGCCGAGTCGCCCGTAGGCAGACGGTTAAACGTCAATTCTCTGCGGTCGCACCGCCAGAATCGGTGCGCAGGAAATCCAGCGCGGCCGCCTCTTCCGGTGTGAGCTCAGGTTCGGCCGGTGCGGGAGCTTCGACTGGAGGCTGCGTCAGCAGCCGGATGTTCCGGTAGTGCTCGAGTCCTGTTCCGGCGGGAATCAACCGGCCCATGATGACGTTTTCCTTCAAGCCGCGGAGATAATCCACCTTTCCGGAGATCGCCGCCTCGGTGAGCACGCGGGTGGTCTCCTGGAAGCTGGCCGCGGAGATGAACGAATCGGTCGAGAGCGAGGCCTTGGTGATGCCGAGCAGCAGCGGCCGCCCGGTCGCCGGTCGTCCGCCTTCCCGGATGACCCGCTCGTTTTCCTCGCGGAAGCGGAACTTGTCCACCTGTTCCTCGAGGATGAAGCTGGTATCGCCTACGTCTTCGACCTTCACCCAGCGCATCATCTGCCGGACGATGACTTCAATGTGTTTGTCGTTGATGTTTACACCCTGCAGCCGGTAGACCTCCTGAATCGAGTTCACCAGGTACGCCTGGGTGAACTTCTCGCCCAGTACCGCCAGCAGGTCGTGCGGGTTCAGTGGCCCGTCAATCAGCGGCTCGCCGGCGCGGACGCGTTCGCCTTCCTGCACGTTGATGTGCACACCCCGCGGGATGGCATATTCCTTCACGGTCTTGCCGTCTTCGCTCTCCACGTAGATGCGCCGGAGGCCCTTGGTGATTTCGCCGTAGCGGACAATCCCGTCAATTTCGCTGATCACGGCCGGGTCCTTGGGCTTGCGCGTCTCAAACAATTCGACGACGCGGGGCAACCCGCCGGTGATGTCCTTGGTCTTGGTGGTCTCGCGTGGGATCTTCGCCAGCACATCGCCGGGCATCACCTCGTCGCCATCGGCCACCATCAGGTGCGCGCGGGACGGCATCAGGTACTTCTTGCGCGCCCGGCCCGCGGAGTCGCGGATCAAGATCATCGGCTGGTGTTTTTCATCTCCCGGTGGCAGCGTGACCACCAGTTGCGCCAGTCCGGTGACCTCGTCAAGCTGCTCCTCAATCGTTAGGCCGGGTTGCAGGTCCTTGAACTGTACCGTGCCCCCGACCTCGGTCAGAATCGAGAAGGTGTAGGGGTCCCATTCGACCAGCGTCTCGCCCAGGCTGACAGGCTGGCCATCCTCGACCAGCAGCCGCGCCCCGTAGACGACGTGGTAGCGCTCTTTCTCGCGGCCCTTTTCGTCGACCACGGCAATTAACCCGGAACGATTCATGGCAATGCGGGTGCCGCCGCGGCCCTGCACGGTGTTCAAGCCGATGTACTTCACAAAGCCGTTGTTCTTCGCTTCGACTTTCGATTGCTCGACCACCCGGGTTGCGGTGCCGCCAATGTGGAAGGTGCGCATGGTCAGCTGGGTGCCCGGCTCACCGATGGACTGCGCCGCAATCACGCCGACCGCCTCGCCCAGTTCCACCATGCGTCCGGTGGCCAGGTTGCGGCCGTAACACAGCGCGCAGACGCCGCGTCGCGATTCGCAGGTCAGCACCGAACGAATCTTCACGCGCTCGATGCCGGCGGCCTGAATCGCGGCGGCCAGCTCTTCGGTGATCTCCTGGTTCACCTCGACAATGACGTTGCCCTCATAGTCCTTGATCTGCTCGAGCGAAACGCGGCCCACCACGCGCTCCCGCAGGGGTTCGACTTCGACGCCGGCCTCAATGATCGGCTCGACGTAGATGCCGTCCACCGTGCCACAGTCCAGCTCGCTGACGATCACGTCTTGGGCCACATCCACCAGCCGTCGGGTCAGGTACCCGGAATCAGCGGTCTTCAGCGCTGTGTCCGCAAGGCCCTTTCGCGCGCCATGCGTGGAAATGAAGTACTGCAGCACGGTCAGTCCTTCGCGGAAGTTCGAGGTGATCGGTGTCTCGATCACTTCCCCGGAAGGCTTGGCCATCAGGCCGCGCATCCCGCTCAACTGCCGAATCTGCTGCTTGGAGCCGCGGGCACCCGAATCGGCCATGACGAAAATGGGATTGATGACGCCGGCCCGGTCCTGCTCTTCCAGCGCCTTGAACATTTCGTCGGCAACCTCTTCCGTCACGTCGCTCCAGATGGCGATCACTTTGTTGTAGCGTTCGCCGTTCGTGATTGCACCATCCAAATACTGCTGCTGGACCTTGACCACTTCCTTTTCGGCCTGCTCCACCAGGCGGTTTTTGTTCTCTGGAATCACCAAGTCGTCAATCCCGATGGAAATACCCGCCTTGGTGGCGTACCGGAAGCCCAACTCCTTCAGCTCGTCCAGCATCTGGACAGTACGCTCCAGTCCGAAGCGCAGGTGGCAGTACTGCACCAGCTGCTGAATCCCTTTCTTCTTCAGCAGTCCGTTGATGAAGGGTACATCCTTCGGCAGGTGGTCGTTGAAGATGACGCGACCCACCGTGGTATTCAGGAACTGACGGTTGAAGTTGACCGGTTCGGTGTGCAGCACATCCTGGTCGTCGTAGGCGTTGGTCAGGTCAATCACCTCACCGGTGTAGCGCAGCCGGATCGGGCTCAGCAGTTCGACTTCGCCGGCCTCCAAGGCCAGCAGCACTTCTTCCGTGGCGCCGAAAGCGCGCCCTTCGCCCCGGGCGCCCGGCTTTGCCTTGGTCAGGTAGTACAACCCGAGCACCATGTCCTGGGTGGGCACCGCCAGCGGCGTGCCATTGGCTGGCGAAAGGATGTTCACCGAGGACAGCATCAACACCGAAGCTTCGATCTGGGCCTCCGGGGAAAGCGGGATATGCACCGCCATCTGGTCGCCGTCAAAGTCGGCGTTGAAGGCCGTGCAGACCAGCGGGTGGATCCGGATCGCCTTCCCTTCGACCAGCACCGGTTCGAACGCCTGAATCCCCAGCCGATGCAACGTCGGAGCGCGGTTCAGCAGGACGGGGTGCTCGCGAATCACTTCCTCGAGGATGTCCCAGACCACCGGTTCCTGCTGCTCGACCATCTCCTTGGCCTGTTTGATCGTGGTGCAGTGCCCGCCGGCCTCGAGCTTGTGATAGATAAAGGGCTTGAACAGCTCGAGCGCCATTTTCTTCGGCAAACCGCACTGGTGCAGCTTCAACTCCGGGCCGACCACAATCACCGAGCGGCCGGAATAGTCCACGCGCTTGCCCAGCAGATTCTGCCGGAACCGCCCCTGCTTGCCCTTCAGCGTGTCGGAAAGCGACTTCAGGGGACGGTTGTTCGCGCCACGCAGCACGCGGCCGCGCCGCCCGTTGTCGAACAATGCGTCCACGGCCTCCTGCAGCATGCGCTTCTCGTTGCGCACGATCACGTCCGGCGCGCGCAGCTCCATCAATTTCTTCAATCGGTTGTTGCGATTGATCACACGACGGTATAGATCGTTCAGGTCCGAGGTCGCAAACCGCCCGCCATCGAGCGGCACCAGCGGGCGCAGTTCCGGCGGCAGCACGGGAATCACATCCAGGATCATCCATTCCGGCTTGTTGCCGCTCTTGCGGAACGCTTCCACCACCTTGAGCCGTTTGGCGTACTTGATCCGCTTCTGCAGGCTCGGGTCGGTCCGCATCTTTTCGCGAAGCTCTTCGCTCAGCGCCTCGACGTCCACGCGCTTGAGCAGCTCCTTGATGGCTTCCGCGCCCATCGCGGCGCGAAATTCGCCCGGATGCTGCTGCGCCAGTTGCCGGTACTCCTCCTCGGTCAGCAACTGCTTTTCGCGCAGGCCGGGCACCTCGCCCGGGTCAATGACCACATAGGCCTCAAAGTAGAGGATGCGCTCCAGATCGCGCATGCTGATGTCGAGCAGGTAGCCAATCCGGCTCGGCACGCCCTTGAAGAACCACACGTGCGAGCAGGGCGAGGCCAGCTCGATGTGGCCCAGCCGCTCGCGACGCACCTTGCTCAGGGTGACCTCGACCCCGCACTTGTCGCAGATCACGCCCCGGTGCTTCATCCGCTTGTACTTTCCGCACAGGCACTCCCAGTCGGTCACCGGCCCGAAAATCTTGGCGCAGAACAGGCCGTCCCGTTCCGGCTTGAAGGT
>JAIMBE010000085.1 GCA_023511565.1 Bacillota bacterium
GCACTGCGAGCAGCGAGCCCACCACCAGGCTCTGCTCGACCAGTCCGATGGCACTGTAGATGTAGTCGGTTTCGTCGTAGACCTGCACCAGTTCAAGGCCGCGGGGCGCCAGCAGCTCGCGGTTCAGACTGGCGACCGTCTGTTTCAGCGCGGCCATCACGTCCAGCACGTTCGCGTCGGGTTCCTTGATGGCGTTCAGCGCGAGCACGGGCCGGTCTTTGTGGAAGACGCGTCCCTGCACCTTGCGGTAGCCCAGTTCGACGCGGGCCACATCGCGCACGTAGATCGGTATCCCGCCGCGCCGCGTGATGATCACATTGCCGATGGCTTCCGGGGAGGTATACTCACCGACCGTGCGCACGACGTAGCGGCGCTTGCCCTCGTCGAAGTCCCCACCCGAGTAGTTGAAGTTTTCCCGATCCAGCGCGGCTGCAACCTCGCTGAGCGTGACCTGCCGGGCGGCGAGTCGCACCGGGTCGACGATGACATGCAGTTCCCGTTCGCGTCCGCCCAGCACGTTCGAAACGGCCACACCCGGCACGCGCTCGAACGCCGCCTTGATGTAATCATTGGCGAAGTCGTACAGCGTGGTGATGTCGCCCGAAAAGCCGTCCGGCTCGCGCGCCTTCAGCGAAAACCAGGCGATTGCGCCCTGATTGACGTCCACGCTGCGGATGACGGGCTTGTCCACGTTTTCGGGATACGACGGCACCTGTTCGAGACGATTGGCCACCTTGAGCAGCGCCGTATCAAGCGGCGTGCCCACCTGGAAGGTCAGTGTGATGGTGCCCTGGCTGTCCCGGCTTTCGCTTTCCAGCTTCGTCAATCCCTCCAGGCTCTTCAGTTGTTCTTCCTGTTCGTCAATGATTTCGCGTTCGATTTCCTGGGGGCTGGCTCCGGGCCACACGGTGGTGACGGTGACCTTAGGTTCTTCGACGTTGGGCACCAGTTGAATCGGGAGGCGGAACAACGAAATCGTCCCGAACAGCACCAGCAACAACACGCCGACCGTGGTCGTCACCGGGTAGCGAATCGAGCTTTCGATGAGCTTCATGGCAGTTCGTACTCCAACGGGACGGCCCGCACCGGCTGACCCGGTTGCAAGCGCTCGTTGCCCCGGGTGACCACTTTGTCGCCGGGGCGAATCGGCCCCTGAACCGCAATCCACACGCCGGCCGCAGCGCCAGTTTCCACCGGCACTGGCTCGACCGTGTTGTCCCCATTGACCCGATAGATCACGGTCCTAGGGCCTTGCCGGACAATCGCGTCTTTCGGCACGATGGTCGCCGCGGTGGTCTCATCCATCGCAAATGACACCTGCGCGAGCATCCCGGCACCAATCCGACCACTGCGATTCTCGACCATCACCTTGACCGGGAAGGTGCGCGCCTGCGGGTCGGCGGCCGGGATGACCGTCAGCAACCGGCCGCTCAACCGGGTGCCCGGCAGAGCATCCAGGGTCACTTCCACACGGCTGCCGGTGCGCAGCCGCGCGTAGTACCGTTCCGGCACCTCCACGCGGATCTCAACTGTGTCCAGCGCGACCATCTCGACCACCGGACTGCCCGCGTTGACCCACTGGCCGACCTCGGTGCGCTCTCGCACGACCACGCCGGCAAAGGGGGCGCGGATCGTCATTCGCTCCAGTTCATCTTCCAGCCGCGCGACGGTGGCTTTCAGCATGTTGGTGCGGCCCTGCCAGGCGCTGAATTCCGACTGTGCATCATCGAACTGCTGGCGCGAAATGACGCCGGATTCATAGAGCTCCCGCGCCCGGTGCAGGTTGGCTTCTGCCAGCTTCAGGCGCGCTTCGGCTTCCTGCAGGGCCGCACGCTGCGCTTCCAGCTCCAGTTCTTTGCTGACCGTGCGCAACCGGGCGAGCACATCGCCCTCGCGCACGCGCCGGCCCTCGCGGCCAGCCAGTTCAACGACCAGCCCTTCGACCGTACTGGCTACGAGCGACACGGTGGCCGCTTCGACTGTGCCCGGCAGCGTCACCGTACCGCGCAGGGTGTGTTCACGGGCCTCGGTGTAGCGCACCAGCGACGGCTGCTGCCCGGGCCCCTGCACCGCCCGCGCCACCGGCAGCCCGAGCCCGAACAACAGGGCCCACACCGGGACCCACAGAGCTTCCATTCTGCACTGCCTGCCAATCAAGCGCCCCATCGTCCCATCATCCATCCTGGCCGCGGGCCCGGGCTCCACGATCCCTCACCGAGTAAAACGGCCGGTCGCCGCCCAACGTTTCCATCATAGCGCACCTTTTCTCGGCGTGCGCGCGCAACCGTTCGTGGGAGAGTTTCGGTTGACACAGATACGGCCGGGTGGCTACGCTCGCTGCAGCGCGTCCGTGAGGGAACTCATTCTGCGCCAGGAGGTTTCAGGCTGCCATGCAACGCAATCGTCGACATCTTTGCGTGTTTTCTCTGCTTCTGCTGACGTTGCTGGCGGCACCGGCGGGTCAGGCGCAGTCGGCGTTGACCCCGCACGACATCGCTCGGCTGCGCAATGTGTCCAGTGCCGAGATCTCGCCGGACGGCCGCCACATCGCCTACGTACTCAGTGTGCCGCGCCTTCCGCTCGAAGACCCTGACGGGCCGGCCTGGGCTGAGCTGCACGTCACCGACGTGGCCGGCCAATCCCGCCCATTCATCACCGGGCCGGTCAATGTTGGCTCGATTGGCTGGACGCGCGACGGCAAAGCCATTTCGTTTCTGGCGCGCCGCAGCGGCGACCGTACGCGTGCACTCTACGTGATCCCGCTCGACGGCGGCGAGGCCCGCAAAGTCCTCGAGCATGAGACCAACATCTTGGCCTACTCCTTCAGCCCGGACGGCAAGCGCGTCGCCTTTCTGGCCACTGAAGCCCTCCCCGAAGCGAAAAAGAAGCTGCGCGAGCAGGGCTTCAATCAGGAAATCTACGAAGAAGATGTCCCTTACGTGCGCGTCTGGATTGCCGAGCTGGGCAGCAAGGAAAAACCGCGCAAGCTGAATCTGCCCGGCTCGGCCCATGACGTCATCTGGAGCCCGGGCGACGACCGGCTGGCCGTCGTGCTCGCGCCCACCCCCCTGGTTGACGACGGCCTGATGCAAAAGCGGTTGCACATCGCGCACATCGAAGGCGCCGAAGTGAAGGTCCTGAAAAAAGTCGAAAATCCGGGAAAGCTCGGCAAGGTGGTCTGGAGCCCGGACGGCCGCCGCCTGGCCATGATTTCGGCAGCAGACATCCACGATCCTGCCGAAGGACGGCTGATGGTGGTGGATGCTTCGACGGGTCAGTTCCGCGATTTGCTGCCCGGTTATTTGGGCCACGTGAGCGACATCGCCTGGCAGGACAAGGACACGCTGATGTTCCTCGGCGAGGAAGGCGTCTGGACCACCTTCAACGAAATCCGCGCCGATGGCTCCGGCCGCAAAGTCATTCTTCCTGCCGGCGGCTTGATCCTGACCGGATTTTCGCTCTCGCGGGACGGGACCGCTGCGGCCTTGCTCGGACAGTTGCCCGAACATCCGACCGAGCTGTTCACCATGAAACACGGTGACCCGGGCCCGCGGCGGCTGACGAACTCCAACCCATGGCTCGCTGAGCGCCGGCTGGCGAAGCAGGAAGTGGTCAAATTCAAAGCCCGAGACGGACTCGAACTGGAAGGCCTGCTGATTCGTCCGCTCGATGAACGCCCCAACACTCGCTACCCACTCATCCTGGTGGTGCACGGCGGCCCCGAGGCGCACTTCCGCAACGGATGGCTGACCAGCTACAGCAATCCGGGACAGATGGCGGCCGGGCGCGGCTTTGCGGTGTTCTATCCCAACTATCGCGGCTCGACGGGACGCGGGGTCGAATTCAGCAAGCTCAGCCAGGGCGATCCCGCCGGCAAAGAGTTCGACGACCTGGTGGACGCCGTGGACCACCTGATTGCCACCGGTCTGGTGGATCGCGATCGCGTCGGGATCACCGGCGGCAGCTATGGCGGCTACGCGTCGGCCTGGGGCGCCACCTACTACTCGGAGCGTTTCGCGGCCAGCGTGATGTTTGTCGGCATCAGCAACGAAGTTTCGAAACTCGGTACCACAGACATCCCCTGGGAGATGTACTACGTCCACTTCCGTTACTGGCCCTGGGAGAAATGGCAGCACGTGCTGGAACGCAGCCCGATCTATCACGCCGGCAAGTCCCGCACGCCCACGCTGATTCTGGGCGGCACCGAGGACCCACGGGTGCATCCGAGCCAGTCGCTCGAGATGTATCGGCACCTGAAACTGCGCAGTCAGGCCCCGGTGCGCCTGGTCCGCTACCCGGGCGAAGAACACGGCAACCGTCGCGCGGCCTCGCGCCTGGACTACTGCCTGCGCATGCTCCAGTGGATGGAACACTACCTGAAAGGCCCCGGTGGCAGCCCGCCACCCAGCGAGTTGGACTACACGGAACCAAAGCAGAAATAGGCGGAAGGCGGGGGTGCTTGCTCCCCGTCCAAGAGATGGGCCGGGGAGCGTTTCCGATTGGCTGAGCGGGACGAGAGCGTGCAAAGGCGCGGCGAAACGTTGCCGCCCCCGGCGTGGACGAGACACTTCTAGAAAGATTGGTCGGCCTCGCCGGAAGCGAGCTGCTGGCGCAGTCGCTGTTTCCGGGTCAGCAGCGCACGCAGCTCTTCCTCGGGTGGGTTCGATTCGATGGCCTGCTGCACGCTGGCCAGTTCAGCTTCGATTTTCCGCCGGCGAAGCACCCCGAGACAGCTTTCCGCTTCTTCCCAGCTCGGCGGGGCCGCGGGTTCAAACAGGATGCCAAACAGTGTGCGCCGGTCCTCTTCCCCGAGCGCGGCCGCGGCCTGATTCGGATCCGGGGCGCAGCCGGCGAGGCAGGCCGGCAGCAGCGCCGCAAAGATTTTCTCTGTCACCAGGCCGTGGTGCAGCTCGGCGACTGCGATCGCCTGTGCTAGTTTCTGCCGGAATTCTTCCGCTTCGCCGAGCATCTGAATCAGGCGTCGTTCAGCGGGTTTGGGGCCGGCGGCCAGCAGCTCGGGCCGCGTCTGCACCTGGCTGCGGCGTTCGGCGGCGGCGCGGCGCAGCGCTTCGCGCAACACGGGTTCCTCGATGCGTAGTTCGCTAGCCATGCGCGTGGCCCACTCGGAGCGGAGCAGCCGGCTGGGGATGCGCTGCACATAGGGCATCAGGTAGTTCAGGACGCGCAGCTTCGCTTCGGGGCCCTGCAGCGCACCGGCCTGCGCCCGTGTGCGCTGGATCAGGTATTCGATGAAGGCCGGCGCTGCACCGAGCGCCGCCTGGTAGGCGGCGGCGCCCTGCTCGCGAATGAAGAGGTCGGGGTCTGCGTGCCGGCCGCCGACGCGCGGCAGCTCGAGCACGCGCACCTCGAAGCCCTGCTCGAGCAGCAGGAGGATGGAGCGTTCCGTGGCGGCCTGACCGGCGGCGTCCGGGTCGTAGTTGACGACCACGCGGCGCGTGAATCGTCCGAGCAGCTTGAGCTGCGCTTCCGCCAGGCTGGTTCCGCAACTGGCCACCACATTGGCACAGCCCGCCCGCGCCACGGCGATGGCATCCAGGTACCCTTCGACCAGAATGGCGAAGTCCTGCTGCCGGATTGCCTGCTTGGCGCGATCCAGATGGTAGAGCACGTGGCTTTTCGAGTAGATTGACGTTTCCGGCGAGTTCAGATACTTCGGCAGCTCATCGCCCAGTGCGCGCCCGCCAAACGCGATCACGCGGCCGGACTCGTTGGCGATTGGGAACATGATGCGGCGGCGGAAACGGTCATAGAGCCGGCCGCCCTCGGTGCGGGCGAACAGCCCGGAAGCCTCGAGCAGGTTGTCCGGGAATCGGGCCTTCAGATGTCGGTAGAGCGCATCGCCGGAAGCCGGTGCATAGCCCAGTCCGAATTGCTCGATGGTCGCGCGATCCAGTCCGCGGTCTTCCAGATAGGCCTGCGCGGCCTGGCCTTCGACGGTTTCGGCCATCTGCCGGGCGAAGTACGCCGCCGCTTCCCGGTGCATGTCCATCAGCGTCGCGCGGGTCGACTGCTCGCGTTTCTCTTGTGGCGAGCGCGGGCGTGGCTTGGGCACCGGAATGCCGCATTTTTCTGCCACCAGCCGCACCGCTTCTGGAAAGCTGCACTTTTCCAGCTCCATGACGAACTGGAAGACGTCGCCACCCACGCCACAACCGAAACAGTGGTAGATCTGCCGGACCGGATGGACGGCAAACGAAGGCGTCTTCTCGGAATGAAACGGACACAGGCCCAGGAAATTCTGGCCGGATTTTTTCAGCCGGACGTAGTCGCTGACCACGCGAACGATATCGGCCTGCTGCTTGACCCGATCCGCCCAGGAACCCGCTTCGGCCATCGGTCTGCGTCCCCTAGCTGCGTAATTCTACGACAGTCACCGCGGCGCCGCCGCGTTCAGGGGCCTCATCGGTGCAACGTTCCACATGCGGGTGGTGGGCCAGGAATTCGCGCAGGCCACGGCGCAGCGCGCCGGTGCCGTGGCCATGGATGATGCGCACGCGCGGCTTGGCCGCCAGCGCCGCCGCGTCCAGGAATTCGTCCACGCGCCGGATGGCGTCTTCGACCGTTTCGCCGATCACGTTGATTTCGTCGGTGGCTTCGCGAGAGGCGGACACGGTGAGCGCCGGGCGCGGGGCGGGTTCGTCCACGAGGCCCACGATGTCGGTCAGGGGCACGCGCAGACGCAGCGGCCCGGCCTGCACTTCGGCGGTACGGTCGTCCCGCTGCCGGACCACCACCGGCTGCGCCAGCCCGCGCACGCGCACCTGGCGTCCGGGGGTGATCGCTGCGGGTGGGGGTGGCGCAATGGTCTTGGCCGCTTCCCCCAGCTCCCGCTGCGCTTCGGATAGATGTGCCAGCGCCGCCGCGTCGGCTTCGGCACGGGCCGTCGCCTGCAGTTTGCTCAGCCGTCGCGAGGCTTGTCGTCCCAGATGCGCGCGCAGTTGCGGGTCCTGAAGTTCGCCGAGGAGCTGGCGAACCTGCTGCTCGTAGTGGCGGAGCGTTTCCGCGAATTGCCGCTCCAGCTCGGCGAGGCGGCGACGCTGGCGCTCGACCCATTCGGTTTGCAGCCGGCGGCGTTCGGCTTCCAGTGCCGCCCTCTGCTCGGCCAGATCGCGCTTGAGCGCTTCCAGTTCGTCGCGGCTGCGGTGCAGCTCGGCGAGCAGGTCGGCCGCTTCGCGCGCTTCCGGAGCGAGCAAGGCGCGGGCGCGCGCCAGCACCGAGCGGGGCAGTCCGAGCCGCTCCGCGATGGCAATCCCGCAGGAAGTGCCCGGCAGGCCAAGCCGCAACCGGTAGGTGGGCTGCAGCCGTGTGGTGTCGAACTCCATCGCTGCGTTCACCACCCCCGGAGTCGTCGCAGCGTACGCCTTCAACCGGTCCAGGTGGGTGGTGGCCAGCGTCAGGCATCGCCGCTGACGGAACTCTTCGAGCAGCGCCACCGCCAGCGCCGCCCCTTCCTCGGGCGCAGTGCCGGTACCGATTTCGTCCACGAGAACCAGGGAACGCTCGGTGGCGGCTTCCAGCATGGCGCGCAGGTTCAGGGCGTGTGCGGAAAACGTGGAGAGGTCCGCCGTGAGGGACTGTTCGTCCCCGATATCAGCCAGCACGCAATCGGCCAGCGGCACCCACGCACGCGCGGCTGCCACCGGAATTCCTGCCAGCGCCGACAGCACCGCTACCCCGACCGTTTTCAGGGCCACCGTCTTGCCGCCGGTGTTCGGTCCGCTGATGACGAGCACGGTTTCTGCATCGCCCAGCGAAAGCGAAATCGGCACCACGGTGCGTCCCTGGCGCCGCAGATTCGCCTCGAGCACCGGGTGGCGCGCGGCTTCCAGGCGGAGTTGGGCACCGGCGGCGAATTCCGGCAGCGTGCCGTCAAAAGCACGGGCGAACCGCGCGCGCGCCAGGCAGGCGTCGAATTCCGCGATCGTGGCGGTCGCAGCTTCCAAGGCTTCCCGTTCCGCGGCCAGCCGGTCGGTCAGCTCGCGCAGGAGGCGTTGGATTTCGGCGGCTTCGTCTTCGGCGAGCTGGACGAGCTGGTTGTTCCACTCGAGCGCTTCCAGCGGTTCAACGAACAGCGTCTGGCCGGTAGCGCTGGCGCCATGCACGACCCCGGGCACCTGGCGCCGCTCGGCCGCGCGCACCGGTACCACGAAGCGGTCGTTGCGCACAGTGATGTAATCTTCGCTGCCGCCCGGCGTGACGCCGCGCGCGCGGAGCAACTCCCGCAGAGTTTTCTGGATGGTTGCGCGGGTCCGGGCCAGCGACTCCCGGATGCGTTTGAGTTGCGGTGAGGCTTCGTCGGGAATCTCTCCGTTCGGCAGAATGGCGCGGCGGATGGCCCGGGCCAATCCGCGAAAATCCGCCAGCGAAGCCGCGCGGGCCGCCAGATACGGATAGCGGGCCGCTGCGGTGCGGAAGCTTTCCCGCAGCGCGGTGACTGCGTCGAGCAGGGCGGCGGCATCGAGCAGCGCCGTCGGCTCCAGCACCGCACCGGGGACAGCCAGTTTTGGTAGCCACGCGACCGGGTCGGGCAGGCCGCCAAAACTGGTTTCCTCCCCAGCGCGCAGATAGGCCATGGCTTCGCGCACCAGCGCGAACTCCTGCTCGAGATCGCGGCGCACGTCCGCCGCCTGGGCAGGCGAAGCGGCCCACCGCGGACGGAACCGGGCGAGTGCCCGGCGGCCGAGGGCACAACTAGCAAAGCCTTGCACCAGCTCCACCACGCCATCGAATTCGACCAGTTGTTCAACCGTGCGGGACATCGCTTCGATTCGGCTCCCCACCAGCATAAAGGAACGGACGCGCAACGGCACGAAAACCTGGGTGTCCGGCAGGACGACGAGCGCAACGGGCAAGAGCCCTGCAGGTGGGTGGCCGGACGCCGCTGCCCCTCGAAAACGCAACCAAGGCCAGGCGATGGGACACCGTCCCGAGTGTTTCAGGAGCCGGGTCAGGCTTACTCGTAGCGGAGAGCAACGACCGGGTCGAGCCGCGCCGCCTTCGCTGCCGGGTAGATGCCAAAGAGAATCCCGATGACCGCGCAGGCGCCAAAAGCCAACAGGACCCATCCGGGCGAGATTTCTGCGGGCAGGGACGGGAACGCCAGTCGCACCCCGAGGCCCAGTGCGGCGCCGAGCAGAATGCCCACCACGCCTCCGACCGAAACCAGGGTGACCGCCTCCAGCAGGAACTGCCAGAGGATATTGCGCCGTTTCGCTCCGATCGCTTTGCGGATGCCGATTTCCCGGGTCCGCTCGGTGACGCTGACCAGCATGATGTTCATCACGCCGATGCCACCCACCAGCAGCGCCACCGAGCTGACTGCGAACATCAGCGCGAAGATGCCGTAGGAGATCTGCTGCCACAACTCGACGAAGGCATCCGGGGTGAAGATCGCGAAGTCGTCCGGCTGGTTCGAAGACAGCCGGCGCTTGCGCCGCAGCAGGTCGCGCACGGCGTCCACCACCTGAGGGAGCGTCTCGCCGCTCGAGGCCTTGACGAACAGAACGTAGTCGCGGTATTCGGGGTGGAGCTTTTCCATCGTCGAAAGCGGCAGGATGGCAATGTTGTCTTCGGGGTTGGCGCCGGTGCCGAGCGCCTGCTTCTGTCGTTCGGCGACGCCGACCACGGTGAACGCTTTGCCTTCGATCAGCACCTCCTGGCCGATCGGATCTTCCCAGGGATTCGGAAACAGCGTCCGGGCCAGGTCGTGACCCAGCACAACCACCGGCGTGCGGTGGGCCATATCGGATTCGGTGAACCAGCGGCCGCGCGCCAGCTCGATGTTGAAGATTTCCTGGATCGACGGCGGATTGCCCTGCAGGATGACGTTCTTGGCGCGGTACGCACCGCGGCGGACAAAGCTGGTGCCCGCTCCGAACATCGGGTGGAAGATGCGCAGCGAGGGGGCCACCGCCACCACATGGGGCAGGCGCGCAATTTCCTCCGCCCACTCTGCTTTCAGCTCTTTCCGGGTGAACCATTCACTCGGCGGCCGCCCCAGCGAAGTCCACGGGTGCTTGTAGCAGATGATGATGTTCGAGCCGAGCGATTCAATCGAGCCAATCACATTCGCGTTCAGGCCCAAAATCACCGAGCTGACCGCCACCACCGTGCTGACGCCGATCACCACACCCAAGATCGTCAGCCCGGAACGGAGCTTGTGCCGGCGGATAGCGTCCAGCGCCAGCAGGACGGCTTCTTTGACTTCGCTGCCGTGATGTCGAAGCGCTGCCCCCATGCCTGTTCCTCCACTACTCACTGCGCATCGCCACCACCGGGTCCAGCCGAGCGGCCTTGGAGGCCGGGTAGATCCCGAAGAACAGCCCCACGCTGGTGGCCACCACCAGACCGGCGATCACCGACCACAGCTCGATCGTGCTCGGAAACGGCGAAAGCAGCGAGACCAGCTTGGCCAGCCCGATTCCCAGTCCCACGCCCAGCAATCCGCCGATCGCGGCCACCGTGGCCGATTCCACCAGGAACTGGGCCAGAATGTCGCTGCGCCGCGCCCCCACCGACTTTCGCAGGCCGATTTCCTGGGTTCGCTCGGTCACGCTGACCAGCATGATGTTCATGATGACGATTCCGCCCACCACCAGCGAGATCGAAGCAATCACGACCACCACACCAAAGAACGCTGAACTGATCCCGCCCCACAGGGCCAGAAACGATTCGTTGGTTTCGATCACGAAATCGTCCGGCTGACCGTAGGAGACATGGCGCCGCGCGCGGAGAATCTGGCGGGCCTGATCCTGGGCCTGGGCCAGCTGGGTCGGCGAAATCGCCTTGCCCCAGATGCGCAGCGACTGTTCGGTGCCATAGATCTTCTGGAACGTGCGCAGGGGGATCATCACCCAGTTGTCGCGCGACTGGCCGAGGGCCGAGCCGAGTTTTTTCCC
>JAIMBE010000086.1 GCA_023511565.1 Bacillota bacterium
CAAAGGTGTAGGTGCCCGCGCTTCCGGCGGTGACGGTGTTCCGCACCGGATTCGGAACCAGTTGAAACGGAGGCACGGCAAAGCCGAAACTCGCATTCAGCGTCAAATTGCCACCATTCCCCTCGAAGGCACTCACCATCACCGAGTAGGCGGTGTTGGCCACCGCGTTGAAGCTGAGTTGCGAGTGGCGAATGACGCCCGCGTCCACGTCGTCGTTGCAGGCGACCTCCGAAAAATTGCCGGGGGAGCCGGTAAACACGGCCAGAATCGTATCGTAGTTGCTGCCCTCCGTATTCACGTTCACCGTGCCGTTGGCGGCGGCGGTAAATCGGTACCAAACGCTCCGGGCCCGGCCATTGTCTGCGAGCCCGCCCAGGCCTGCCACACAGGAAGGCGCCGGGTCGTCGGTGGCCGATGCGGCTCCGGTCGTCGCCACCGAGTGGGCAAAGGGGGTGGCGTTCACGATGATGGCATTTGAAAAATTGTCGTTCGGAGGAGCAGTCGCCTGTACAAGCAAAGATTGTGAATTCGACGAGCCGGCACCGGGGGTCGGATCAAACACCCGGATGGAAACAGCCCCGGCCACGGTCAAATCGCTTGCTGGAATTTGTGCCGTCAACTGGCTGGCACTGACGAAGGTGGTCGGACGATCTTGGCCGTTCCAACGCACCCGGGAATTGCTGGTGAAGCCGGAGCCGTTTGCCGTCAGGGTGAATCCAGACCCATTGAGCGACACCGTGGTGGGCGAGATCGAGCTGAGCGTGGGGGGCGCGCTGGCCATCACGGTGAAGACCAAGGCATTGGAAACCGCGGTGCCGGCGTTCTGTCGCACAGTGACGGAAGCGGCGCGCGGGGTGCTGAGCAGGCTGCTGGGGAGGTTGGTTTCCAGCTCATTGCCGGTCGCCGTGGTGGGCGGGGGCAGTTCCGTGCCATCGAAGATGACCCGCGCATCCGGTGCAAAGCCGTTGCCCCGCACGCGCAGGGTCAAAGGGCCCGAGCCTGCGTTGGCCGTAGGTGGATCGAGGGTGTGGATATTGAAAGACGGAGTGAAGTTGTCGAGCCGCAAATCCCAGGCGCTGCGCCCGTGCGTCCACGCGCGCAGGATGCGCGAGTGGCGATGCAGTTTCAGGGCAAGCACGGCCACGTTGGGCAGCCCGGGGGCCAGCGGCGCCCAACTGATGCCGCCGTTCGTGGTGCCCAAAACACCCAAGTCGGTAGCAATGTAGATGGTGTTGCCGGTCGGGTCGGCGTCGGTGTCAATTACGATGTCGTTTACGGGGATATTCGGCAAGTTGCCGCTGATGTCGGTCCAGAGGGTGCCGCAGCCCGTGGCGCGGAAGACGTGACCCAGGTTGTCCACGAAGCCGGAGAAGCCGGAATAGGTGACAAAGATGATGTTTGCATTTGTTGGGTGAGCGGCCACCTGGGTGACGAATCGCGGCGGCAGAGCCGACGTGGTGCATTCCGTCCAGCTTGTGCCGCCATCGGTGCTGCGAAACACTCGTCCCGTGCTGCTGCCGGTCAGGATGACGTTGCTGTCCGAAGGCGCGACGGCAATCGTCGAAAGCGTGCCCGTGCCGCCGGCCAGGTCGGGTGAGATGGCTTGCCAGAAATCTCCGTGGCTGTCGCTGCGCCACACGCGGAAAGTGCCAAAGTAAAGCCGGCCGGAAATGTTCGGATCCTGGATGAACGGTGGGATGAACGCGACGCGGTCAGCGGGATTGATGCCGTCATCTGCAGAGCTGAACGTGCCGTCCAGGCCATTGCGGAACGAGCGGCGTACATCAATCCGCTGGCAGTTCGAATAGACGGTGCTGGGCACCTGGGGGTCGAACGCCGTCCAGGCACCATCGCCGCAGGTAACGATATCCCAGACCGCGCTGCCTGTGTACCGCTGCGTGCTGTTGTCCTGCGAGCCGCCGAAGGCGATGTCTGGCGTCGAGGGATGGATCGAGCCGCCCGGATAGAACTGCACCAGGCCGAGGCTGACCGCGGGGTTACCGGCCTGTCCGTTCAGGTTTGTCCAGTTGAGGCTGCTTGCGGGAGACTCTATGTTCGTGGTGCTCCAGACTCCACCATCGTTGCCCACATACAGTTTCGTTGGGGGATTGGCGAACTCGATCGCGTGTGTATCCACGTGGATGAGGGGCCCGCTGGAACCGCTGCGCCCCACGCCTTCCCAGGTATTGCCCCCGTCCAGCGTTCGCACCGGGAACGTGGGCCGACCGGCGGAATCAAACTGCGCCGAACCGCCGGCAAAGACGATGTTCGGATTGGAGGGATGTACCCGCACGACGTGGTCATACCAGCACTGCGGCCGACAATAGTCTGGCACGGTGGTGAGTCGCGTCCAGGTGACACCGGCCGGATCCGAGTTGCGCGCGTTGGTGGTCTTGAAAAACCCCAGCAGGGCACCGAAATTCGAGCTGCTGGAGTTCTGAATCCCCGCATAGAGGATGTCGGGATTGCTCTGCGCAACGCCGATTTCGATGCGGCCTACGTCGGCCGTCGGAAAGCCGGTGATACTGATCCGCGTCCAGCTCTGCCCGCCATCGGTGGAACGATAGATGCCATTGGCCGGGTTCGAGCTCGTTGCACCCAGCGCGGCAAAAGCAAGCTGACCGTCCGGCGAGGCGAACACCACTTCGTTGCCCGGGGCACCGGAAAGTCGCACGGACCAGGTCTGCCCGCCATCGGTGGAACGCAGGATGCCGGAATTCGCGCTCGAGCCGGGCTGGAACACACCGGCAAGGACAATGTTGGGATCCGTCGGGTGCACGGCAAGCGAGCCGATGAACGCACCCCCACTCAAACGTCCCTGAGAGAATGGGCCCACAAAGGGTCCGGGCAGATGCTGCCAGGTTTGGCCGCCATCGGTGGACTTCAGGATGCCCGCGCCGTAGTAGCTGCTGGTCGAAAATGTCTGCTCGCCGGTGCCCACGTAGAGGATATCGGGGTTGGAAGGCGCCAGGGCAATCGAGCCGATGGCCAGGGAAGGTTGATCATCGGTCAGCGCGGTCCAGGTCAGTCCGCCATCGGTGGACTTCCACACGCCCCCCTGGGCACCCCCCACATAGACCACGTTCGGATTCCGCGGGTCCACTGCGAGGCCCCCGATGCGCCCTGAAGTAAAGGGAGGAAAATCACTGCTGGCACTCGGCTGGGGACCAATAGGAATCCAGAGACCTGGGACCGCGGTGGCAAAGGATTCACCGGCCAGCGCTGCAGACCGCGGAGCGGGGAGTAGAAAGCCGGAGCCGCGCCGAAGGATTTCGCGGTACTGCTCAAACGCACGCACCCGCACCCCGGGAGGAATCTCTCGCAGAGGGAGCGCGCGCTGGCGATAGAACCATTCAGCGCGAGCGGTGGGAGTGTCGAGCTCGATCCGGCCGGCGACGGGTTTGCTAGAGGATTCGATCTGCGTGGACAGTTCCTGCAGCAGCGCCGGCGCAGCCGCCCACAGCAAGGCAACGAACAAGCCAACCGCCGGCCACAGCCGCAAGGAGAAAATCCACCCTTCCCCCGCCGCGCGCCGGAACCGGACAAGACGCAATTTGCCCACCCCGGTCACTTTAGAAAGTAAGAAATACCCCCCTGAAACTAAGCGGTGTCAAGCTGGATGTCAACCAAGAAATCCTGTGGCTTGCAGTCCCAGTGGGCGTGCGCACCCCTTTCGCTGGCTTTTCGAAAATCAGAAAGAAGAAAGAGCGCGCGTTGCGGCCGGGCCGGTCAAAGCCCGGGCGCTCTTCACGGAACCGGAAGCCGTTGCGTTCTGCGTCTTCGCGGACCAGTTTGCGCGACATACGGTGGCGGCGCAGCAGCGTGGTGCGGTCTTCGTGTTCTTCGCCGGCACCATCAATGATTGCCAGTCGACCGCCGGGCTTCAGGGCGCGGAAGATTCCTCCCAGCATGGCATCGTGCTTGTGCATTTCATGATAAGCATTCACGATCAGCACTGCGTCCAGCTCGTCTTCGGGCAACCGGGGATCGTCTTCGCGGCTCAGCACCAGGCGCACCTGCGGGAAGCCAGCTCGCTCCACCTTGCGCCGCGTGGTTGCCAGCGCTTCCGGGTCAATATCCACGGCATAGACGACACCCGAAGTTCCCACTCGCCGGGCGAGATGCAGCACGAAATAGCCTTCGCCACAGCCGACATCGGCCACGCGGCTGCCGACCGTGATGCCCAGCGCGTCCAGGACTTCGGCCGGCCGCTGCCAGCGGTCGCGGCGTGCCTCGTCCTGGGGGACGGATATCGACGCCGGTGGCGCCAGCACCAGCACCGCCAACACCAGCAGCGCAGCGTACCACACCCTTCGCCGGTGTCGGTTTGCATGGGTCGAATCCCACCAGGCATCCGTCACAGCCAAATCCGATGTCCCTCCCCGAAGCTTTTCCAAAGTAGGACGCAGATTCCGATCGAGCGGTTTTCCTCAATTGCGGATGTGCTGCATTGTGCGAACTACATCAGCTCCAAGCCCCAGAAATCCATCTGCGGATTCTGCAACTCGATGCCGAGCTCCCAGCCTTCCGGACGATGATTCCCTTTCCAGACCACGACAGCGTCCACTTTGTTCTGATTGATCAGATTGGTGATCTGGATGCGCTGCTCAAGCTTCAACTCCTGCGGGAGTACAATCAGACAACCATATGGACCGATGACGCAGGTGTAGGCTTGCTGGCGTTGCGCGGTTCCGTCTGGCTGCGTCCACTCGACGGCGACCGGCACGCGCGAATTCACCCGCACCCCGCGACGCCGTTGACGATACCCACCATCCTGAACGTCTGGAGTTTGTTGCGGCATGTCTGTCCCCCAGAAAATCGAAGCGGCCGTCGGGGAGGGCGATACGGCAGGGCGTCGTGAAGCGGGCAACGACAGATTCCATGCTAGGCGGCAAAACCCGTAGCCGTCAATAGAACTCTGTGCTGTAAGCGTTAGTCCTCCTCTGTCTTCCGCCGCATGCCCGGCCCACGAACCTGGTGGGCCAGGGTCTGGATCCTATTTCGAGTTTGTGCTACCATCACCGCACCTTTCGCTGCCGACAGAAGGATTGTCCGCCATGCCGTCTCGACTGCGCAGGTTTTCTGTGATGAGCGGTCTCTGGGTGTGCCTGGCAGTCACGACCTCGGCGCAGGTCGTCGGCGGTGGTGGAGTCACGCGCACGATCAGCGGGCAAGTGGTCCTACCGGGCGGAGCCGCAACGAACGTAATCGTGACGCTGGAAGCAACGAATCGCTCGTTTCACCGCATCGTCATGACGGACGGTGGCGGAAACTTCATTTTCACCGGCGTGCCCGTCGGTCAGCACTACATCACCATCGAAGCCAACGGTTACCTGCCGGTCCGCGAGCTGCTGGATGTGCCGCCAGGCACGGGCGCGCTGGTGGTGCAGTACCTGCTGCGCCCCCAGGTGGCGGGACGCAATATTTCCACCGATCCCAGCGTCTCCGTGAATGCGCTTCGCATTCCACCCAAGGCACAGGAAGAATTTCGCAAAGCGATCCAGCAACTCCGCGCCGGAAACTCGACTGCGGCCCACAAACATCTGGAAAACGCTCTGAAAATTCATTCCCAGTTTCCCCAGGCATTGCTTGCGCTGGCCACGTTGGAACTGCAGGCAGGCAAGCCGAGCGTAGCTTTGGAGCATCTCCAACAGGCCGTGCGAATCGACAACAGCTACGGCGAGGGGTATCTGCTGCTCAGCCGGGTGCTGAATCACCTGGGCCGCTTTCCAGAAGCCATCGAAGCTGCTGAAAAAACAAACGGCTTGCTGCCCCACGCCTGGCAGGCTCAGTTTGAACGTGGCATTGCTGCCCTTGCGCTCGGCAACCTGGCTGTTGCCACGGCCGCGCTTGAACAGATCGAACGGGAGGGCCGGTCCGAGGTCCCGGAAGCACAACTGTTGCGCGCCGGCATCTACCTGAAAACAGATCGGGTGCTGGAAGCCAAAGCCGAGTTGCAAAAATTTCTGCGCAGTTTCCCGAACCACAATCTTGCACCTTTGGCCCGTAAGACTTTGGAGCAGATTGAAACTGCTTCAGCCAGTCAACCCCGCTAGACTGTCAGAGAAATCGGCTCGAGTAACCAGCCATTTGCAAAAACCACCTTGGACGAGTACTCACAGGCGGTCGAGGAGTCAAAACCTCATGCCTGTTGGGTGCATTGCAGAGCTTCTATTTCTGGGGACAAAGCACGTACATATTTTTGTACGGAAGCTACAAAATAATGTAATTTTGCGGGATATAAAAGTTTTTCTCCCTTTAATACACTGAAAACATTGCACATAAAAATTAGTTTCTTGGCAAAAAAATTGCTTTGGGGAGGGCAAAACCCGAGGTGGGTTGCTCACTTTCTCTGGCGTTGGGGACTTTTTGGAATAGGCCCACCTGGGCAGCTAGAAAATCCATAATGACCGGAGGTAGCTGCATGCGCCTGCACCCAAGGATTCAACCCTTTGGTTTTTGGTGCCTCGGCATGGTTCTGGTTGCCCTGTTAACGGTCACCCCGACCGTGGCGCAAGTGCTGACCGGGGTATTGACCGGTACAGTAAAAGACCAGACTGATGCCGTGATTCCGGAGGCCAAGGTCACTGCGACCGACCTGGCGACCGGTCGGTCGTACACAACTACTACAGACAGTACAGGCACCTTCTTCATCTCGAACTTACCGCAGGGATTCTTCCAGGTAACGATCGAGGCGGAGGGGTTTGCCAAGTTCGTTGTGGCACGAGTGCAGGTCTTCGTGGGGCAAACTTCCCGTGTCGATGCCAAGCTGGAACTCGCTCAGGTTGGCACGGAAGTCGTGGTTACGGGCGAACAATCCATGGTGGACACCCGGTCGGCGGAAGTGAAGGCCAGCGTGGACCGGCAGCAGATCATGAACCTGGCCTTGCCGACCCGGAACCCGCTCGACCTGGTGCGGACTTTGCCCGGCATTGTGACCCCGACCAGCTCGGGGATCGCAGATGCCTTCGTGCACGGCCTGCGCGGCAACTCAACGAACATCACGCAGGATGGCATCAACGTGGCGGACAACTTTGTCAAGACGAGCTCGTTCTTTGCCATCAGTGCTCCGACGGTGGACGCGGTGGGTGAGTTTGCCGTGTCTACAAGTGCGGTTGGCGTGGATGGTGGCTTTGGTGCGGCCCAGGTTGCCATCCGCACGCAGCGCGGCTCGGACGAATTCCACGGCTCGTTGTTCTGGTATCAGCGCACCAACGCGTTGAATGCCAATACCTGGTTCAACAACGCCCAGGGCATCTCGCGGCCGTTCCAGTTGCAGAACCGGATCGGGGCCAACGCGGGCGGTCCGGTGTTCATTCCCAAACTTTACGATGGTCGGGAGCGCACCTGGGTGTTCGGGAACGTTGAACTGTTCCGCGAACCACTTTCCCGCAGCCGCACCCGCAGTGTGCTGAGCCCAGCTGCACGCCAAGGGCTCTTTACCTGGACGCCGCCGGGCAGCGGCACACCCCAAACGATCAACCTGCTCACCCTGGGACAGATCAACCTGCCGGGTGGTGGCTCACGAGCCAGTACACCGGCTGACCTGAACGCTGCCGTGATGGACTTCTATAACAGCATCGTTCCCGAGCCGAACGGGGATCTGGGCTGCGGCGGCGACGGTGTCAACGTGCGGTGCTTCACCTTCAACCTGCCGGGCAAGAACAAGCAGGAGCGCTACACGATCCGTGTGGACCACCAGCTCACCAAGAACCACGCACTCGAATTCGTCTACAACCAGGCCGACTTCGACTCAAATCCGGACCTGCTGAACGGGATCGAACCACTGTTCCCCAAGTCTACTGGCGGAGCTCAGGTGTCGCGCCGGCAGGTGGTGGTCTGGGCCTGGCTGGCGAATTTTGGTCCGACGAAGACGAACGAGTTCCGCGTCGGTTTCCAGCGGGCACCGGTTGAGTTTGCACTGTTTGAAACCTACCAGGCAACGGGCGGGGTACAGCTCGACCTGCCGCTCGTTACCGACCCGACTTTGACCCAAGGCAACCTGCCGCAGGGGCGGAACACACCGACGCGTCAGGTGATGGATCACTTCACCTGGTTCCGTGGATCACACGGGATCCGGTTCGGCGGTGAGTACAAACAGATTGTGGCCAACTCGTTCTTTTTCAACACTGTCGTTCCGCGTGTGTTCATCGGAACGAACCCAGCGAACCCGAACGGGATCACGGCCTCGGATTTTCCGGGTGGGATCAGCTCCGGAGATCTGAGCCGCGCTGGGAACATCTTCAACATCCTGGTGGGCCAACTGAGCCAGATCCAGCAAGGGTTCAACCACACGTCACCAACCTCGGGGTTCGTACCCGGAGTTCCGCGGACGATTGACCCGATCCAGCACAACCTGGCGTTTTACATCCAGGACCAGTGGAAGATGCTGCGGAACCTGACCCTGACCGCAGGCGTGCGCTACGAGTTTCAAGGCGTGTTCGATCTGCGGAACGGATTGGTACTGCTCCCGGTGGACGGCATCAGTGGCCTGTGGGGCCCGGCCGGGGTAGGCAACCTTTTCACCCCGCGGACCACGCCGGTCCTGAATGACGTGCTGCTGGATTTTGCCGGCAGCCGGAACGGGCGCCCCGTCTACGCGCGCGACATCAACAACTTTGCGCCGTACCTGGGATTTGCCTGGGATCCCTGGGCGGACGGCAAAACCTCCATCCGGGGCGGCGCCAGCATCCACTATCCTCAGGACGGGTTCACCCTGTTCCAGTTGAGCGGCACAGGCAACACCGGTCTGTTCAGCGTAGTGGCCAACAGCACACCGGTGGGCGTCTTCAATCCTGCTTCGGTACCCCTGCCGCCGGCTCCGGTGGCCAGCTTCCCGGTCTCGCAGCGCCAGAACTTCACCAACAACACGGGGACGAACTTGTGGGTCTTCGATCCCAAGCTGCGCACTCCGGTGGTTGTGGAGTGGTCGCTGTCCGTCGGGCGGGAGCTGTGGAACCGGTGGACGATCGAGGCGCGCTATGTGGGCAACCACGCTTCGGCGCTGTACCGCTCGACCGACTACAACGAACTGAACCTACTGAACAATCCGTTTACGTTCGGTGGGAATTCGGTGGCGAACCTGCTGACCGAGTTCCGAAACGCACAGACAAACCTGGCCATCTGTGCCGCCAACCTGGCTGTCTGTGGCGGCTCTCTGCGGTTTGACTTCCGCGGTTTGCCGGGACAGGTTCGGCTGCCGATTTTCGAGGCTCTGTTCCAGGGTCTGTCCCTGTCCAGCGGATTCGCCAACTCCAGCTTCATTACGCTCCTGAACCAAGGACAAATCGGGTCCATGATGGACACGATCCGGCGGTCGAACACCTATCGTGCGAACCGCGAGGCGTTCTTCCCGCTGAACTTCTTCGTGCCCAACCCGTTTGCCAGCTCGGCGATCCTGGTGGACAACTCAAGCTGGTCCTACTACCACGGGGGCGAGTTCGAGGTGCGCCGTCGCTTCGCCAGCGGTCTGACCTTCCAGGCGAACTACACCTTCAGCAAGGTGCTGACCGATACGACATTCCTGACCAGCCAGCAGGAATTCCAGCGGTTCCGGAGTCTGGCGGATCGTGCCCGTGACCGCTTCCGCGCGGCCTTTGACGTGCGGCACTCGTTCTCGATGAACTTCCAGTATCCGCTGCCGTTTGGCCGGGGCAAGTGGCTCGGCGCGAATGTGCACCCGATCGTGGACAAGTTCATCGGCGGGTGGATTGTCACCGGCTTCACGCGGTGGAGCAGCGGGGCGCCCTTCACGGTGCTCTCCGGGCGCATCACCACCGGTGCCTTCATCGGTGAACCGGCCGTGCTGCGGAACATGACGATGGAAGAGTTCAAGAAGCAGATCGGCGTGTTCCGCACCGAGAACGGCGTGTTTTGGCTGAATCCGAACTCCGGCTTGCTCACCATCAATCCGGCGACGGGTGCCAGCACAGCCGTATTCTGCACACCGGGTCAGACGACGCCGTGCTTCGAGCACCCGGCCGCGGGCGAAAACGGCAACATGCCGTGGCTGGGCTTCGATCTGCCCAGGTTCTTCAATCAAGACCTGAGCATCATCAAAGAAACTCCCATCCCGTCCATCAGTGAGCGGTTCAACTTCCAGATCCGGCTTGAGTTCTTCAATGCCTTCAACACGCCGAACTTCACCGGCGCGTCGAACAACATTGATGCCTCGAACTTCGGGAAGTTGACATCGCAGGTGGATACGGTGCGCGGTGGTGGCGTGACCTCGCGCATCATCCAGTGGGTGCTGCGCATCAACTGGTAATCGCTTCCCACAACAGGCACGGCCCGAAGCTCCTCGGGCCGTGCCTGTTTTCTTCCATCGCCCTTGAACCGGCCACAGGGATCATGACCAACGTGAATCCCCTGAGTCTCTGCTCTTTCCAGCGTTCCTGAGCCGGAAGGACTCTGCAGACCGGCTTTTCGACATTGCAGGGGGATTCGGCGGGTTCAGGCTGAGGCCAGCGTCTGGATCTGCAGGAGAGATAAAGGCGGGCAGGTCTGTAAGCCGGATTCTGTCGGGGCGCGTCCCATGTCCCGGTGCTGCAGCGCGTCATACGCGCCGCTGGCCCCGGGAGCTGTTCGGCCTGCGTCCCGTGGTGATCATTCCTCTGGGCCCGACATCGCTGCCGGGCTCAAGCGGCCTACCCGAGGGTTGACTGTACTCGCCGCACCGGAATTCCGGCGTGGCGAATCAGGAC
>JAIMBE010000087.1 GCA_023511565.1 Bacillota bacterium
GCCCCGGCTGCCTCCTTAAGTTCTTTGCCTCTGTTCGGCGGGCGTCGTTTCTGCCCGTCCTTCTTTTGCTTTCCGGCACCGACGGCGTGGACTACACTGGGAGTCGGAGCCATGGGGTGTGCTGCACGTCCCGCAGTGTTGTTCGTCGCGGTCGGCCTGGCCACTGCGACCGCGATGGCGCAGCCACCACAGAAGCTGTCCGAACGGCCGCCGATCCGCGCTCGCGTAGAGTTGGTCAACGTGGATGTGTTTGTCACCGACCGGCGCGGCCACTTCGTCTCCGGTCTTACGCGCGAACACTTCCGCATCTTTGACGAAGGCGTTCCGCAACCGATTACGCATTTTGCGTCCCTGGAAACCCCGGCCCGCGTGCTCATATTGCTGGAGACAGGCCCGGCTGTCTACCTGCTCCATCCGCAGCACCTGGCCGCTGCCGGTGCGCTGCTCGATGGCCTCGGCCCGGACGACGAAGTTGCCCTGGCCAGCTATGACGACACCTTCCGCCTATGGCTCGGTTTCACGCGCGATCGCGCCGCTGTCCGCGGTCAGCTCGCCGCACTTTCCTACCGACGGGGTATGGCCGAACTGCGCTGCTTCGACGCCGTTGCCGCCGCCCTGGACTGGCTGGCCCCCTATCCTGGCAAGAAGGCGCTCGTGCTGCTGTCCACCGGACTCGATGCGACCGGTGCAGCGCGCTGGACAGCGTTGGAGCCGAAACTGCAGGCGGCCAGTGTGGTCATTTTTGCGCTGGCCCTGGGCGGGGAGCTGCGCGGGTTTTCCGGAGAAAGAACGTCTGAGGCGTCCGGGCTCAGCTTTGCCGCGGCCGACCGCGCCCTGCGCCGCATGGCGGAGATGACGGCGGGACAGGCATTTTTCCCGCGCGGCGCGGAGGAGTTTGTCGGCATCTACCGGCAGATTGCCGTCCAGTTGCGGCATCACTATAGCCTGGCGTTCCCACCGCCGCAGCGGGACGGGCGCTACCATCGCTTGCAGGTGCAGTTGCTGGATGCGCAGGGTCGCTCGCTGCCCTTGCGTGGCCGCACGGCCCTGCGCGTGCGGGCCCGGCCGGGCTATCTGGCCCCGGGCCCGTGACGCTGTTCCGGCGGCTCACTCAAACTCTTTCATCCGTTCGGCCATCTCGCGCAGACGAGCATCCACACGCGCAAACACAGTGCCGTCTTCGAATCGCCCGTCTGGGCCGCGCTCGCCGGCACGTACGCCAGTCAGCAGTTCAATGCCCTCACTGATCTTTGCGACCGGATAGATGTGGAACCGGCCCTGCGCGACGGCTTCGATCACGTCTTCGCGGAGCATCAGGTCGTCCACATTTTCGACCGGAATGATGACCCCCTGGGTGCCGGTCAGGCCTTTGACCCGGCAGACGTCGTAGAAGCCTTCGATCTTCTGGTTCACACCGCCGATGGCCTGCACGTCGCCGTGCTGATTGATCGAACCGGTCACCGCCAGATCCTGCCGCAGGGGCAGCTCGGCGAGCGCCGAGAGCAGCGCATAGATTTCTGTCGAGCTGGCACTGTCGCCATCCACGCCGCTGTAGGATTGCTCGAAGCAGATGCTGGCGGCCAGCGAGAGCGGTTTGTCTCTGGCAAACAGACTGCGCAGGTAGCCCGACAGGATTTGCACGCCCTTGTCGTGCAGGCGTCCGCTCAGGTTTGCTTCCCGTTCGATGTTGATGATGCCGGCCTTGCCCAGCGCTGCCGAAGCAGTGATGCGCACCGGCTTGCCGAATTCGTAGCCGCCGATTTCGAGCAGACTCAGTCCGTTCACCTGCCCGATGCGCCAACCCTCGGTGTCGATCAACAGCACACCCTGTTCAATCATTTCGCGGATTTTCGTTTCGATCAGGTTGTGCCGTTCGACCTTGGCTTCCAGCGCCCGGCGCACGTGGACCGCGCGCACCGGCGTTTCGCCTGCCTGTCGGGCCACGAAGCAGGCTTCGCGGGCCAGATCGGCCAGTTCGCTGAACCGCGCCGTGATTTTGCCGCGGCGTCCGGCGCGGCGCACGCCGTATTCGATCATCGCCGCCACCGCGCTGCGGTCCATCGGGCACAGGCCCTCGTCGTCGCACAGTTTTCGCAGTCGGCCGGTGTACTGCCGGAGGACCTCGTCTTCCACCCGCGCTTCCTCGTCGAATTCCACCCGCACTTTGAAAATCTTGCGGAAGTCCTCTTCGAAGCTGTAGAGCAGTTCGTACAGCTCCCGGTCGCCAATCAGAACCACTTTGACGTCCACGTCCACGGGCTCGGGCTTCAGGGAGGTGGTGGCAAACGGGAACAGCAGGTCGAGCGGCTGGATTTCCAGTTGCCCGTGATTCAGCGTGCGCTTCAGCGTCTTCCAGACGCCGGGTTCGGTCAGGGCATCCAGCGCGTACATGATCAGGAATCCGCCATCGGCCCGCAACATGGAGCCGCCACGCAGGTCCATGAAATCGCTCGTCCAGCCGCCGCGGTGATCGTAGCTGCGGTGGACGGTGCCGAACAGGTTTACATAGGTAGGGGCTGTCTCGAAGATGACTGGCGCTGTTTCTTCCGGATGGTGCGCCAGGATCACGTTCACGTCGTAGACGCGGAATGGATCCCGCTCCGCGGCACCGCCCCGCGTGCGGTCCCCTTCGATCGCCTGTTCCGGATGGTCAGCTTCGCCTTCCCGGTCTTTGAACAGCTCCAGATTGTCCAGGATGTGGTGCCGCACTTCCTCCAGATACTCGGCGATCCGCGGCCCGGGGTATTTCTCCTTCATCTCCTCGATGAAGCCGTCCACGAGCACCGAGGCGGCTTCCTGCTCGAGATAGTTCATCTCACTGGCCAGTTCGCGGGAAAGCGTCAGCGTCTTGCGGTACACGACCGTGAATTCCTGCCGGAACTGTTCGTACTTCCGTTCCAGATCTTCGGCGGCCACGGGCTCGATGCGGCCTTCTTGCACCAGTTTCGGGACGTCTTCGATCGGCACCATCTGCCCTTCGAGGACCGGAAAGATTTCCGGCAGGGCCACGGCCCCGACCTGCATGCGACCCAGCGCAAACTGCTCGCGCGCAATCCGCCGGGTGAAATCCTCCATCAACTCCTTTTCGCGCGCCGTGAAGCGCTCCACAATCCGCGCCTTCTGTCGCTGGAACGGTTCGCCTTCGAAGACCTGCGGGATCCGCCGCCGCAGAAACTCGATGCCCGAGCGCATGTCTTTCTTGAAGGCGTTGGCCTGTCCGCGGGGCAGGGTGAGCAGGCGCGGCCGATCCGGGTTCTTGAAGTTGTTCACGTAGCAGCGGTCGGGTGCGGCGGTGGCCCGCGGTCCGATCTCCTCGAGTATCCGCGCAATGGTTCCGCCCCGGCTGGTGCCCGCCAGCCCGCAGACAAACATGTTGTAGCCCGGGGCATTCAGCCGCGCGCCCATCTCCAGCGCCTGAATCGCCCGCTGCTGCGCAATCACGCCGTCTTGCGGGGGTGCTTCTGCAGTTGTGGCATACGGGATCCGCGCTGGATCACACCGCCAGCGCAGCATTTCGGGGGGTAGACTGCGTGGGGTTTGTGCGGCTTTCATCGGCCGGGCCTCCGGGCGCGCTACTCTAGCACAGTGCTGCGGTTGTGCCCAACCGGGGCGGCCGCCGGTTCCTGCTGTCGCGTGTACGCCTCCAGCAGCCCGGCGGCCGTGGCGACCACGATCGGACCTAGCACCAGTCCAAGCATCCCGAACACGGCAATCCCTCCCAACACGCTGACAAATACCACCAGCCCGCTCAGTCGTGCCCGGCCGCTGATCAGCAGCGGGCGCAGCACGTTGTCAGCCGTGCCCACCACTCCTGCGCCGAGCGCGACCAGCAGCAGACCTTTGCCAAGCTCTCCGTTGGCGATCAACCACACGGCCGCCGGCAGCCACACGATCCAAGCCCCCACCAGGGGCAGCAGGGAAAGAAACGCCATCACCACGCCCCAGAACACGGGCGAACCAATACCCAGCAGGGCAAACACCACCCCGCCCAGCGCGCCCTGCACGGCGGCGACGATCAGGCTCACGGTCACGCTGGCTTGGATCAGCTCGTGCGCCTGCCGAAGGATCTGCTCGCGCTGCTTTTCTTCAAACGGCAAGACCCGCCGCAGACCGGCCACCAGCGGCCCGGCATCGCGAAACAGATAGAACATGGCCAGCAGGGTCACCACCAGGTCAAAGAGGAACACAGCCACATTCCGGAGCACCGCACTCAACCGCGCAGCCAGAAAGCCAGCGGCATCGCGCACCAGTGTGTCTGGGTCGACTGCGACCTGGGGTGCCACACGATCCTGCATCCACTGCCAGGTCTTCTGCACCCAGGGCAGCCGTCCCTGTTCGACGGCCTGCTGGATGTTCCGCAGCGCCTCGACTCCTTCGTGCACAAAAGCGGTCATCAACAGCAGCGCGGGAACAATCAGAATCACCGTCACCGCCACCGTGCTGACCGCCGCCGACGCGCTTCGGCCCCAGCGCCGCTCCAGCCACCGGTGCCAGGGATAGAACACCACCACAAACACCACCGCCCAGCCAAGAGGCACCAGAAACGGCTGAAAGATCCGGAACACCAGATAGGCCAGCAGCCCCATCACGCCGTAGAACAGCACGCTGGCAACACGCTCGCGTCCGGTGACCAGGTTCGTGGACATGCTGCACGATATATAATGCGGTGTTGGTCGCCCGCAAGTGGTTTGCGCGGGCGGAGAGACACGCGCGGATGCCCGATCCCCACTTTCGTTCGACCGCTCACCAGGGCCGGCTGCTGCTGATTCTCGCGCTGATCAACCTGGTCAATTTCGCCGACCGCACGGTGGTTCTGCCCCTGTTCCCGTTGCTCCGCGAAGAGTTCCTGACCACGGACCAGGCCCTCGGTTCCCTCCAATTCTGGCTGCAGGTCGTGCTGGCCCTGGCCACGCTTCCGCTGGCCTTGCTCGCCGATCGCTACAGTCGTCGGCACATCATCGCCATTGGCGTGCTCTTCTGGAGCCTGGCCACGTTTGCCAGTGGCCTGGCCGCGACCTTCACCGGGTTGGTTGTGGCCCGTGCCCTGGTCGGTCTGGGCGAAGCCGCCTACAGTCCGGCGGCCCAGTCCATGATCACAGGCGCATTTTCCCCGGCCGCCCGGGCCCGCGCGCAGGCCGTGTTTGCCGCGGGCATGCTGGTGGGGGGTGCGGCCGGACAGGCGCTCGGTGGAGTCATCGGGGAAGCTTTCGGCTGGCGCCCAGCGTTCTTTCTGGTGGGTGTGCCCGGGCTGTTGCTCGGTCTGTTGGTTTGGTCACCGCTGTGTTGGGAGCCGCTGCGCGGCCCGCGTTCGGAGGTGGTTTCCGTCGGGCGGTTGCTGCGCGTGCCGGCCTTTGCGGCACTGGTGCTGAGCGGGGTTTGCATCACGTTTGCCGGCATGTCGTTCCTGACCTGGGGCGCCGACTATGTCGTGCGCTACAAAGGGTTCCGGGTCCGCGAAGCGGGCGTCTGGTTGGGCACGGTGGGATTGGCGGCGCTGGTCACCGGTGCGCTGGTGGGTGGCTACATCGCCGACCGGCTCCAGCAGCGATTCCGCTACGGTCGCGTACTGACCATCGCGGTTGCCTTCCTGCTGGCCGCGCCCTGCATCCTGTGGGCGCTGGCGGCGCAGAGCAAGACGCTGGTGTTGTTTGCCTTCTTTCTGGCAGGCAGCTTCATGTCGTTCTACCACGGGCCGGTGACGGCTTTGATCCACGACATGACGCCGACGCGTGCCCACGCCACCTCAGTGGGCGTGTTCATGTTCGTGACGCAACTGCTCGGCGCGTTCGGTCCGCTGTTGCTCGGTCAGATTTCCGATGCCTTGGGTCTCCGCGCAGGACTCGAAATTGCTGTGGCCGTGATGGTGCTCGGCGCGCTGGGATTTTTCGGCGTCGCCTACTTCATTCACCGCGACGGCCTGCACCATCCTTTGCTGGACGCCTGGCGGACCGAGTCAGGCGGCACCGTGCCGCCGGCACCGGCCGAGCGCTAAACCGTCCCGCGACAAGGTAAAATCGCTGGGCATCGAGCACGCTTCGGTGCGGGTTTTGATGAGTCCGGTTTTGGTCGTCCCGGTCGGACGCGCGCAGCGACCCGAGCCGGCCGAGCTGTGCTGCCGGCCAGGTTTTTGGGGGGAACCGAATGCCTGAACCAGTCCGATGCCCACACCGGTTGACCCGTCTGGTGGCCCGAGATCAGGACGCCGAGTACCTGGAGTGCCTCGACTGCGGCGCCATCCTGGAGAAGGGTGAGCTGGAAGAGCCGCCGGAATTCAACGAGTCTCTCTCAGACGCCTGAGCGTCCCGCGCTCAGCCGAGACCGAGCGTTTCCGCCAAACGCAGGACTTCCTCGGCGGGCAGCTCGTACAGGGCGTGCTCGTCTTCTTCCTCGAGCCGCTCGCGCAAGTACGCGGCGGCAATGTGGCTGGCCTCCCGGTCGGTCAGCTCGCGCCCGGTACGCTCGCGGAACTGGACGAACGCGGGATGTGCCAGTCCAACAATCACACCCCGGCCGTCCACGAAAAATTTGCAGTCCACCGCGTCGGCGTGTCGCGTTGAGATGGCGTTCCACAGGTGCGAGAAGCGCACCTGATAGGTGTGCCCGGTCAACCGGGATGGCACCGCGAACGGTGCCACAAATTCCCTCATCGGTGCCGGGCGGGTGGCCAGGACGCGTTCCGAGGTCACTTTTTCCCTCCGGTGGCCACCGCGCTGGTTTCAGCATAGCTGCGAACGGCTGCGCCCACTCCCGCCCCGGCGGGCACTTTGCACCCCTGGTCGAGCAACACCTTTTCAAACGCCGCCAGGAACAGCAGCACGTTGTTCTTCGTACTCGAGCAGCCCAGCAGCCCCACGCGCCAGATTTTCCCCTTCAGCGGACCGAACCCGCCGGCAATCTCAATGTTGAACTCGTCGAGCAACTGCTGCCGCACTTTGCGGTCGTCCACACCGGCCGGCACTTTGATGGCGGTCACCGTGATCATCCGCTCGGCCGGAGTTTCGACAAACGGCTCCAGCCCCATCGCCTCGATGCCCGCCAGCAGTGCCTGCTGATTCTGCCGGTGCCGCTCCCAGCGCGCGGAAAGGCCCTCTTCCACCACCAGGCGCAGCGCTTCGCGCAGGGCAAAGATCAGCGAGATAGGCGCGGTGTGATGATAGGTGCGTTCCTTGCCCCAGTAATTCATTGTCGTGGTCAGGTCGAAATACCAGCTCTGCACCGGTGTTTTGCGTGCGCGGAGCATCTGTTCGACTCGCTCGTTCAGCGTGATGGGCGCCAGGCCGGGCGGTGCACTGATCGCTTTTTGCGACCCGCTGAAGCAGATGTCCAGCCGCTGCCCGTCCACATCGAGCGGCATGCCCGCCAGCGTGGAAACCGTGTCCACCACCAGGATGGCTTCCAGCTCGTCAGCCACACGACGGAATGCGTTCAGGTCGTTGGCCACCGCCGTCGAGCTTTCTCCGTGCGTGATGCCCACCAGCTTCACCTTCCGCCCTTTGCCCGCCCGGCGGACGTCCTCCGGATCCACGGCGCGCCCGTAAGGCGCTTCGACCCGCATCACACGGGCGCCGGTGCGTTCGGCAATGATGGCCATCCGTTCGGAGAAGGTTCCATTCACACAGATGATCGCCTCGTCGCCCGGTTCCAGAGGATTGACCACGGCGGCTTCAATTCCGCCCGAACCCGACGCCGAAATGGGAAACGTGACCCGGTTCTGCGTCTGAAACACCTGCCGCAACAGCCCCTGCACATCGCCCATCATTTCGGTGAACCACGGGTCAAGGTGGCCCACCAGGGGTGTTGCCAGTGCGCGATAAACTCGCGGGTCCACGTTCGATGGACCCGGCGTCAGCATCAGGCGCGGCGGGGGGAGCAACTCACCGATTCCATTGGCCATGGCCGTATCCTCTCGCTGTCACCGCGTGTTCCCGGAGCAGTGCCTTCTCTAGCGCGTGGCAATGACCGGGTTGTTCCGTCCCAGTCGGCGAGACGGGCGGGGCACGGGAGTTAAGTGTGGCCGATTTTCCCGTGTCGGGTCAACGACGAATATGTTCTTTGCCGCAGCGCATCCTTCCTCGCGCCGGAGCTCCGTTTTGGCGAGTCACGCCGGACTCTGAAATCATCTTATAAAAAGCGCGCATTTCCGCTACAATGCGTCACTCCGCGACGGGCGAACGAACAGGTCGCACCCTGCGCGTGGCGCAGCCCACACAGCGGCCGCGGGGCGGCGGCACGCCGCTTGCGAACCGGCCCGGACAGACGCGAAGGAGCTCTGATGACGGCCACCTCTCAGGAAGCCCCGCAGCGCGGGACGAGCATCGAACAACTCCAGGAAATTGCGCGCCGACTGCGTATTCATTCGCTTCGGGCCACCACGCACGCCGGTTCCGGCCATCCCACTTCTTGCCTTTCTGCGGCCGACTTGGTGGCGGCCGTGTTCTTCCACGCCATGCGTTTTGACCCCCAAAATCCTCAGGCGCCCGACTCGGACCGGTTTGTCCTCTCCAAGGGCCATGCCGCGCCGGTGCTGTATGCGGCGCTGGCCGAAGCCGGTGTGTTTCCTGCCTCCCGCCTGATGACCCTGCGCGAGTTTGCCAGCGAACTCGAAGGTCATCCCACGCCACGCGTGCCGGGCGTGGATGCCGCCACAGGCTCGCTCGGCCAGGGGCTGTCGGTCGGCGCAGGCCTGGCCCTGGGCGCGAAGTATCTTGAAAAAAAACAGGCGCGCGTCTATGTGCTGCTCGGCGATGGCGAAATGGCCGAAGGCAACGTTTGGGAAGCGGTCGCCTTCGCCGCGCACTACGGTCTGGACAATCTGACTGCTCTTGTGGACGTCAACGCGCTCGGCCAGAGCGAGCCGACCATGTATCGCCACGACCTGGACGCCTACCGGCGCCGCTTCGACGCCCACGGCTGGCAGACCGAGCTCGTCGATGGCCACGATCTAGCTGCGATTGTCGCGGCGCTGGACCGCGCCCGTTCCACCCGGGGTCGCCCGCAAGTCATCTTGGCGCGCACGCTCAAAGGGAAAGGGATCAGCTTTCTCGAAGGGCGGGAGGGGTGGCACGGCCGGCCGGTGCCCGAAAACCAGCTCGCCGCCGCGTTGGCCGAGCTGGGCGGAGCGCCCGAGCTGCCCGCCGAGCAAGGACACAGCTACGCCCGCACCGCGTGGCCCGCGCCGCCAGACTTTCCCGCGCCCGCACCGCCGACTTACCGCCAGGGCGAGATGGTGGCCACACGCCAGGCCTACGGCACAGCGCTGAAAAAACTCGCCGCCGTCCATCCACGCGTGGTTGCCGTGGATGGAGACGTGAAAAATTCCACCTATGCCGAAATTTTCGCGGAGGCTTACCCGGAACGCTTCTTTCAGGGGTATATCGCCGAGCAGAACATGGTGGGTGTCGGTGTGGGTTTGGCCGCGCGCGGTCTGGTGCCCTTTGTCGCCACGTTCGCCTGCTTTCTCTCGCGCGCCTATGACCAGATTCGCATGGCGGGTATCAGTCGCAGCCACCTGAAACTGGTCGGCTCGCACTGCGGGGTTTCCATCGGCGAAGACGGCCCTTCCCAGATGGCGCTCGAAGACCTGGCGATGTTCCGTGCCATCCCCGACGCCACTGTGCTTTACCCGGCCGATGCCGTGGCCACGGAGCGGTTGGTCGAAGCCATGGCCCGGCGACCGAGCATCTGCTTTCTGCGCACGACGCGTCCGAAAACCCCGGTGCTGTACGGCGCCGACGAACTGTTTCCCATTCCCGGTTTCAAGGTTCTGCGCCAGAGCCTGCGCGACCGAGCTGCGGTGATTGCCGGCGGGATTACCCTGCACGAAGCCTTGCGCGCCGCCGAGCGTCTTCAGGCGAAGGGCATTGCCGTGCGGGTGATCGACCTCTACTGCCTGAAGCCAATCGATGGTGCTGCGCTGCGTCGGGAGGTCGAGGCAGCCGGTGGCTGTGTCGTCACCGTCGAAGACCACTACCCGGAAGGGGGCCTCGGGGAAGCGGTGGCTACCGCGCTGCTGGAAGCCGGCACCCGACTGACTGCGATGAAGCGTTTGGCCGTGAATGGCCTGCCCCACTCAGGAAAGCCCGAAGAGTTGCTGGAGGCCTTCGGCATCTCCGCCCGGCGCATCGAAGCTGCGGTCGAAGCGTTGTTCTGAGCGGCGCGCCTGCGGCTAAGGCGTTTCCTCGGCCAGCACGTGGGGCGGCGGTTCGCGCAACTCCCAGACGATGCCGAACCAAGCGAGCAGCTTCAGCAGGTAGTAGGTGATATCGATCTCCCACCAGAAAAAGCCCTGCCGTGCAGAAGCCATGTAGTGATGGTGATTGTTGTGCCAGCCCTCCCCCAGCGTGAGCAGCGCCATCAGAAAGCTATTGCGACTGTTGTCCGGGGTCGGATAACGACGGCGGCCGAAGACGTGAGAAAGCGAATTCACCAGAAACGAGCCATGCCACAACAGCACTGTGCTGACAAAAAATCCCCACACCAACCCCCCCCGGCCCGGAAAATTGGAAGGAAACGCTTTTTGCTGGCAGCGGCATATCA
>JAIMBE010000088.1 GCA_023511565.1 Bacillota bacterium
GTCCAGTTCAGCGGATCGGAAACCCAACCGCGTCAGCGCCGCATTCCGCTCGCGCGCTCCAAATCGCCGGAAAAGAAAGAAAAGCACCGGCGCCAGCAGACGGGGTTCGACCGGGTTGCCCACGAGCTCGCGATAGCCGGCGGCCAGCATCTGCTCCCGCACCTTGGCCAGCCGGGTCAGTCCGTTGTAGTCCGGTTCGCGGTGACTGAACTTCGCGTAGACGATGCGCAACAGGTCCTGGTCCTGCCACTCCTTCAGGATGCCCACCGGATTGTCTTCGCGACCGAGCTGGCGGAGTTCCTCGCCGGCTTGTTTTGGATCGATTGCCTCGGCCAACCCGCGCTCGAGGGCCAGCTCAAACCATTCCTGTGTCCGGCCCTCGATCGAAAATCCGAGGCGCACCTTATATCGCAGCAAACGCAGCAGCCGCTCCGGATGGTTCGTAAAGCTGTGCATCGAGATGACGCGAATCTCGCGCTGTTCGATGTCGGCCAGACCGTTGGTTGGGTCGAGGAGTAGTCCGCGGGATGCTGGATTCAGCGAGAGTCCGATGGCATTGCAGGTGAAGTCGCGCCGGCGCAGGTCTTCCATGATTGTCGTCCAGCGTATCTCGCGGAACGCCCCTGGCCGGTCGTAGACCTCGTCGCGCGCGGCGGCCAGGCTGCCGTCCACATCACCGTGGAAGATCAGCTCGACGTGGCGGAGCCGCTCATCCAGCCTGAGGATCTGCGCGCCCCCCTTTTCCAGCTCCCGGGCGATGCGTGCCGGGTTGCCTTCCACCACGAAATCAAGATCCCGGATCGGCAGACCGGTGATCAGGTCGCGAACTGCGCCGCCGACCAGGTACAGGTTCAGTCCTTGTTCGAGCGCCAACTCCTGCACGCGCAGCACAGCCGCCCGCTGCTCGGCGGAAAGTCGGCTTTCTAGCATGAACATGTAGTCCGGCATGGGTCTCCTTTTCGTTCCGTTCCTGCGGCCGTCCTGTTTCGACTGCGTTCCGCGGTGTTCAGGCGCGCGGGTGATGCGCCTTGTAGATGTGCCGGAGGCGCGCCTGCACGACGTGCGTGTAGATTTGGGTAGTGGAAATATCCGCGTGACCCAGCATCATCTGCACCGAACGCAAGTCGGCGCCGCGCTCGAGCATGTGTGTTGCAAAGCTGTGCCGCAGCGTGTGCGGCGAAAGTTTGCTGCGGATTCCGGCCAGACGTCCGTAGCGCCGCAGGGTTTTCCAGAATGCGACTCGGGTCAGTTTTCGGCCCGAGCGGCTCAGAAACAGCCAGGGGAGCAGCGGGCGGCCGGCGCGCACCAGTTTCGGGCGACTCTCGCGCAGATACGCCTCCAGCGTCGCCAGCGCCGGCCGTCCGACGGGCACCAGTCGTTCCTTGTCTCCTTTGCCGAGGCAGCGCAGGTAGCCAGCGTTGTGTTCGATGTCCGACACGCGCAGGCTGACCAGCTCGGAAACCCGCAGGCCGGTGCTGTAGAGCAGTTCCAGCATGGCCTTGTCCCGCAGTCCCAGCACGGTGCTCGGGTCGGGTGCGGCCAGCAACCGATCCACTTCTTCGAGGGACAGAAATCCGGGCAGCTTCTTCCACACCCGGGGCGATTCCAGATTCTGTGTCGGGTCGGTGCGCACCCTGCCTTCGGCCAGAGCGAAGCGGAAAAAACCACGCAGGGTAGCCAGGTACCGCGCCACGGAGCGACTGTCGAGTCGGACGCGATACAGGCTACCGAGAAAATCCACGATGTCGTCCCGGGTCAGCGCGGCGAGGGTTTTGCCCTGCTGTTCAGCCCAGCGGGCAAACCGCTGAAGGTCGCGACGGTAGGCCTGGATGCTGTTCTCCGCCAAGCCTTTTTCGACACGCTGGTACGTCAGGAAACTTTGTATCACCGCTTGCATGGTCAAATGGCTCCTGCCCCGCTTGCCGGCCGGCTGCGCCGGGTGATTCCCCAGACCTCTTCCACCTCCGGGCAACGGAGCAACCACGCCAGTCCCAGAAACAGCGCCGTCGCGACCAGAATCAGGAAGCCCAGCACGACGGCATGGGTCAGCGCGCCCTGGAACCGTTCAAAGGGAGAAAGCTGCAGCGCCAGGTGGCACGCCGCGCCCATTACGGCTGCACAGAACGTGGTCTTGCCTATCGAAATCAAAATGTCCAGGGTCCCCAGTCGCCCGTACCGCTGCCGGAAAATCACGAACAGGACGAAGAAGTTAAAGTACGCCGCCACCGAAGTGGCCAGCGCCGGCCCGCCGTTTTGAAAGATGGGGAAGAACAGGTGCAGGCACATCACGTTGACGACGCAGTTCAAAATCAGTGCATAGATGGCCACGCGGACCGGCGTGCGCACGTCCTGTGAAGAATAAAAGCCGGGCACAATCAGTTTCACACCCGCCAGCGCGGGCAGCCCCAACGCGTAGTAGAGCAGGGCTCGCGCGGTTAGCGTGGTGGATTCCGCATCGAACTCGCCGTACTGAAACAGCACCCGAATAATCGGCTCTCGCATCACCACCAATCCCACCATCGCCGGTATCGTAATGAAGCTGACTATCCGCAGAGAGAAAGCGAAGGTCTGCTTCAATTTCTCGTATTCCAGCGAAGCTGCCTGATGCGACATCATCGGCAGAATGGCCGTGGCCACAGCAATGGCGTATCCACCGAGCACCAGTTCCATGATGCGATCGCCGTACTGCAACGCCGTCAGGGTACCCTCCGGCATGCGCTCGGCGGTGGCGAAGATGGTGTTCACCACTACGTTGATCTGATAGACCCCGTAGCCAAGAAACGCCGGTGCCATCAGCCGAGCCACCGAACGGATGCCGGGATGGCGGAAACTGATGCCGAATTCAAACCGCATCCCCTGTTTGGTCAGCAACGGCAGCAGCATCAGGAACTGAAACGCGCCCCCTAAAAGCACCCCAAAGGCCAGCGCTTGGGCCGGGTCGGCAAAGTGCCGACGCAGAGCCCCGAAGGAAAACACAATGATGGCCACGTTCAACAGAACCGGAGTCGCTGCTGGCGGCCCGAAGATGTGGAAGCAGTTGAGGATCGCCATGGCCAGTGCCGCCAAGCCGATAAAAAAAACATAAGGGAAGACCAACCGGTTCAATCCGATGGCGTCTTCCCAGTGGCCCGGCGTGCGGTCCAGCGCTGTGAATAGCAGAACCACCTCGCGGGAGAAAATCATTCCGAAGACGGTCATCACCGCCAGCAGCAGGGCCAACGTCCAGAACAGCCGGTTGGCAAATTCCCAGACCTCTGCCGAAGACCGTTTGGCCACATAGCCGGTGAAGACCGGGATGAAGGCCGCGCTCATTGCGCCCTCGCCCACCAGGCGGCGGAGCATATTGGGGAGCCGATAGGCCAGCCAGAACGAATCGGCCAAGGGGCCGGTTCCCAGAAGCAGAGCAATGCGTTGGTCGCGCAAATAGCCAAGGATACGGCTAACAATTGTAACTAGGGTGATAACCGAGGCGGATTTCAGAATCTGCTTCTTTTCGACCAATCGGCTGCAGCCCCCAGCCTAAATCAAACAAACAAAAGCACTTGACATCAGTTTGGCGGAAAGAATAGCATAGTTTTTGCGGCTTGGCAATAAGTCTCTGCCAGGCAGTACTTTGTGAAGACCACCAGTTCAGCTTCCGCCCTGAAAAAGACCGTTATACGCCTGCGCAACGGTCAAATCCTCCGTGGCTACCTCAACCCGGCCCGGATTGATCAGCACGGGACGCTCGAGCTGCTGACCACTGAGGGCGCCCAGAAGTCCATCTCCACGGCGAAGATCTACGGGGTCTATTTCGTCCGGGAATTTGGCGAAACGTTCGAGCCGCAACGGAAAACATTCCTCAGCCGGCCTAAACTCCCGGGGCTGTGGGTGCGCATCCGCCATACGGATGGCGGAGAATTCGAGGGCATAATCGAAAATGATTTGCTCGGACTGCTGGATCGGGGCATCCAGTTCACCCCGCCGGATTTGAACGGCCCCTGCACCCGCATCTACCTGCCGCGCTCTTCGGTCAAAGAGATAACCGTCCTCGGCCTGATCGGTGTCGGCTCCCGACCGCGACGTCGGCCGCGTCCGGCGGCCCCGCCTGCGTTGCAGCGGCGACTGTTCGATTAGCCCACGACGCACGGTTTGCTCGCCGTGCTCTGCCCCTGGGCGGCCTGGGGAACGCTCAGCATCGTGTTGGTTTTGGTGTAAATTGGCGTTTCGGCAGGCGTGCCGATGGAGGCAGCGATGCGACTTGGAGAACTTGCCAGGCAACTGGACTGCACACTCGAAGGGGATCCGGAGATCGAGATCACCGGTGTCGCTGGTATTGAAGAAGCCGGGCCGGGCGAACTGACCTTTCTCTCCAACCCGCGCTATCGCCCGGCCGCTCGCCGGACGCGCGCGGCGGCGGTGATTGTCTCGCCGGAGGAGGCACCACTGCCCACGGCGTTGTTGCGCGCGACCGATCCCTACTTAACGTTTGCCCGTGCCCTCGAGCTGTTCCACCCGCCCAGCCGGTACGAGCCCGGCGTCCACCCCACTGCCGTCATCGCACCCTCGGCGCGCATCGGCGCGGGCGCCCACATCGGCCCCTACTGTTTTGTGGACGAAGACGTTGTCATTGGCCGCAACGCCGTCCTGCACAGCTTTGTTGTGATTTACCGTGGGGCGCAGATCGGCGACGATTTCTTTGCGCACTCCCATGCCGTTGTGCGGGAAGGATGCCGGCTGGGCGACCGCGTCATCCTGCAGAACGGAGCCATTGTGGGCAGCGACGGCTTCGGCTTTGCCCGCCAGGCCGACGGCACCTGGTACAAGATGCGGCAGACCGGCCCGGCCATCCTCGAAGACGACGTTGAAATCCAAGCGAATGCCTGCGTGGACCGCGCCACGGTGGGCGAAACCCGTATCCGTCGCGGTACGAAAATTGACAATCTGGTACAGGTCGGCCACGCCAGCGAAGTGGGCGCCAATACGCTGCTCTGTGCACAGGTCGGCCTGGCCGGCTCGACCGTGGTGGGGGCCAATTGCATCTTGGCTGGCCAGGTCGGTGCCGCCGGACATCTCGAAATCGGCGAGGGTGCCATTCTCACCGCCCAGAGTGGCATCCACAGCGATGTACCCGCTCGAACCACCTACTCCGGTTATCCCGCCATTGAGAATGCACGGTGGTTGCGTTCGGTAGCGGTTTTTAACCGGTTGCCGGAGCTGCAAAAAGCCGTCCGCACTCTGCAGCAGGAATTATCGAAACTGCAGCAGCGGATCGCGGAACGCTGAACAATGCCCCGGTTCAGCTCGGCGGTTGCTGCTCTTTGGGCAGTCCGCTCGCGATCACGCGGTGCACCTCCCGGGACAGCTGATTGCGATCGTCCAGAGTCATACCGGTGGTCGGTATTGCCGGATGAAACCGCACGCGGATGGTGCCTGGACGAATCGCAACTGCTCCTTTCGGCATCACGCACTGCGAGCCGGCAACCGAAATCGGCACCACTGGCACACCAGCCGCAATCGCGATCACAAAGGCTCCCTTTTTAAACGGCTGCAAGCGACCATCGCGGCTGCGGGTGCCTTCCGGGAAGACTAGAAACGACAGTCCTTCGCGGACCCGGGCAATGGCGTGTTCCACGCTGCGCCGCGCAGCCTCCGGGTCGGAACGGTCCACCGGCACGAATCCTCCAGTGAGCAGAGCACGGCCGAAGATGGGAATGCGGAACAACTCTTTCTTCGCCATCAGGGCGACCCGTTTCGGAATCGCGGCAACCACAGCGGGTGGATCGGCGTTGCTGGCGTGGTTGGCCAGAAAAACACACGGCTGCGCGGGCACGTGTTCCCGGCCCTCCACATGGATCTGAACACCGGCCAGCCGGAGCGCCAGCCGCGCGCCGAACACCCCAACGCGGTACAAGGGTTCGATGTGGGCGGTGATGGCCGCGTAGATCAAAAACCAGGGCGCAACACAGAGCAGGTACAGCAACAGGAAGATGCCGACCAGAAAAGTCCTCAGCATGGCGCCACGTGCATTGGCCCGCGACCGCTCAGACTAGGGTGGGTCGGTCGCGCCACGCAGCAGTCCCTCGCGGATGCGGCGCTGGCGTTCGGTGGCTGGAACCATTTCGACAATCGTGGATCGCCCGCCGTTTCGTTCTCGTCGGAGTCCGGCACGTTCGAGCCATTCGTCGGCCGGCAACGGATCGGTGCCGGCCACATAACGTGCAAAAAACTCGACAATGCGCGGCCGGGCCACCGCAGACGCGCTGCCGGCCCGAAGCACTACGACTTCCACCGCCTGCTGGATTCCCTCCGATTCCTCGTAGAACCGTCCCTTGCGCGCATACGTTTCGTTCAGATATCGCAGCACGTCGTCCAGGCTGGCCCGGTTGTCGCTTAGGTCGCGAATCAGAATGTCGAGCAGTACCCCGAGCAGGTAGCCTTTGTTGTAGTAGGAAATGCTCAGGTCCGGCCGGCGGTAGAGCCGGTAGCCTTCGTGCCAGGCATCCAGGCTAGCTTCCTCCGCACTTTTCCAGTGATGCGCCGGGCGCGATTCCAACTCGTCCAGCTCCTGGGCCAGGCTATTGTAGAACTGTCGGGGCGACCAGAGGCCACTGCGCACCAGGGTGTAGTCGGCGTACGTGCTGGTCACACCTTCAGCGAACCAGAGTGCGCGGGTGTAATTCTCCCGTGAGTAGTCCACCGGCTCGAGCCCTTGCGGTCGGATCCGCTTCACGTTCCAGAGATGAAAAAACTCGTGGGCGGAAACATGTGCCGACGAATCGTGAGAGCCTGCGAAGATAGCCGTCGAATTGGCATGCTCCATGCCGCCGCCCCCCTCGCCAAAGTGGTAGAGGAACAGGAATTCCTCAAACGGGACTTCGCGCATCAGTTGTGTCTGATAGGCTACAATGCGCCGCAGGTCGGCCTCCAGTCGGTCGCGCGCATAGCTGCCGTGCACCACCACGCGGATGCGCGCGCCATTCACCTCGAAACGGAACTCGCTGAACGCACTGATCTCGACCGGGGCATCCACCAGCAGGTCGTAGCTGGCTGCGCGGAAGGTGAACGCGTCCTCTGCCGGCAGCGCGGTCGCAATCCGCCAGCCGTCCCGCAGATCCGTGAACGCGATTCGCACGTCCTCATGCCGTCGCGTGGGCACGTAGAACAGCAGGGTCGCCAGGTTCAGGAAGGCGTGTTCCGTGTTGAGCTGAGAGCTGAACGGCGAGGCTTCATCCCAGAACACGGCATACTCGAGGCGAAGAGTGCCGCGGCCGGCGACCACCCAGGTCAGCTTGTCGCGCTTGCGCACCGCGACCGGTACGGCGGATCCGGCGTCGTGCAGCTGGTACGCACGCACATTCTGCACGCGGTGTGCGAAATCGCGGATCTGGTAAAGCGCATTCCAGGCGGGCATCTGCACAACCAGTTCCCCAGTTACGTCCGGCACGGTCATCCAGACGATAAACCGGTGTTCCTGCCGCTGCTTGAGCGATACCTGGTACTGGATGGAGGCCTGCGCCGTTGCCGCGCACAGCAGGACCAGCCACGCGGTCCAGAGGAGCTGTGCCGCACGGCGAGGCCACACTTCACACGTCATTCTGCTTCTTGTGTTTGCCAATCCATCTCTCCACTCGGCCGACCGCCCAGAGAACGAACAGCGCCAGGCCTGCTGTTGCCGCGGCAGTGAAGTACAGGCCGGCACCGATGGCCATTCCGACGCTCGCGTTGACGAAAATTGTTGCCGCGGTGGTGATGCCCACCACACCGCCGCGTTCGCGCAGGATCGCACCGGCACCAATAAAGCCGATACCCGGAATCAACTGCGCGGCAATCCGCACCGGATCGCCGCCGTAGCGCCGCGCCATTTCGAACGACAGGATCGTGTACAGTGTTGCGCCGATGCAGATGAACATGTTCGTGCGCAGGCCCGCTGGCTTCTCCCGCAGCTCACGCTCCAAACCGATCACACCACCGAGCAGAAATGCGCAGAGCAGCTTGAACAGAATAGGACCGCTCAGGTCTCCGGCCATTTTCGGGTCTCCACGACCGCCAGGGTCGCCGCGCGATTCTACACTACAAACCGCCGCACAGGCTGTGTGCAGTGCAGACGCCGTTACAGCCGAAACCGTGTCAGACGAAGGAACTGGCGGGCGCGCGCATGAATTTCCGTGCGGGTCAGTGTGCGCAGACGCTCCAGCCCAAACCGCTCGACCACAAAGCTGCCCAGCACCGAACCGTAAACCATCGCCCGCCGTAGGGTCGCCTCGTTGATGCGATTCACCGAGGCCAAATACCCGATGAACCCGCCGGCGAAGCTGTCGCCGGCCCCGGTGGGGTCACACACCTGCTCGAGTGGGAATGCTGGCACAGCGAACATCGAGTCCGGCCGCATCAGCAGCGCGCCGTATTCGCCGCGTTTCACGACCAGTGTCCTCGGACCCATCCGGAAGATCTGAGTCGCGGCCCGCAGCAGATTGTGTTCGCCGGCGAGCTGGCGCGCCTCGCTGTCGTTGATTACAAGTACATCGATCTCCCGCAGCGTGCGTCGCAGTTCCTCGGGCGTGCGCTCGATCCAGTAGTTCATCGTGTCCAGCGCGACCAGGCGGGGCCGGCGCCGCATCTGCTGCAGAACGGCGAGCTGCAGCGTCGGCTGGATGTTGGCCAGAAAAACGTAGGGACAAGCGCAATAGGCCGGAGGCAGCTTGGGGTTGAAATCTGCGAAGACGTTCAGCTCAGTCCGCAGCGTGATGCGTTCATTCAGATGATCGGTGTAGCGGCCGGCCCAGAAAAAAGTCTTTCCCGGTGCGCGCACCAGTCCCCGCAGATCAATGCGCCGGCCGAGAAGGATGGCGCGATCGCGCTCGCGGAAGTCGTCGCCCACTACGCCCACCAATTTGACAGGGGTGAAAAAGCTGGCCGCCAGCGCGAAGTAGGTGGCCGCACCACCCAGGGTGCGATCGACCCTGCCATACGGAGTTTCTAGGGCGTCGAATGCAATCGAGCCAACGACCAGGACCGCCACGGCCGGACTGCTCCTAGCTCCAGTATTTCCCGACGATCAGTCGAAGTGCGCGACGCGTAGCCGCCGGCACCAGTTTGCGATCGGTGACCAGCGCGTGCGCCAGGGCCTGCGCACAGGGACAATTGCGCGTCTCCGGCAGGGCCGCCACCGCAGCCCGGATCACGTGCTGCACGTTTTCCGTGTTCCGGTTCAGATTGGCGAGGATTTCGCTTGCGGTTACGGCGTCGTGCTCCGGGTGCCAGCAGTCGTAGTCGGTGATCATCGCCACCGTGGCATAGCAGAGTTCTGCTTCGCGTGCCAGTTTGGCTTCGGTCAGATTGGTCATGCCGATCACGTCGAAGCCCATGGTGCGGTAGGTGTTCGACTCGGCCCGGGTCGAAAACTGCGGGCCCTCGATGCAAACGTAGGTGCCCCGGTCATGCACGACCACGCCCTCTTGTCGGCATGCATCCACCAGCCAGCCGGAAAGCTGCGGGCAGGTCGGACGGTCGAAACTGACGTGAGCCACCAAGCCATGTCCGAAGAACGTGGCCACGCGCCCTCGCGTCCGATCGAAGAATTGATCAGGAATCAGGAATTGCAACGGTCGCAGTTCTTCCTTCAGCGAACCGACGGCACTGACGGAGATGATTCGTTCCACACCCAACGATTTCAGTGCGTAGATGTTCGCGCGATAGTTGATTTCGCTGGGCAGGATGCGATGTCCTCTCCCATGCCGCGCCAGGAACGCCACGCGTTTGCCTGCCAGCGTGCCCACGACAAGCGCATCCGAGGGAGTGCCGAACGGCGTTCGGATGCGCAGCTCCCGAGTATCGGTCAGACCGGGCATCGTGTAGAGTCCGCTGCCGCCGATAATCCCGATGCGGGCGATCGCCGTCTTTGTCAGCTGTCGTTTCCGTGCTTTTGCCATCGGCGCAGGCCTCCGTTATCGTTTTGGAGCGGCGGTTCAGTCCAGTGGAACGGGCTCCGTCACCAGCTTGCCATGCTGCTCGCGCAACCGTGCGGCGGGCACTTCGGGATCGTGCGCGAACAGGCACAGCCAGTTTTCGCGTGCAGCTTCCGGCAGCAAACGCTTCTTGTATTCCAGCGTGGTCAGTGGATACAGGTCGTAGCCCATAATCCACGGATAGGGCAGGTGCGCCGTGGTGGGCACCAGATCGGCAAAGAAAAATGCCGTCTGTCCGCGGCTGCGGATCCGCACGCACTGCATGTCGCGCGTATGTCCGGGCACACGCAGCACCTCGACGCCCGGGGCCACCTCGCAGTCCCCCTCGAGCAGCCAGAACTGTCCGGCAGCTTCGACCGGAGCAAAATTTTCCGCCAGGTAACTGGCGCGGTCGCGTTCCGTCGGGCGTTTGGCATGTTCCAGCTCGCCGCTCTGCACGACGTACCGTGCCCGCGGAAAGGTGGGCACGGTGTGGCCGTTCACGCGCCGCGTGTTCCAGCCGCAGTGATCAAAGTGCAGATGGGTGTTGATCACCAGGTCGACCTCGGCCACCGAGGTGCCC
>JAIMBE010000009.1 GCA_023511565.1 Bacillota bacterium
AGCAAATCCTGGCCGAGCTGCAGAAGCTGAACCGTCGCATGGACACGCTCAACACGCGGCTGTTCGGCAACCCCGAGGGCGACGCCGGCGACGAAGGGCGGCTGGTCGTTCTGGAGCGCCGTATGAACAATCACTCGGGCCGCATCTCGAAGCTGGAGCAGTTCCGCTGGTGGTTGGTCGGGGGGCTGGTGGTAGCTGACGCGCTGTTCCTGTACGCGCTGGCCGTCTGGAAAGCGGTTGGGAAGTGAGGACTGATGATCGAGAGACTACGTGATCTGCTGGTGCGCAGAAAGACAAGCCTGGCCTGGCTGCTGGCGGCGCTGGGCCTGGGCTACATCGCGGGCAAGGGCTCGGCGCTGGCGCTGCAACAGCTGGGCGTGCTGGCCTGGAAGATCGTGCTGGTGGGCGTGGCCGTGGCAGTAGCCCACTACCTGCGCCGTCAGGTGTTCCACTACGTTGACCTGTCCGCCGTCCTGGACCAGGACAAGACGATCAAAGACGGCCTGATCTTCCTGGGCGTGGCCATCTTCTACGGTGCGATCATTCTGTCCATCACGCAAGGACTCTGACTTGTGCTGAACGGAAGTGAATGCATGCGCTGCCTTCTCTTGATCATCCTGCTGGCCGTGCCTGCCTGGGGCCAGATTCCCGCGCAGGCGAACATCTATCGCGCGCAACTGACGCGAGAGGCGCGGGCCGCCTGGGGACTGGAAGCGCCCGTGGCGCTCTTTGCCGCGCAGGTTCACCAGGAGAGCGGCTGGCGCGAAGATGCGCGCAGTCCCGTGGGCGCGCTGGGCCTTGCCCAGTTCATGCCCGGCACGGCAGCCTGGATCGCACAGCTCTACCCCGCCGATCTTGGCGACGCCGCGCCGCTGGATGCGCGCTGGGCGCTGCGCGCTCTGGTGACGTATGACCTGTGGCTGTGGGAACGCCTGACCGAGTTCCGCGACGACGGGCTGCACCGCTGGGGCGCTACGCTTTCGGCCTACAATGGCGGCCTGGGCAACGTCCGCAAAGACCGCCAGCTTGCCGCCGCGCGTGGCGGGGCATCCTGTGACCCCGCAGTTTCCCGCTGGTTCTGCTGCGTCGAGCGCCACAGCAACCGCAGCGCAGCCGCCTTCCGCGAAAACCGCGAGTATCCCCGCCGCATCCTCTTCCTTCTCTGGCCCCGCTACCATGCGGCCCGCTGGTAAGCCGTGATGAGGCGTATGTCCTACCCCTGATAGATGACTTTACCGCGCCGAAAGATGGGGACAATGGTGCCAACTACACTACCGAGCACCGCTCCACCCAAGGCTCCGAAGAAGGCTCCCGCGCCTCGCGAGCCGGTGCCGCTGCTCGCACCTACTGCAGCTCCGACTCCAGCGCCAATACCGGCCCCAATCAGTCCGCTCTTAGTCTGGCTGGGCTCCAAGCGCACTTCGCGGATCTCACCGCGAGGGATGCTTATTCTGGATGGTTGCCGAGTTAGACGAGGTAGAACGGCTTCACAAACCAGTTCGTCTGGGGTTGCGTGCTCTAAGGAACATACATACCTTTTCTGAGCCTTCACGGAGATGCGCGTACCGGCCTTGAGATTCTGGACTGCTTGCCAGTCTCCGGTCTGTGCCTGCGCACTGGCCGTGAGCAACAGCACGACAAGTACGGCAGAGATCATACGTAGGTTGCACTTGGTCGTCATACCTTCCACCCTCCATCGGCCCTTAACCCACTGAGCTAACGAACGCGTGCAAGCCAAACTTGATTGTTCCCGTTGGACTGGAGCGGCCCGGGCCAGTTGGGCACGTTCGAAACAAACACGGCGTAACGTCCGTCCGAGGTTATGGCCGGGAAATCTGAATACGAACTATTGCCGTGGATTCCGGTGCTGCTGTCACGGGAGATCGTATAGGTTGTGGGCACACAATCAGGGGCGGCATTCTTGCAGGTCACGCGAACATAGACGGCGCTGGCCCGGTATGGGAAAGGGAGAAGATTGTCCGCGATGGAAATGAAGATCACATAGTCTCCGTCGTCGCTGTGGGCAGCAGCGCCGCTGCCGTTGTTGGGTTGTCCGCCGTTATAGGTTAAGGACACCTGTTCGGTGCGCTGAATACAATTCGACGCTGCACCAACACAGTTGTCGTACACAAAGGCTCCAACCATCTGCCCAGTATTTCCCGGAACTAGATCTGTGGCCAAGGAACCAAAGCCAGAATAACGTCCACCGGCGCTCAAGACCCACAGATTATCAACAGCTCCATTGGCCGGGCCACCCGCATAGCTCACGAAGAGGTTCCGATTGCTGGGCGTGCAGACGGCGGGCGCCCCAAAGCAAGTGTCACGAAGGATCACAGCGGCCCTCGGTTGGTTCGGCACAAGATTGTTTGCTCCCGCCATGCGAAAGGAGATGTACCGGCCATCGGCGCTGATTGAAGGACAGCAGCTAGGAGCGTTACTCTGGCTTCCGTCGTTGGCGACAGAGACCCGGACTGTGCTGGGTGCGCACCCTGTAGGTGCTCCGAAGCAACTGTCTCGCAAGAAAACGTCCAGCCATCCGTTGGTGTCATTCGCCACGAGATTAGTGGCGACCGAATTAAAGGCCAAGAAGCGCCCATCGGCACTGATGGCGGGGAGCCGCGCATCATCGTTCGCAGGCGTGCCGTCGCTGGCAACGGATACCAGCGTGATGGTGGGCGTGCATCCGGCCGGAGCGCCGATGCAAGTGTCACGCAGGAAGACTGCGGCCTGCCCACCGCTGTTGATGCTATTCGGCGTGAGGTTCGTGGCACTGGAGTCGAAGGCTACGAATCGCCCATTAGCACTGATCGCCGGAGACCGACTATTCCCATTAGGCAACGAGCTGTCATGGGCGACAGAGACACGTGTGGTTGTGGGCGTGCAGTTCACCGGAGCGCCCAAACATGTATCCCGCAGATAGATTTCCGTGAAGCCACTGGCAGGTCCGGGAACCAGATTGGTAGAGTCGGATTGAAATGCCACATAGCGTCCGTCGTTACTGATCGCGGGAGGGCTAAAACTTGAGCCGTTTCCTGGGCTCCCATCCGGTGCCGCGGAGATCATTTGGATCACACCGACGCCGGGAGGCGGTTGAGGTGGTGGTGCCACTAAGACGGAAACCGGAGTTGAAACTCCGCCGCTGGGAGCCGGATTGAACACTGTTACGGCCACTGTCGAAGAGGTCTGTCGGAGGCTGCCGGGAACTTGCCCAAAAATCAGAGTTTCGTTCACGAACGTTGTCGGAACACTCATGCCATTCCAACGGATAACCGAGGAAGCGACAAAGCCGGTTCCATTGACACTCAAGTAGAAGTCCGGCCCGCCCGTGGCTACCGACTTCGGATTGACTGCGACAATTGCAGGAACAGGATTTGGGGATGGTGGTGGCGGAGGAGGCGGGCTATTACTTCCTCCTCCCGCGCACCCGCTGAACGCCCCAAGCACGCCCGTCACGAGCACAACTATCCCTATTGCCCACCGATCCATGTGTCGTCTCTCGACCCTTTGAATTAGTATACGCCGACGACCTCTAACGAGGGTTCGCATCATGGACTGCCGGTCAACGTCGACCCTGAGTTTGTAGTGGTGAACGACGGTTCCGAGAAGTAGGAGCTATTGTACGTCGTTCCTGAGTAAAAGGGGTAGTTGGCACTCTGCGTCGCGCGCGAAATCAGCCACACGGTAGTACCCATCACACCAGCCCGGACTGGAAATCCCGGGTCACCGTTGATGGCGGCCACCAGAGCTGAAGCGATCGACAAAGCCGTGCTGCCCTGGTTGTACCACACGGACTTGGTTTGGCCGTTCACGCTGATCCACACTTGCCCGCTGTCCCAAACCGTTTGGGTCTCCGTGACCCACCCCTCTTGTGCACATCCGCCATCCGAATACCACAACACGCAACCCCAAGTCGTGACCTCCACGTCGGTGCTTTGCACCGACCCATTGATCGTCACGCCGCCAGTGGCAGCACCTGCCGGAATCCCGGCCTGATTGACGGTCACGGCAACCGTACTGCCCAATCCTGTTATGGTAATCGTTCCGGTGCGGGCCACAGGCGACAGATTAATTTCGGCTGAGAACGTAACGGTGCGGGATGCCGTGCCACTTGCTCCCGAGGTTACGCTAATCCATGGCACGTCGCTTACTGCGGTGGAAGGACAAGGACTTCCCGTACTTATTGTGAAACTCCCACTGCCCCCGATGTCGGGAACGGAAAGATTCGAGGGCCAAGCCGAGCCCGTCTGGCACCACCTAGGAATCAAGAAGAAATCGTTCTGCAGACTCGTGTCGAGCATGAGCCGCACCTTGTCGCTCTTTGTCGAACCCATGTGGGAGTCGGCGCCTCCAATCCGACGGTTGACTACTGCCTGAGCGTAGCGTTGGCTGCTGCCCTGGACCATCCCGTCGGAGGTGTCACCCCACGAAGTGAAGACGTACCAAAAGAAATCAATCAAATCCATGTAGAAGGCGGAGACCGCGCAGCGGATATAGATGTCTATGCGGTTAAAGATAAGGGCCAGTATCCGGCAAACGTGTAGCCCGAAGTAAACACCGTTCGCGTAATTGGAAAACGCGCGCCCACCACAAGCCGACTCCGGATTACAGAGCCGGTCGCCGAGCAACCGGACCCACACCCACCTGAAACGGGCAGCGCTCTCGATGCCAGCATTCCGGAATAGTTCGCTGCGGTTGTTTAGATTGAACAAATAAGGACTGCCCGGACGGAGATCCCCAGTAGCGGGGATGGCAGCATCGAAGGCAAGTACCGTGATTGCGGGCGCGCCGAGGATTAGAGCGTTTCCAAGAGTAAAAACGGCATCGCTGAGAGGAGTTCCTCCAGCCCAGAACACCAAGATCTTGGCCAAGTCCGTCATGGCTCCGGCAAGGAGAGCCCGCTCCCACTGAGTAATCCACGCTCCCCTGTTGGGAGTGTTCAAAGCAATGACCCGATTGAGAAGATCGCCGCGCCGAAATGCCACGTCGCGAACGATCAAACCACCCTGGCTATGCCCGATAGCGAGGAATTGATTCTTACCAGTGCCTTGAAGCAGTGTGATGAGGTTGTCGGCTTGGTTTGTCAGGTTGTCGGTGGAGCGAAGACTGGACTTGGCAACTGCGGCTAGCGGGAAGTCTAGCTGGATCCAAGGGTCCATGCGGTCCCAACTCCTTGCGCTGCCGAAAATACCGTGCTGGTAGAAGAGGTTGGTTGGGCCCTGCCCGATGTTCTGCACTTCAATAGTGCCGGTATTCGTGGCTGGGCCCGGGAGTGGCGGTGCTGCGATGTTTGTCTCAGTATAGGCCGGTGGTGGCGGGGTCGTGACCACTTTCGCTGAGCGCCGCGAGTTCCCAGTCGGACTGTCGTACCAGGCGAGATTGGAGAGCTGTAATGACTGTGTAGCCTGCGTGTTTGAAAGCGTAGTGTTGATTGTACTCCCTCTCACAACCCAGCCACCGCTGAACTGCTGGTAAGCAAGCGTCCCCGAACCACTCACATCGGGGCCCGATGAGTAAGAGATATAGGCCATCTGCACCTGTGTCCCTGCGGCGTAATACTCACCCCCGACCGTGATTGCGCTGCTTGAAGTCTCCGTCGAGTACGACACCGTGCCATTCATAGCCGCGGCTTTGCTGTTGGGGTCAGAGATGATTAGACTCTTGAGGACCGAGGACTCTGGAATCGGTCCCAAAAGTGACAAGGGGCCAGGCAAGGGGGCATTATTAGGCAGTGAGATTGGTATCGGAACACCCGCCTCGTCAAAAAGTGTAAGTTTCCCGTTCCTCAGTTCCACCCTGCTAATCTCTCCATAAGGGAATTGGGTCGGGTCGGCCGTCGAGTCCAACGGAAACATGTTCATGACCAATTGATCGTTTGCGTCGTACCCGACCTCCACACGGTATCGCCGCGTGGGCAGCGTTAAATCCAGCGAGTTGCTGGAAGTTTGGGTCGTGGGGTTATAAATGGACTGGGAGAGGGTCGCGATCCCTCGCCCTTGAACAGTCACGTCGAATACCGCGTGGGTGTCATACGGGTTGATTCCCGAATTCTTTGAAAGCTGCGCCGAGGCTGGATACGCGGCGAGGATAAGGAACGCGACTAGAAACACAGTCTTTCGGCGGAAGGAATAGCTGAAGAGGTTCAGCGCAAACGAACCCACGGAGAGGGGATGCATGGCGACTCTTCTTTCGATAAGGAAATGAAGGCTGCATAGTACAGCTTCTAAACTATCTGCATATTTATTGTCAAGACGTAAAATTTACGACTGTGGAAACTAAACCTAGCTCCCTGCCTGTTTTGTTTAGCTAACAAAGAACGACAGGGGGTTGCGGTAGAGGCGGGCGAATTCGGCGAGTTCGACCACGTCCACGCGGCGCTCTCCTGATTCAACCTTCGAGACAAACGACTGCGGGCGGCGTAGCTTCTTGGCTACGTCCACCTGCGTGAGGCCGGCGTCGCTGCGGGCTTTCCGCAGCCGCTTCAGGAACTCCCTGTATCTCTGGCGGTAGGTGGGGTCTTTCAAAGCGGTCCGGATTATGGCGAGCCGCTCCCGGAAGGCGTCGCGCCCAGCGTCGGAGCAAAATAGGATGCCATTCTTTCCCCGGTATTCAGGCCCGAGCACCAGGTGTTCCCGGAGGTGTGCCTATGAAACAAACTGTAGCGTTGGGCGCGACAGGTAGCCTACAATGCGCCCAACGGTTGCGTTGAAGGGGGCCAGGCGTATGCCAAGACGGGGAACACGACCCAGGCCCAGACCCAGGACGTACAACACCCGCTGTGTCGCCAAGCGGTACTTTCTCCCGCGCTGGGTGGTCAAAGCCATCCGCAAGCAGGCCCCGCTCTACGGTTCGCAGGGCCGCGCCGTGCAGGTGGGTACCGAGCTGCTGATCCGCCAGAAAAGGCGCGTGAAGGTGGACCACCGGGGCGATAGCGCGATGGTGGGAATGACCTACAAGCTCACACCCAGAACGGTGGAGCTGATCGAGCAGCTGCGCGCCAAGTATGGCAAGCGCGGCGACGTGTTCGCCGCCTGCGTCAAGGCTCTCAGAACTTGAGAGCAACGGTCTGCACGTAGAACCGTTCCAAATCAGGACTTGAGAGCTCGCAATTTTCCCATTGTGGAAAAGGAAGCGCCTTTTTGTGCTCTATGAGTAAAGCTGTCGCGTCAGGAGTTACACCTTGAGGTATAGCTTTTCTGTTGACTTGCGCGTTACGTCCTGCTACATAAAACGCCCGCTGGACAAACCACAGGGGAGAGGGGGACGTGGACGCGCAGATTCCGGTTGCTGACGGTGAAGAGGCGGGCAGTGGGCTGGTGGAAGCGGCGCTGGAGATCAGCCGCAAGCGCACGCAGATGATGGAGCAGATGCGCAAAGCCTTGGAGACTGGCGACGAGAAGCAGGCCCTGAGCCTGGCGCGGCTGCTGGTGGGACTGGGGCAGACGCCCGCCGTCATGGTTATTACGGCCCTGCTGCCGGTGATCTTGGTCTAGCTTGCTCATGAAAGCCGCGCATTTTACACGAAGAGACGAAAAATGAAAAAGGTCATTGAGTTGATTCGTGTGTCCACCGAAGCACAGGCTGAAAACGACCGCGCCAGCATCCCCGCGCAGCGGGCCATCAACCGACGAACCGCGCAGGCCTACGGGCTGGAGATCGCTCACTCGATTGAGATCGCCGATGTCTCCGGGGCGGCCGTCCTGCTTGCGCCGGAAATGCAGCAGTTGCTCAAGCTGATCCAGAGCCCAGAGATTCATGGCGTTGTGGCGCGCGAGTTTTCCCGCCTGATGCGCCCGGAGAATTTCAGCGACTACGCCCTGCTGCAAGCCTTTGTGGACAGCAAGACGATCCTCTACCTGCCGGAAGGCCCGATTGATTTCAACTCCAAGACCGGCAGGCTGATGGGCGCGATCCGCGCGGCCATCGCGGGGCTGGAACGTTCCGAATTGCTGGAGCGCAGCTGGACCGCCAAGGAAGAAAGGCGGCGCGCGGGCGCGTGCCCTTCGGGGCATATCACCTGGCCGTATGGCGTGGGCTTCAGCAAGGAAGCGGGCTGGCACTACAAACCCGAAGCCGAGAAGGTGCGTGAAGCCTTCCGGCTGTTTTTGAGCGGCGTCACCTGCTACAGCGAGTTGTCGCGCAAGTCGGGTATTCCGCGCAGTGCGTTGCCGATCATCCTGCGCAACCCGATCTACACGGGCTGGCGCGTGTATGACCAGCGGCGCGACATGTCCCCCGGTGCTGTGCGAGTCCGAGACGGCGGCCGTCAGGGCGACCGCCGCAAGGCCCTGCGCACACCGGACGAAATCATCCGCGTGCGCGTGATCGAAGAGCCGCTGATCAGCCAGGCGGACTTCAACCGCGCGCAGAAGATGGTCGAGGCCAAGCGGCAGCGGGGCAGCCGGGCGCGCGTGGAGACGCGGCGGAAGTTCACCTACGGCGGCTTTCTGCGCTGCGCCGCGTGCCAGCTTCTGATCTACAGCCAGAGCAGCCACAGGGGAAAGCTCTTCGACTACTACGTCTGCAAGGGCCGCCAGTATCTCCACACCTGCCAGACGCTTTACATGCGCCGCGAGAAACTCGAAGAGAAGCTGGACTTCCTGCTGGCCGTGCGGCTGACCGACAACGGCTTCTTGCAGGAGATCGTGGGCGAACAGGAGCGACGCCGGAATCAGGGCGGCAGCCAGGCGCGGATGGCGCGGCTTCAGGCGCAGATCACGGGCCTGCGCGAGAAGCAGCAGCGCGTGCTGGACGCCTACTTCGAGGGTGTGATCAACGTGGACGACCGGAACCGCAGGCTGGAAGCCGTCGAGCGCGATCTGAAGCTGGCGCAGACGGCGCTGCTGCGCGAAGCGCCTACGCCGCAGGTGACGGCTGAGGAGCTATCGCAATTGTTCCAGCCGTTCTCGGACTGGCGGTTGCTGGCACTGGAAGACAAGCGAAGGATTCTGGCAGCGGTGGTGCCGGAAATTCACGTGGCAGACTACACGGTGAAAGCCATCTGTATGATTCTGCCGCACGGAGGGAAGGTAGTCAGGCCGGTGGGGTTTAGCAGATTGGAGAGCCGCCGCTGTGCGGTTCTGTCTTTGCAGCCTGTATTTCCCGCGATAGAATTGTGCGCCGATGGGCGTTTCCATCCCCGAAGCCTTCAACATAGCAGAGTATTTTCTGGATCGGCCGGCACGCGAGCACCCGCAGCGCCTGGCCATTCGTGGCGATGCGGCTGCGGTTCGGTACGGGGAGCTGGCCGGTTGGGCCAACCGCTTCGGCAATGCGCTGCGCAGCACGGGCTGTCAACCGGGTGACCGGATGCTGATCGTTCTTCCCGATTCGGCCGAATTCGTGGCCGCGTTTTTCGGGACGGTGAAGATCGGCGCCGTCGCCGTGCCGGTGAATCCGTTCACCCGGGCTGGGGACTATGCCTATTACTTGTCCGATTGTGCCCCGCGGGTTGCCGTTGTGCATGCCGTTGCCTTGGCGGAATTCCTGCCGGCCTTGCAGACGGCACCACCGGAGCGGCTGGTCGTGGTCGGCGCACAGTGGCCTGTGAGATATGGCGGGCCTGCCGTGACGTGGGAGGAGTGGCTCGGGCAGGCCTCGGAGTCGTTGGAAGCACACCGCACTTTGGCCACCGATCCTGCGTTTTTTCTCTACACCTCGGGCAGCGGCGGCACTCCCAAGGCCGCGATCCACCAGCACAAAGATATGCTGGTGACGACGGAAAGCTACGCCCGCGGTGTGCTCGGCCTGCAGGCCGACGACATCACCTTTTCTGTTTCCAAGCTGTTCTTCGCCTATGGGCTGGGCAACGGCATGTACTTTCCGTTTGCCGTGGGCGCCCAGACCGTCTATCTGGCCGCGCGACCGCAACCCGAGCTGGTTCTGGAACTCGTTGTCCGGTATCGTCCGACCGTGTTCTTCTCCGTCCCCACGTTCTATGCGGCCCTGCTGCGGGCCATTCAGGCGGGTGCGCGAGCGGATTTTTCCTCTGTCCGCATGGCCGTTTCGGCCGGGGAGGCGCTGCCGGCGGAGCTGTTCGAGCAATTTCAACGGCAGTTCGGCCTGGAGATTCTCGATGGTATCGGTTCGACCGAAATGTTGCACATGTTCATCGCGAATCGGCCCGGTGCAGCGCGGCCCGGTACCTGTGGCATCCCGGTGCCGAACTACGAGGCACGCATCGTGGACGAAGCGGGCCGGGACGTCCGCCCCGGTGAGATCGGCAGCCTGTGGGTGCGCGGCGCGAGCGCCTTCGCCGGTTACTGGAACAAGCCGGAGCTAACGGCGCGCAACCGGGTGGGCGACTGGGTCGTCACCGGAGACAAATTTTTCCGCGATGCCGATGGTTACTACCACTACTGCGGTCGAACGGACGACATGATGAAAGTTTCCGGCATGTGGGTGGCGCCGGCAGAGGTGGAAAATGCCTTGCTGGGCCATCCCGATGTGGCCGAAGCAGCCGTCGTGGGGAAGAACGATCACGGTCTGACGCATCCGGTGGCTTTTGTGGTGCTTCGTGCCGGCGTTGCCCCGTCGCGTGAGCTGCCGCAACAGTTGCAGGCGTTCGTCCGCGCGCGCCTGGCGTCCTACAAAGTTCCCCAACAGATCCACTTCGTCACTGAGCTGCCCAAGACCGCAACCGGCAAGATTCAGCGCTATCGGCTCCGCGAGCAGGCGTAACCCAGCGGCGGGACAGAAGCCACGGCGGGGTGGGGTCGCCCTTCGCCCACGGTCGGGTGCCGAACCGATTCTGGGCCAAGAGACAATTTGGCTGTTTTCCCTGCGCAAATTCGGTATATATTGGTCTGTGAGATAAGGCCAATGTTGCCGCTGCGACTGCAGCCCGGAAGTCACGTCCCCCTCTACATCCAGATTCGCGATCAGGTGCGTGCCCTGGTCGTTTCCGGGGCGCTGCGGCCGGGCGATCGCATCCCGGCGAGCCGCGAGCTGGCCCGGCAACTGGGCGTGCACCGCACGACCGTGGCCAATGCCTACGCGGAGCTGGAAGCCGAAGGGCTGATCCACGGGCACGTGGGCCGGGGGACCTTCATCACCGGGGCCGCCACTGGGGCGCACCGGCCCCCGACGCCGGCAACAACGACAGCGGGCAGCGACGGCGTGCGCTGGGAATCGCTGTTCGCCGATGAACGCGGCGAAGAAACCTTGAGCCGGCTGCTGCCGCAGATTCCCCATGGCGCAATCTCCTTCCTCGCCGCAAAACCCTCAGCCGAGCACTTTCCGTTGGACGAGCTGCGCGCCTGTGCACAAGCGGTTCTGCGCAACGACGGTCGGAGGATCCTCCAGCTGGGCTCTTCGGATGGGTACGAACCGTTGCGGCGGGCCCTGTTCGAGTTTCTCTGTAGCGAGGGGCTGGCCGCGCGCGAAGAGCAATTGCTGATCACCGATGGCGGCCAGCAGTCGTTGGACCTCCTCTGCAAAGCCTTTCTGCGTCCGGGCGATGCGGTGCTGATGGAAAATCCCACCTATCCGGGAGCCATCGCCATCTTTGCGAGCGCTCGCGTGCGCACAATCGGCGTTCCGGTTCGTGGCACCGGTGACGACCGCGAGGCCCCGATGGCCGAGCCCGGCCTGGACATCGGTGCGCTGGAAGCTGCGCTGGTGCAGAATCGTGCGAAACTGATTCTGCTGACGCCGGATTTTCAAAACCCGACCGGCACAACCCTGTCCTTGGCGGCACGCCGTCAAGTGCTCGAATTGGCGGCGCGGTATCAGGTGCCCGTGGTCGAAGATCACATCTATGCGCGGCTCCGTTTTGCCGGACCACCACTGCCTTCCCTGAAGGCGCTGGACCGTGCTGGGATGGTGATTCAACTCGACAGTTTTTCCAAAGTCGGTTTTCCCGGCCTGCGCGTCGGCTGGTGCCTGGCTCCGGAACGTGTGATCGAGCGGTTGCGGCTCGTCAAGCAGATTACCGATTTGCACACCGACCAGCTTGCGCAGGCCGTGCTGGCTGAATTTACGCGCCGGGGGTGGTTTGCCAAACATCTGGCGCGGATGTGTAAGGTGTACGCCGCACGGCTGGCGGCACTGGAAGCCGCCCTGGAACGTCATATGCCCGATGGAGTGCAGTGGACGCGTCCGCAGGGTGGCATGTGCGTTTGGGTGACGCTGCCGCCTGGATTGGATTCAAGTGAACTGCTCATGCACACCCGGGAACGTGGGGTTCTGTTTGCCCCGGGGCGCTATTTCTTCTTCCAGAACCCGCAGCCGAACACGTTGCGCCTGGGTTTTGCTGCGGTGGAGGAACGCAAAATTGCGCGTGGCGTCGCCGTGCTGGGCGACGTCCTGCGCCGGAAGATGCGCCGGCAAGAGCGCGGTCGGTGGGAGAACAGCTCCCGCGTGTCGTTGGTCTGACGCGGTCGCGGTACGGGAGGGTCACACCATGGTTGACCATCAGAACGACGGCGTTGCGCCCGGCCTGACGCCACTGCTGCCGCGCCCGGAAAACTGGTGTTTCGGGTGCGGGGGTGCCAACCACCGGGGCATGCAGCTCATATTTGCGCGGGACGATGCCCGCCGGCGGATTGTGGGCCGGTTCACGCTGGGTGCAGAGTATCAGGGCGGCCCCGGGTTTCTGCACGGCGGGATCATCGCTACGATCCTCGATGAAGCCATGGGGAAGGTGAACCGGTTCCATGACCTGCGTGCAGTTACAGCGGAGCTGCGGGTGGAATATCTCCGCCCGGTGCCCGTCGGCGAAGAGGTTGTTGTGGAAGCCTTCGGCGTGCAGCGGAGCGGGCGAAACCTGATCCACGCAGCCGAGCTTCGCAGCTGCACGGGGCAGTTGCTGGCACGCGGCCGTGCCCGTTTCGTTGTCGTGGACGACGCCCACGACCGGCAAACACCGCGGGCGCCGAAACCCACTGAGGAGCAGACAGGGAGGCAGGTATGAACTTCATGGAAAGCAACACTTGGCGGGTCAAGGTGGGCCTGGCCGAGATGCTGAAGGGCGGCGTGATCATGGACGTCACCAACGTCGAGCAGGCCCAGATCGCCGAGCGCGCTGGTGCCTGCGCTGTGATGGCGCTGGAGCGGGTGCCCGCCGACATCCGCAAAGAGGGCGGAGTGGCGCGGATGGCTTCACCGAAAATCATCCGCGAGATCATGGCCGCCGTCTCCATTCCGGTCATGGCCAAGGTGCGCATCGGCCATTTTGCCGAAGCCCAGGTGCTGGAGGCCCTGGAGGTGGATTTCATCGATGAAAGCGAGGTGCTCACCCCGGCCGATGAACCGCACCACATCTGGAAGCACGATTTCAAGGTGCCGTTTGTCTGCGGCGCGCGGAATCTGGGGGAAGCGCTGCGGCGGATTGCCGAAGGCGCGGCCATGATCCGCACCAAGGGCGAGGCGGGTTCGGGAAACATCGTCGAGGCGGTGCGCCACCTGCGCGCAATCACCAGTGAGATTCAGCGGCTGACCACGCTGCGGCACGAGGCCCTGGTCCACGCGGCCAAGGAACTGCAGGCGCCGCTCGAGCTGGTCGAGTGGGTGGCACGGAACGGACGGCTGCCGGTGCCGAATTTTTCGGCCGGGGGCATTGCCACACCGGCCGATGCGGCCCTGGTGATGCAGCTCGGGGCGGAGGCGGTTTTTGTCGGGTCTGGAATTTTCAAGTCCGAAGACCCAGAGCTGCGCGCACGGGCGATCGTCAAAGCCACCACGCACTACAACAATCCGAAAGTGGTGCTGGAAGCCTCCGAAGAGTTGGGCGAGGCCATGAAGGGCCTTGACGTCCGGCAACTGGAAGAAAAGGAGCTGCTGCAAACGCGGGGCTGGTAGCCGAAGTTGCGGGTGCTCGGAACAAAGGAGACGCCATGAAGGTCGGCATTCTGGCTCTGCAGGGCGATTTTGAAGCCCATGCGAAGATGCTGGCCCGGCTCGGGGTCGAACCCAGATTCGTACGCACGGTTGCCGAATTGACAGGCCTGGCGGCACTGGTTCTGCCCGGCGGGGAAAGCACCACGCACCTGAAGTTCCTGCGCGAAGAAGGTTTGTGGGATCCGATTCGCCAGTTTGCTGAGTCCGGTGGAGCGCTGTTGGGCACCTGTGCCGGTGCGATCCTGCTGGCCCGCGAGGTAAAAAATCCGTCGCAGGAATCGCTGGGTCTGGCCGACCTGACGGTGGTCCGCAATGCCTATGGCCGTCAGTTGGCGAGCGAGATTCGCTTCGGTCCGACGAAACTCCGTGCCGGGCCGCTGCAGATGGTGTTTATCCGCGCGCCCATCATTGAGCGGGTCGGACCCGGCGTGGAGGTTCTGGCCGAGTGCGACGGTCGGCCGGTCCTGGTGCGCGACGGGCGTGTGCTTGCTGCCACGTTTCACCCGGAGCTGACCGACGACCCAACCGTGCACGAAGCGTTCTTGAAACTCGCCCGCAATGGCTCCTGAACCATGAGCCCGCCGCGCAAAACAAAAGTTCTGTTCGTCTGTGTGGGCAATTCGTGCCGGAGCCAGATGGCAGAGGCCTTTGCCCGCCACCGCCATGCCGATGTGCTGGCTCCGGCGAGCGCGGGCCTCAGCCCGCTCGGTCACATCGCTGAGCCCACGCGTCAGGTGATGGCCGAAAAGGGTTGTCCTGTAGATGGGCAGTACTCGAAAGGCTTGCCGGAAAACGCCGGTGAGTTCGACGGCCTGATTGTGAACATGACGGGCCGGCCCGGCCTACGGCTGTTTCCCGGAGCGCGCGTGCTCGACTGGGACGTGGACGATCCGTTCGGCGATGACCTCGCCGTGTACCGTCGCGTTCGCGACGAAATCGAGCGGCTCGTGGAACGGCTGGCGCACTCGCTGCGCCAGCCCCAGCAGTCCCCCACCGGCGCGCCCCCCACCCCGATGTAAGGCCTGCGCCCCGGCCGGCCAATTCCACTATAATGGGGCGAGGAGGCAGAGTGCACCGCGAGAAAACTAGCGTCTCCCGCGAAGACTACCTGAAGGCCATCTGGGGATTCATCCAGGAAGAACAGACACCGATCGCGGCGCGTCTGGCCGAGGAGTTGGACGTGACGCCCCCGGCGGTGGCCGCAGCGCTGAAACGGATGGCGCGCGACGGCTATCTGCGTGTGCGGGACGACGGGGTCATCCAGTTGACATCCAAAGGCCGGGCGATCGCCGACAAACTCGTTTTGCGTCATCGGCTGGTCGAAAAGTTGTTGATCGAAGTGATCGGAGTGAAATGGTCCAAAGTGCATGAAGAAGCGGAACGGCTCGAGCACGGCATCTCAGAGGAAGTGGCTCAGTTGCTGCTGAAGCGCTTCGGGCCCGACAGCACCTGTCCGCACGGTGTCCCGCTGCGTGGAGGCATGGCCAAGTTGCGTCGCCAGAACGATGCCGTGCGACTTTCCGAGGTGCAGCCGGGCGAACGTGTCGAAATCCTCCGCGTCTATGAAAAGGACCCAAAGTTTTTGGAATTCGTCGAATCCCGGCAGCTCCGCCCGGGCGCCCGGGCACGCGTGCTCCGGCGCGAGTACGACGAAACGATTACTCTAGCTGTGGGTAAACGCCGCATCTATCTCGGCCAACCTGCAACCTCCCGCATCTGGGTGCGACGGTTCTCTCCGGCCTGATTCCCGCCCGGATGGGCTCAGTCCGAAACGGAAGCCTGCGGGCCGGCGCCGCGGCGCCGGCTTGAAATTTCCACTCCAGCGCGGTAATTTGCCCGGGACTTCTTCCAGCACGCAGCCGCGACTTCCTCGGCGGCAGAGGGGGACCGATGGGCGTCGTCATCCAGATGCGCGTCAATGGGAAAACCCAACAGCATGAAGTCGAACCACGACTGCTGCTGGTTCACTATCTGCGGGATGTGCTGGGTCTGACGGGCACGCACATCGGCTGCGAGACCTCGATCTGCGGTGCCTGTACGGTGTTGCTCGGTGGCAAGGCGGTGAAGTCCTGCACCCTGCTTGCCGTTCAAGCCGATGGTGCTGACGTGGTGACCATCGAAGGCCTGGCTGCTCTGGGGGGCAACGGCGGTTTGCATCCGGTGCAGGAAGGTTTCTGGGAAAAGCACGGCCTGCAGTGCGGCTACTGCACACCTGGGATGATCCTGGCTGCGGTGGAATTGCTGCAGACGAATCCGAAGCCTAAAGAAGAAGAAATTCGCCGGGCGATCGCCGGCAATCTGTGTCGCTGCACCGGCTACCAGCACATTGTGGACGCCGTACAATACGCGGCAAGGAAAATGGCCGCGGCAAAGCGCTAGGCGCATCCGGTTCCCGCACGACATCGGCCGGACAGGGGGAAATATGGCCACAGCGACTCGCTACATGGGCCGCCCGCTCAAGCGGAAAGAAGATCCCCGGTTGATTCAGGGGCTGTCCCACTATGTGGACGACCTGCGTCTGCCCGATATGCACTACGTCGTCTTCGTCCGCAGTCCGCACGCCCATGCCCGGATTCGCTCGATGGACACGTCCCGCGCCCAGACCGCGCCGGGCGTGCTGGCGGTGCTGACCGGTCAGGACCTGGGCAATGCCGTGGGTGTAATTCCCTGTGCCGCGCAGTTGCCGGAGATGAAGCTGGCGCTGCGGCCGCCGCTGGCCACAGAGCGGGTGCTGTTTGTCGGTGAGCCAGTAGCACTCGTAGTGGCCGTAGACCGTTATGCCGCGCGCGATGCCGCCGAACTGGTCGAAGTGGAATATGAGCCGCTCACCCCGATCGTGGACCCGGAAAAAGCCCTCGCCCGAGGCGCGCCCGTACTCCATCCGCAGTATTCCGACAACGTGGCCTATCGCTGGGAACTCGAAGGGGGTGACGTCGGAGCGGCCTTTCAGAAGGCCGACAAGGTTGTCCGCCAGAAGATGGTGAACCAGCGGTTGATTCCCGTGGCCCTGGAGCCGCGGGCGGTGGTGGCCAACTACAAGCCGGGCGAAAACAAACTAACGGTTTGGTCGACGACCCAGATCCCGCACCTGCTGCGCACACAGATTGCCGCGGCGCTCGGTGTGCCCGAGTACATCGTGCATGTGATTGCGCCGGAAGTCGGCGGAGGCTTCGGCAGCAAGTTGAACGTCTACGCCGAGGAGGTGCTGGTGGCTCACCTGGCCATGCGGCTTGGCAAGCCGGTGAAGTGGACGGAATCGCGCCGGGAAAATTTCCAGGCGACGATCCACGGCCGCGACCAGATCGCCACGATGGAGCTTGCGGTCAAACGCGACGGCACCCTGCTGGGCCTGCGCTGCCACATCCTGGCGGACCTGGGGGCCTACTACCAGTTGCTTACGCCGCTGATCCCCACCCTGACCGGCCTGATGATCTGCGGCTGCTACAAAATCCCGGCCGTGCGCGTGGAAATCACCGGCGCCTTTACGAACAAAATGGCTACCGACGCCTATCGCGGGGCCGGCCGGCCGGAGGCGACCTATTTTATCGAGCGGGCGATCGACATGGTGGCCGCCGAGTTGAAAAAAGACCCGGCAGAGATCCGCCGCAAGAACTTCCCGAAGCCGAAAGAGTTTCCCTACGCAACCCCCACCGGCCTGATCTACGACAGCGCGAACTATCCGAAAAGTCTGGACATGGCCTTGAAGAAGTCCGGCTACCGCAGACTCCGCGCCCAACAGGCCAAACTGCGACGTCAGGGTCGTTACCTGGGCATCGGCCTTTCCACCTACGTAGAAATCTGTGCCATGGGGCCTTCGAGCGCCATGCCCGCTGGTGGCTGGGAATCCGCTACGGTGCGCATCGAACCGACCGGCAAAGTGAACATTCTCACCGGCGCTTCGCCGCACGGGCAGGGGCAGGAGACCAGCTTTGCGCAGATTGCCGCTGACCTGCTGGGGCTCGAGCCCGACGACATCCACGTGGTGCACGGCGATACCGCCATCGTGCCCTATGGCATCGGCACCTTTGGCAGTCGGGCCACGGCCGTCGGGGGCACCGCTGTGTACACCGCGCTCGTGAAGATCCGCGACAAACTCGCGACCATCGCCGGCCATATCCTGCAGGAAGATCCGCAACGGCTCGTCTTCCGCGACAAGAAAATTTTCCTGAAATCCAACCCGGCGAAATCGGTGGCGTTTGCCGAGGCGGTTGGCGCGGCCTACATTGCAAAGGCGCTGCCGGCAGGGATGGAGCCGGGACTGGAGGCCACGCACTTCTTCGAGCCGTCGAATTTCACCTTCCCGTTCGGTGCCCATGTGGCTGTTGTCGAAGTGGACCCCGAAACCGGCGAAGTGCATCTGCAGCGCTACGTGGCCGTCGACGACTGTGGCAACGTGATCAACCCGTTGCTCGTGGATGGACAGGTCCACGGCGGCATCGTGCAGGCTCTGGGCCAGGCGTTTCTAGAAGAAGCGGTCTACGATGAAAACGGCCAGCTCATCACCGGCGAGCTGACCGACTACGCCATACCGCGCGCCTGGGATGTACCGCGGTTGGAGACGGCGCGCACCGTCACGCCCTCGCCGGTCAACCCGCTGGGCGTTAAGGGCGTCGGCGAAGCCGGCACCATCGGCGCCACACCCGCTCTGGTGAACGCCGTTGTGGATGCGCTGGCCCCGTTCGGCGTGCGCCATCTGGACATGCCGACCAAGCGTGAACGCATCTGGCAGCTCATCCGCAAGTTCAAGCCGACCGGATCCCGCCCGGCAACGAAACGGGTCGGAGACGGCCGGGGCCGCCGCGGCCGGAGGAAGCGATGATCCCCGCAGCTTTTGAATACCACGCGCCAAAGTCGCTGGAAGAAGCTTTGCGGCTGCTCAGCCGGCACGGCAACGAGGCCAAGATTCTGGCCGGCGGCCACAGCCTGCTGCCGCTGATGAAGCTCCGGCTGGCGGCACCGCGCTGTGTGATTGACATTGGCCGAATCCAGGCCCTGCGCTACATCCGCGAAGAAAACGGGCGGATCGCCATCGGGGCGCTCACGACACATACCGAGGTTCTGGAATCACCGCTGCTGCGCGCGAAATGTCCTTTGCTGCCGCAGACGGCCTGGGAGATTGGCGACGTCCAGGTGCGCAACCGGGGCACTGTTGGCTGGAGCCTGGCGCATGCCGACCCGGCTGCCGACTATCCCGCCGCCGTGCTCGCCCTCGACGCCGAACTGGTGGCCGCTTCAGTCCATGGCACGCGCACTCTGCGGGCCATGGAGTTTTTTGTGGATATGCTGACCGCCGCGCTGCTGCCCGGCGAAATCCTAACCGAAGTTCGCGTGCCGATCTTGCCCCCCAGGACCGGTACCGCGTATCGGAAACTGCATCAGCCGGCCTCCGGATATGCTCTGGTCGGGGCTGCGGCTTGTCTTACGCTGGGGCCGGGCGGGATTGTGGAACGCGTGGCCGTAGGCCTTACCGGTGTTGGCCCGAAGGCGTATCGCGCCGTCGCTGTCGAAAAAGCGCTGGCCGGCAAGAAAGCGTCCGAGAAACTGCTGACCGGAGCCGCACGCCACGCTGTCCCGGAGCACGTCGAGCCGTTGTCGGATCTGCAGGCTTCCGCCGAGTATCGGACGGCGATGGCGGTCGTGTTCGTTCGCCGGGCGCTCGAAAGCGCCCTGGCCCGCGCCCAGGGCAAGCCTAGGTGACGGCACCCGCTGTCGGTGCCTTACCTCTGTCTGACCCGGCAGGGGAGATCCTGCACCCATGAAACTACAAGGCAGTTACACGCTGCCAGCAAAACGGGAGGCGGTCTGGCAACTGCTGAACGATCCACAGCGGCTGGCAGAATGCCTGCCCGGCTGTGAACAACTGGAAGTGGTTGGCGTGGATCACTACCGGGTCCGGCTGAAGCTCGGGATGGCTGCCATTTCCGGCAACTACACCGGGTCGGTGAAACTGACCGAAAAAAAGCCGCCGGCCTGGTGCCGGATGAGTGTCGAAGGGCAAGGGGCCGCCGGGTTTGTGCAAGGGGAGGCGAAAATCGAGCTGGCCGGCGAGGGCAACCAGACCGTTGTGCGCTATGCCGGCGAAGCCAGCGTCGGCGGATTGATCGCTTCGGTGGGCAATCGGATGATGGAGCTCGCGGCCCGGCGCATCCTGGAGCAGTTCTTTGCCAACCTGGCCAGCCAGCTGCGCACCTAGGCATCGGAAAACTCCGCTGGGTTCTGCTCGATGCCCGTGATCTTCACCGCCTTGCGGTATTACTGGGTGGCTGCCAAGGGCTACCGGCTGCAGCCCTGGCGCAGTCCTTATCTGCGCTGGCGCATGGAGACATTTTTCGGTCCGGAGACAGCCGCGTTCGATGCGGCCGGATTTTTTCGACTGCTGTGGCGTGAGCGTGCCCGCCTGCAGCGATTCCTGGTCTGGGCTGACGGGCTGCGGCGTCTGTGACTCCCCACGTTTCTTTCGGTGGGAACTTCATTGCGGCGCATTGGCTTGTCCCGGTCTATAGGGCGTATAATAAAGCGGTGCACTCAGCCCGCCTGCGGATGCTCGATCGCCAGTTTGGTTGTGCGCGGATTTTGCCATGCAAGAATTGAAGGTTTTGCAGAAGACCGCCACGCTGCACGAGGCCCGGTGGTGGGAACCGGAGCCGGGCGGCAAGGTGCACTGTTACCTGTGCCCGCGGCATTGCCACATCGGCCCCGGCCAGAGCGGCTTTTGCTTCATCCGGATCAACCAAGGCGGTAAGCTGTACAGCCTGGGCTATGCATCCCCCGCCGCCATCCAGATTGACCCCATCGAGAAGAAACCGCTGAACCATTTCCTTCCGGGCACGCGGATCTTTTCGCTGGGCACGGCCGGATGCAACATGGGCTGCTTTTTCTGCCAGAACTGGGACATCTCCAAGTCCCGGCATGATCAGGTGCACTCGCGCTACCTACCCCCGGAAGATGTGGTCGCCCTGGCCCTCCGCTATGGTTGTCCATCGATTGCCTTCACCTACAACGAGCCAACCATCTGGGGGGAGTACGTCGTGGACATCTGCCACGTGGCCAAGCAATACGGTCTGAACACCGTGATGGTAACCAACGGCTATGTGACCTACGAAGCCTTCCACGATATCTACGACCACGTGGACGCCGCCAATGTCGACTTAAAAGCCTTCACCGAGCAGTTCTATGCCAAAATCACCCTGACCCACCTGAAACCTGTGCTGGAGACCCTGACCTGGCTGAAGCAGGAGACTAACGTTTGGTTCGAAATCACCAATCTGATCATCCCCACCCTCAACGACGACCCCAAAGAGATCCGTTCGCTCGCCGAGTGGGTGTTGGAACACCTGGGGCCGGATGTGCCGCTCCATTTCACTGCGTTCCATCCCGACTTCAAGTTGCGCGACAAGCCACCCACGCCGCCCGAAACCCTGCACCGGGCGCGTCGCCTCGCGCTGGACGTGGGCCTGCACTTTGTCTACGAGGGCAACATCTTCAGCGAGGGTGCGCACACCTACTGCCCCGGCTGCGGTGTGATCCTGATCCGCCGCTCTTGGCACGATGTACTGGAAAACCGCTTGCGCAAGGGCACCTGTCCTGACTGCGGCTGTACGATCCCGGGTGTCTGGACCAATCCCTACGGGAAAACAAAACACAAGCCCCACCATCCGACCGCGCAGCTCGCCGCGAAACACGACGACCTGAATCTATAGCTGCTGGCCTCCCAGCGGGGGACCTGCTCTCGGCCTCGACGGATACCCATGTGGAGTCCGGCGCCTGACCAAACAAGAACCTGTTCGCTTGGCGGGTCGTTTCGCTAGAACGAGCGGTAATAGCCCGGACCGACACGGAGGCCATGGTGCCAGTCAACAGGAAATGCCCACCAGATCAGTGAACCGACCACGGATTGGCCTACCGCCAGCGGCAGCAGGTTTCGCTCGCGCGCAAACAGCCAGGCCATCAGCGTTCCTCCAAGCAGCGTGGATGGCACCAGGACCGGGTTCGGCCAGTGTGCGGCGGCGAAGATGATTCCTGCACAGAACGCGGCCAGCCCTTGTCGTTGTGTCAGCGTAAGCAGCCGATTCATCAGAAACGAGTTCAGCGCCACCTGTTGCAGCAAGCAGAATGCAAAGTAGCGCCACAGCCGATCGAAGGACCAGAATCCGGCGGGCAGGGTGGTCGGTGCGCCCCGAACAAACCCGATGGCCAGCAGCAACACCGCCGCGAGCAAGAAATAGACCGCAGCGCGGCGCGTGGCGGACCCCAGATTGTCGGCACGCCACCCGAGTGTGTGCGGCGTGTCGCGATGCAGCAGAAAGCTGGCCGTCAGCCAGACGGGAAAAATGAGCCAGAAACTGGGCCAGGCGAACTGTAGCTGCCAGATGAACCAGGGCACCAGCGCGGCCATTGCTGCCACGTCGAGCAGGGCCAGCTGGCGTCGCAGTCTTGCGTTCACGGGCTACCCATGCCTCCCGTTGAAGGGGTGCGTGGCGCTGGTTCTTCTCCGGGAGCTGTCGCCGCCAGGCGCGTGTACCAGGTGCGCAGGACTTCTGCGGCTGGCTTGCCCCGCGGTGTGTAGGAGAGATCCTGCGGGCCACCGCCACGCCCATGGGAAGGCCAGTTCCACCAAAACATTCCGCTCAGCCACGGCCGGGCAGTGAAGGCGCGCAGCGTGGCTTCGTAGCCGGCGGCTTGTTCTTCCATGCTGACGCTTTGCGTCCAGCTTCGCGCCCAGGTCCAGACCGTGCCACCCCGGACACTGGGGTATCCGACCTCCGTGAAGAGAATCGGCCGTTGCCAGCGCTGCTGCAGACGGGCGATTTTCTCGGCCACAGCATCGGCACGCGCTGTCAGGGCTCTGAGTTCTGCACCCGGTTCTTCGGCCAGCGGGTAGTAGTTGTTCAGGCCAATGAAATCGAGCGCGTCCCAGAAGCGCAAGGTTTCAAACTCTTCACCCCAGTTCGCCGCGTACGTCACCGGGCCGCGGAACACACGTCGTACCGCGGCGATGATTTCGCGCCACTCCGTTTCGTGGCGGGTCATACCCCCCAGTTCGTTGCCGATGCAGAACAGATCAAAACCTTCGAGCTCGGCCACACGCGCATAGTGCAGCGCCATCCGACGGTAGCTGGCCAGCCAGGCGGCTCGACGCTCGGGATCGTCGAAGCGGATGTGGCCTGTAAACGCACCTCCGCCGACCCAGAGCTGCGGCTTCAGCATCACGCGCAGGCCCAGGCGGTGTGCCACGCGCACCAGCTGCGCCAGTTCTTCGTCGGTTTCATCTGTGCCTGTGTAGTGGATCCGCACGTCGTCGAGCGTGCGCATCCAGCCGTAGGGCACCACCGCGATGGCATTCACGCCCATCGCGCGCAGCTCCTGCAGCTGCTGTTCGGCTTCCGGAGAATCGTAGCCGCCGCGGCCGCTGCCCCAGCCCTCGTGCGAGAGGGTCATGCCGCGCAGAAAGATCGAAGCATCCCGCGGGCGGGGTGCAGGCGGGCTCATCGGATGCGAAGCGAGCAGTGCCGCCGTATGCTTCTGCCACGCTGCTTCCAGTTCCTCGGGGGATGCGGTAAGCCGTCGCGCCACTGCGGCGATCGTTCGCTCCCTATTCGGCGTACGATAGAGCGCGCGCACCGCTTCCATGCCCTGGACTGCGGCCACCGAAGCGATCCAGGCCGCGCCCAGCGGTTCGCGCACGAGCGGAGAAAGATCGCCGTCCGACGCCGGGTCCAGCAGCTCGGCCAGCGTGTAGTGGCCTTCTTCGGCAACAATTTGTGCGGCGTAGGCATCCACGGCACGCCCACGCCAACTGCCTGCCAGCCATCGGGCTGCCCAGCGACGCAACAGCGGGGCACCAGAATCGCCCCACAGATGGTTCAGTACCGCTTCAGCCTCCGCGGCGCCATCGAGGATTTCAAGGTCGGCCAGGGAAGTCGCCTGCGGATGCGGGAACGCGCGAATCGTGGTGTTCTGCACCGTAAAGTGACGATCGTCGCGCGTGGCCAGCCGCTTCGATACCGAGTCGGGATAGAACACCAGGCGGATGTGGACGTCGGCATCGGCCGCGCCTGCGCGCGATGCCAGCGCTTTGACCAGCGCGTGGCGACGCGCAGCGAACCGCTCGATTTCCTCCGTCGGGTAGTGGCGGGCGTCGTGGAGGATTTCGTAGCCGGCGGTTTGCACGCGCGCGAATGCACGCTCGGCCCACCAGACGCGCAGCGTGTCGGCCTGCGCCAGCCCGGCGTACAGGCTGACCGCCAGCCCCAGTACCAAGCCGGCCGGCCGAAGCGGAATCGGCTGCTGATCTGGCTGTGCCCAGCAGGTCTTTCGGTTCTGCCAGGCGAGCAGGACCAGCACGGGTGCCGTCACCACCGGGAGCAGAAACGGGGTCAGCCCGAAACCACGCAGAGCGGTATTGGAGAAGCCCACCGAACCCCAGGCCAGCAGATGCGTGGCCAACAGGAAAAGCAGCGCCGCGGAAGCCCACCGCCAGCGGAGACCTGCCGAGGGCAGGGAAGCGGCGAGGGTTGCGAGCAGGTTTCTGGTGCAGCGCATCGCCGCGTACAGCAACGCCGCGCCCAGCACCAAGCCGAGCGCGCCGCGGACGTATTCGTTTGCGCTGGCGCCCGAGGTGAATCCGCGCACGAGCCAGGCCAGGGTGCCGCGATCGGCCATGGCCATGCGGTACGCCTGCCCGCCGAGGAAGAAGGCGGTCCACAACGCGGTGTAGGCCAGCCAGCCGCGGCGCCAGCTCAGCCGACGACTCCTCGCTGCCAGAACAATCCAGCCGGCCTGCAGTCCCAGTTGGAGCAGCTCACCGAACCCGGCCAGCGAAAACGGACTCGACCCCCGCGCAGCCGCAGCTGCGCGCAGCGAGAGGGTGTACGGGGTCAGATGCCAGGAGACCTCATTCGCGCCGGTGAGCGCGTACACCGGCCAGTCCACCACTACGCGGTCGAGCAACAGCGCGGTCCAGTAGCTCAGGTAGGCAATCCCCAGCCAGCCGGACAACCAGAAGAGGGTTCGAATCGCCGGGCGCATCACTCTTTCTCCATTGGATGGGACAACGCTGCGGTGCGTTTCATACGGTTCCACAGTTATAGCGTAGGAGTGTCGTCTGGGGTCTTTGCACGGCTTCCGGCAAGTTGGCGGAGCGCTTCGGTGGTCTCGGCCACGCCGGGAGCGGGAGCGTCCAGGTAGCTGGTTACGTCCACGTCAGGAAAGCCAAAGGTGGTGAGCCGCGCCGGCAACTGGTCGCGGATCACTTGGGCATCGGCGCGGCCAAGCGTGCTGAGGGCCGCGAACAGCAGCTCATGCAGCGAGTCAGCAAATCGATGCTCGGCCAGGATGCGGAACGCCTGTTCGCGGCGGTCACCCTGCAAGACCCCGTGGCACAGAGCGCGAAGCACCAGTTTTTCGACTTCTTGCATCTCTTGGAACGAGCTGAGCGGCCGGCCTGCAAACCATTGTATCTTGTCCTCGGAGGTTTGTCTGCCGAGAACGCCCAGCGTAGAATTCTGCAGAGAGGCGTTCCGGAGAAAACCATGGCCATCGCTACGCAGTTGACCATCCAACTCCACAATCGTCCGGGCGCGCTGGCCGAGCTGTGCACGGAACTGGCCAAAGTGGCTGTGAATATCCATGCGATTCACGGCAGCGAGGTACATCCTCTGGGCGCCGTGCGCCTGCTGGTCAGCAACTTGCCGGCGGCCCGGCGCGTGCTCGAGCAGCTTGGGCTGAGCTACCTGGAAGAGAAAGTTCTGACGGCGCTGGTCCCGGACCGGCCGGGTGCACTCGGCCGGGTCACACGGAAGCTGGCCGCCGCCGGCGTGAACATTGACTACATCTATGGCAGCATCGGCCGGGGCGCCAAACGGGCCCTGCTGGTGTTGGGTGTGGCCGATGCCGAATCGAATGCCAAACTGCTGCGGTAGAGGAGAGCCGTGTCCCGATGGCTGCACCGCTCGGTTCGGTTGCTGGTCGCCGCTCTGAGCGCTCTGGCTGCGGGTGAGCCGTCGCGGACTCCTTCTGGCGTTCCAATCGAGTTCAAGCGGCAACTGCTCGAGCAGATCAACCGCGACCGACTGCTCGCCCAGCGCCCGCCCGTGCAATTTTCGCTGGAGCTTTCCGACGCCGCCGATGCACACTGCCGCGAAATGCTGGAATCCGGCTACGTGAGCCACTGGAACCGTGCCGGCTGGAGGCCGTACCTGCGTTACGCGCAGGCCGGTATCACCGACTACACCGCGGAAAACGTGTGGGGTCTGCAGCACACCGACTTCGATCTCTCCCTGACGCATGTGCTGGAGAACATGTTCGCCGCGCACCGCAGCTTCATGGCGGAGGTGCCGCCGAACGACGGCCATCGCCGCAGCATTCTCGACCCCAACCACACCCATGTGGGCATTGGCGTTGCGTACGGGCCACAGGGGATGCGCTTGATCGAGGTGTTTGGCGGTCGCTACGCCGAACTCGAGCCCCTGCCCGTGCAGGTGCGGCTGCGCGATCCGGTGACGCTCCGCGGGCGCGTGCTGGCGGGCGTGCGCCTGTTGGGCATTGCTGTTTTCTATGAGCCCTTGCCCCGGCCGATGAGCCTGCTGGAACTGGCGGCCACTTCGTCGTACAGCTTGCCGGACGAAGAGCGCACCTTTTACACCTCGCTTGCGGATCGGTTGCCCAGCCGGGCCGAGCGACCCGGCATCCTGCAGTTGCCCGGCGGACGTTTCCTGTTCCCCGTGCCCTTCTGGAAGGGACGACCCGGGGTGTATACGGTCGGCGTATGGGTGACGCGAGACGGGCAGAACGGCTTTCTTGGCGCGCTCACCGCGACGTTCGTCACAGAATGAAGGGTGCGGTCAGGGTGCCTCGTCGGCCGGTTTGGAGCGCGCCTTCTCGAGGCGGCGGGCCAGTCCGGCAGCGAGTTGTTCGCGCAGCTCCTCGTCGCAGTGGCTGACGTAGTCCAGCCAATTCAGCCCGACCACGATCGGCCACTCCCCCTTTTGCATCACAAAGGCGAGCTGCTCGCGGGTGGAGTCTAGGATCACGTCAATCAGACGCACGTCCGGATCCACATCGCGCAGCAGCGGTGCGATGCGCTTGAGAATCTTTTCCCGGCGTTCCTCACTGAGCATGACGGGGTTCTCTGCCGCGGCCGGCACGCATTTCGCCGAGATGATGCGGCACGCTGGTGACCACAATCCCCGGCCGGAACAGAAGCGCGCCTTTCAGGATCAGGCTCGTCTGGTTGTGCAACAGGTTGTGCCACCAGCGCTGGGGCACGAACTCGGGCAGCACCACGGTCACTTTGTCGTCTGTGCGCAGGTCTTCGATTTCTCCGATGAAGCGCAGCAGTGGGCGGGCCACCGACCGGTAGGGAGAATCCAGCACGATCAGGGGCACGTCTTCGACAAACTTCTTCCAGTTGTGCAGCAGCGTGTCGGTCTTTGCCTCCCCAGTGTTCACGGTAACCGCGATGACGTCGCGCGAAATCGACTTCGCATACTCGATGGCTGTCAGCACCACACGGTTCAGGTGAATCGGTACCGGGACAATGACGGTGTGCCGGGCCACTCGAGGCTTTTCGAAGTCGGCGAGCGTCAATTCGGTTTGCAGCTCGAAATAGTGCCGCCGGGTCTTCCAGAACAGCAGCATCACCGCCGGCACGGCCACCACCACGAGCCAGGCCCCTTCTTGGAACTTCACCACTGCGATGATTAGCAGAACGAGACCCGTCGTCAGGGCCCCCAGGGCGTTCAATCCGAACCGCCACCACCGCCCGGCTTCCCGCGACTTTCGCCAGTGCACGACCAGCCCCGCCTGTGAGAGCGTAAACGAGAGAAAGACGCCGATCGCATAGAGCGGAATCAGGGCGTGCACATTGCCGCCAAACGACCAGATCAGTGCCAGCGCCGCGGCCCCCAGCACGAGAATGCCGTTGGAAAACACCAGCCGGTCGCCCAGATTGGCCAGTTGCCGCGGGACGAAGCGATCCGCCGCCAGAATCGAAGCCAGTCGAGGAAAGCCTGCGTAGCTGGTGTTCGCCGCCAGGATCAAAATCGCCATCGTGGAGAACTGCGTCAAGTAGTAGAGAAGGCCCCAGCCGGGCACGGACTCCCCGAAGACCTGTCGGGCGATCTGGGACACAACCGTTTCGCTGCCATCCAGCTTCGGCAGGATGTGGAAGGCGGTGGCCAGATAGCTCAGCCCAAGGAACAGGCTGCCCAGGATAGCCGCCATGACGTACATCGTAATCTGGGCATTGCGGACGACTGGCTGCTGAAAAGCCTGCACCCCGTTGGAGATGGCTTCCACACCAGTCAAAGCCACACACCCGTGTGCAAAGGCGCGGCCCAACAGAAAAATCATGGCCAGTTGCGACAGATTCAGCGCATCGCTCTGCACAGTCGCAGGAGGGGCACTGCCGGCCCCGCTCCGGTACAATCCCGCCAGAATCAGGGTATAGATGGTGACCAGAAAGGTGTACACGGGTGGCGCAAAAGCGCGGGCGGATTCCCGCGCGCCACGCAGATTGACCAGCGTCAAAATTGCGATGGCCAATGCGCCGAGCAGGGCGCGGTAGGGCAGCAACACCGGAAACGCCGAGACAATCGCCGCAACACCGGCCGCAACGCTGACCGCAACCGTCAGGATGTAATCAATCAGCAGGGCCGCCGCCGCGACCAGTCCAGCGCCCACTCCTAGATTTTCCTTCGCCACCGTGTAGGCGCCCCCTCCGGACGGGTAGGCGCGAATCAATTGCCCGTAGGAGAGGACGACAAGGGTCAGCAGAACCACGATGCAGATCGAGATCGGAAACGCGTAGTGCAGCAGTGCGGGGAACGCCATGAGCACCAGCAGGATTTCTTCGGTGGCGTAGGCGTTCGAGGAAAGGTTGTCGGAGGCAAAGACGGTGAGCGCCGCTTTCTTGGAAAGCTTTTGCTCGTGAAGTTCCGTGGTGCGGAGCGGCGAACCGAGTAAGAATCGCTTTACGCGCGGGAGCATAGACGGCCCAGCCCGTCCCAACGAGCCGAACAAGCCGGTTTCACCCCAAATTCATCTCACGGTTAGCACAGTTTGCGTCCCGCAGCAAGCGGCGGGGCGGCGGCGGTTCATTCGGGCGACCCGCGGGCCACGGAGATCATTTCGATACCGGCCTGGCGCGCCGCTTCGTTCACTGCGCGGACGTCCCGGGCCGCGATTTCGCGCCAGCGCGCCAGCAGCGCGTCCAACTCGCCGCGCAGTTTGTCGAATACGGCATAGGACGGTTTCGTTGGCGCGCGGTCGGCGCTTTCCACCACGCTGGCCAGTGCCAGCAGCTTGTCATTCAGCTTGACCGGGTAGTTCAACGGATCCTGGCGCGCGACCGCGCGCACCTGAATGAGTTCCTCCTCGACGGCTGTCATGTTCTTCTCGAGCGTTCCGATGGCGTCGAGCAGGGACGGGGGCTTCCCCACTGTGTCGGTGCGCTGCCGCAGGGCCTGGAGCTGCCGCCGCAGGTCGCGAATCTGGTTGACGGTCGTGTGCGCTTCGTTCACGGCGTCCTGAATTTTGCTGCGCAGTTCGAACTGCTTTTCCAGGTCGGCCAGGGACGTGCTCACACGCGGATCCAGTTGTACTTCGAGCGGTACGGTCTGGCTCTGTCCGTCTACGGTCAGCCGCACCTGGTAACGCCCCGGCAACGCCAGCGGGCCGGTGTCCGGGTCACCGCCCCAGTGCACCGCGCGGGGTACCCGTACGCCGCCCTGGTGGCGCAGGTCCCAGACGAACCGGTGCATGCCCGCCTGAACCGGCAACTGCGGGTCGCGTCCACCGCCGGACGGCGGGGCTCCCTGTTCCCTGGGGGCCTCGCCGGCCCGGCCCGTGTATCTGCGAATTACCTTGCCGCTGCGGTCGAGAATTTCGAGTGCGATTTCCCCCTTCGGCTCTGATTTCAGCCAGTAGTAGAGAATCGCTCCACTGGGCGGGTTTTCGCCGGCGTTGGAGTCGCCGCCGAAGCCGCCTCCGCGGATGCGATAGGCCACCCGCGGGGTGTAGAGGTGGAAGTCTTTGGCGACGAGGCCGGGTTGGATTTGGTGCAGCGGCGTCAGATCGTCGAGAATCCAGAACGAACGGCCGTGCGTGGCCACAATCAGGTCGTCCCGCTTCACGACCAGGTCATGAATCGGTGCGGTGGGCAGGTTCAGTTGCAGCGACTGCCAGTTCGCCCCGTCGTCGAACGACACATACACGCCGGTTTCAGTGCCCGCGTAGAGCAGCCCACGGCGCTTGGGATCTTCCCGCACCGCGCGCACAAACGTGTGTTCCGGGATGCCGTTCGTGATTTTCCGCCAGGATTTGCCGTAGTCGTTGGTTTTGTAGATGTACGGCCGGTAATCGTCGAGCTCGTGCCGGTCCACGGCGATGTAGGCGGTGGCCGGGTCATGCGGAGAAACTTCCAGCAGGCTGATCAGGCTCCATTCCGGCAGATCGCGGGGCGTGATGTTCTGCCACGTTTTGCCACCATCCCGGGTGATGTGCACCAGGCCGTCATCGGTACCGACCCAGATCGTGCCGCGTTCGTGAGGTGACTCGGCGACCGTAAAGATCGTGTTGTAGTACTCGACGCTGGTGTTGTCCTTGGTGATGGGTCCGCCCGAGGGGCCCTGCTTAGAGCGGTCGTTGCGGGTCAGGTCCGGGCTGATGGCAGTCCAGCTCATGCCTTCGTCGGTGGACAGGAACAGCACTTCGGCGGCATGGTAGAGAACGTTTGTGTCGTGGGGTGAGATCAGAATGGGCGCAGTCCACTGGAAGCGGTGCGGGAGCGCGCTGGCGCCATGGCCCATCGGGTTTTCCGGCCAGGCGGAGATCTGCTGCGCCTGCCCGGTTTTCCGCTCCCACCGGGTGATCTGCCCGCCGTAGCAGCCTGCGTAGACCCGGCTGCCGTCGGGCAGCGGGGCAATGTAACCGCTCTCGCAGCCCCCGACAGGATACCAGTTGCTGCGGTCGATTCCGCCGCGGTCGCTGCGGCTGGCGATAGCTACGGTGGTATTGTCCTGCTGAGCTCCGTAGACGTAGTAGGGGAACTGATCGTCGGTGATGACGTGGTAGAACTGCGCGGTCGGCTGGTTGTCCTGCCGCGTCCAGGTTTGCCCGCCATTGTAGGTGATGTTGGCGCCACCGTCGTTGGCATTGATCATGCGCTGGGGATGGGTGGGATCGATCCACAGCCCGTGGTGATCGCCGTGCGGTGTGCGGATGGCCGTGAAGGTGCGGCCACCATCGGTGGAGCGGTGCAACCCGACGTTCAGCACATAGACCGTTTCGCGGTCCTGGGGGTCGGCGACAACGTGCGTGTAGTACCAGGCACGCTGGCGGAAGTTGCGGTCGTTGTTGACGAGCTGCCAGGTTTCGCCGCCGTCGTCCGAGCGGTAGAGTCCGCCGTCTTCGGCTTCGATCAACGCCCAAACCCGGTTCGGGTCGGCCCCGCTGACGCTCACACCGATGCGGCCTAGAATCCCGCGCGGCAGGCCATTGCCTTCCAGCCGACGCCAGGTGGTGCCGCCGTCGGTGGATTTGTACAGCCCGCTGCCCGGCCCGCCGCTCGACAGGCTCCAGGGCGTCCGATGCGCTTCCCAGAGCGCTGCGAACAGGATCCGCGGGTTCGCGGGGACAAAGGCAAGATCGATCGCGCCGGTCTTTTCGTCCTTGTAGAGAACCTTCTCCCAGGTTTTACCCCCATCGGTGGTGCGGAAGACGCCGCGTTCCGGATTCGGGCCGTAGACGTGGCCCAGCGCGGCCACGTAGGCGATATCGGGATTTTTCGGGTGCACAAGCAGCGCGCCGATGGTGCGGGTGTCTTCCAGACCGACGTGCTGCCAGGTTTTGCCCGCGTCGGTGGACTTGTAAACGCCGTTGCCGTGGGAGATGTTGCCTCGAATGCAGGCTTCTCCGGTGCCCACGTAAATCACGTTCGGGTCTGACGGTGCGACGCCGATTGCGCCGATCGAAGCCACCGGTTGCCGGTCGAAAATCGGTGTCCAGGTGTTGCCGCCGTCCGTCGTTTTCCAGACGCCGCCCGCCACTGCGCCGAAATAGAACGTGTTCGGGTCGCCGGGAATTCCGGCCACAGCGATTGCCCGTCCGCCGCGAAAGGGGCCGATGCCGCGCCAGCGCAGTCCCTGCAGTGCCTTTTCGTCGAATGTCTGTGCCCGGCCGGTCTCGGTGGCAAAAACCAGCGCCAGCAGACTCAGGATGACCGCCCAGCGGAATGGCCCGCGCCACGCTGTGCCCATCGTTCCACCTCCCGATGACATGTGCGCAAATCCTACTCGTGCTGAGACGAATGGGGAAGAGCTTTTTTGTCGCATCTGGACCTTCGGCTCCACGTCATCGGCCGGCCGCGGCTCGGCGCCGGACTCGGGTGCGAGGGCGAAGAATTTTTGCAGACTCCGTCCCGTGTCTTGGGTACAATCGCCGGCCCACATGTGCCCATTGGGCTGCGAGGAGGTTTTCCCGTGGAGTTGGTTCGCACGATGCTTGTGCTCTGCCTGACGGCTCACCTGCTGGCCGCGCCGGTTCTGACGCCGGCGCAGATGCGGTCGGCGGCCAGCGCACCTGCCGAGGAGCGTTCCCGCGACCGCTTGTCGTCGGAGACTGTGGCCGGCCTGCGTTTCCGTTCCATCGGCCCGGCGCTGACTTCGGGCCGGATCATCGCCCTTGCGGTGAACCCCAGAAACCGCGCGCATTACTTTGTGGCTTCGGCTTCGGGCGGCGTATGGAAGACGGTGAATGCGGGCACCACCTGGACTCCGGTCTTCGACAACGAAGGATCGTATTCGATCGGGGCGATAGCCATGGATCCGACCAATCCGAACGTGGTCTGGGTCGGCACGGGCGAAAACAACAGTCAGCGCAGCGTCGGCTACGGCGACGGCCTCTACAAAACCGAAGACGGCGGCAGGAGCTGGAAAAAGGTCGGCCTGGAGCGGTCCGAACACATCGCGAAAATTCTGATTCATCCACAGAAGACCAACATCGTCTATGTGGCCGCACAAGGACCGTTGTGGGGACCCGGCGGGGATCGCGGGCTGTACAAAACCACCGACGGCGGCAAAAGCTGGACAAAGGTTCTCGACATCAGCGAAAACACCGGCGTGACCGATATCGCCATGGACCCGCGCGACCCGGAGGTGTTGTACGCGGCAGCCTGGCAACGTCGGCGTCACGTCTGGACGTTGATCAATGGCGGCCCGGAATCAGCGCTCTATAAAACGACCGATGGGGGTCAGAGCTGGATCCAGCTCCGGTCCGGGCTGCCGACGGTCGAGCTCGGGCGGATCGGCCTGGCCGTTTCGCCGGCGAATCCGGATATCGTCTACGCCACGATCGAGGCGGCCGACGGACGTGGCGGGATATTTCGCTCGACCGACCGCGGCCTGACCTGGGAGCGGCGCAACCCGTTCGATCAGACCGCGCTGTATTACGGAAAAATCTTCGCCGATCCGAAAGACCCCGACCGGATCTACGTGATGAACGTGCGCATCATGGTGTCGGACGACGGCGGACGCACGCTGCGCCCGATGACCGAGACTTCCAAACACGTGGACAATCACTTCCTCTGGATCGATCCGGACAACACGGACTACTACCTGGTCGGCTGCGATGGAGGCCTCTATGAGAGCTTCGACCGCGGCGCCACCTGGCACTTCAAGGCGAATCTGCCGGTGACCCAGTTCTACACCGTGCATGCCGACAATTCAGAACCGTTCT
>JAIMBE010000089.1 GCA_023511565.1 Bacillota bacterium
GGCAGATGGACGGCCCGCAGAGCATGGATCATCAGCCTTTTGTGCAGGTCGTCCGGCTCAAGGGGTTGCGCGCGATACAAGATCACAAAAGTGACTTCCGAGAAACGACTTGCGCCAACTAGATGGTGAAGACCGCCGGTCGGAATCTTGCCCGGCGGAAGGAAAGGGGTTGGCATGCTGGCCATTATCAGTGATCTGCATTTGACAGACGGCACGACGGGGATGCTTTCCCCCCCTTCCGCAGGGGACGTGCTGTGTGATCGGCTGTGCGATCTGGCCTGGCGGGCGTCATGGCGCGCCGACGGGTCGTATCGACCGATCGAGCGGATCGACCTGGTGCTTCTGGGCGACATCCTCGATTTGATGAGCTCTCGGCGCTGGTTGCAGATGCCATGTCGGCCGTGGGACGACCCGCACCTGGCGGCGGTCAGCGACACGGTGGGGGGTATTGTCGATGAAATCCTCCGCCGCAATGTGGATGCCATCCGCACGTTGCGTGGGCTGGCAACCGAGGGGACGGTGAGTTTGCCACCCGCGACGGCCTCCGGGCAACCGGTGCTGGAAGCGGAAGAGCTGCCGGTGGCTGTCTGCACCCATTACATGGTGGGCAATCGCGACTGGCCCCTGCATCTAGGCGGCACCGCCTACGACCTGATCCGTCACAAGGTCACGCATCACTTGGGACTGGTCACGCCGTACAACCGTCCCTTTCCGCATGCGGCCGACGAGTGCCCGGAGCTGTTCGACACGCTGCGGCGGCACCGCGTGCTGGCCCGCCACGGCGATCTGTACGATCCGCTGAGCTATGCCCTCGACCGGGACAGCGCCAGCGTCAGCGATGTGCTGGCGATCGAGCTGGTGGCCCGATTCGTCCAGCACGCCGAGGGGGAGCTCGGTGACCAGCTCAACCCGGCAACGCGGATGGCTCTGGCCGAGCTGGAACAGGTGCGACCGATGCTGCTCGCCGGCAGCTACTTGGATGCGGCGCTGGAGCGCACAGCGCCGGCGGCGGTGCGCGGCCGGATCAAACGGATGTGGGATTACATGGTGGATCAGGTGCTCTGCCTGGAGGCGCTGCGCCGTCTGGGCGGGATCGACTCCGGCGAACTGACCGACGCACTGGCGGCCGCGTTGAAGATCGGCCGCCGCGATGGGCAGGCGTGGATTCGCAGAACCCTGGAGTTCCTGGAGCGTCTGCAGGGCACTCAGGGGCTGTCCTTGGTGCCGCATGCTCTGGCCGAGGCCGATTTCCGCAACCGGCGGGCGCGGCATATCGTCTACGGCCACACGCATCAGCCGGAAATGGTGCCGCTAGATGCCAGCCACGCCGATGGGTTCGTCCTCAGCCAGACGTATTTCAATGCCGGAAGCTGGCGACGGCGTTACCAACCCACCCAGATGTTGGTGGGCCAGCCGGAACTGGCGGTCAGCGACAGCTTCAGCCTGCTGTGCTTCTATCAGGCAGACGAGCGGAGCGGACGGACCTACGAAACCTGGACCGGCATGCTGGGACCGGCGATCCCGACGACCGAAATGCCGGTGACGTCTGGTAGCGCCGCCCCCGGCGCATCCATCGTCCGGGCGCCACAATTCGCCAGCCGCAGCGCGGCCGCGCGGAGCATGCCCTGAAACGCACCGTCCCTGCGGCGTGCCCGGGACGCCGCAGGGGCTAGAAAGAAGCGGCCGCAGCAGCGGGATGCACCTGCGACCGGCGGGCTAGAAACGCAGGACGCGTGGGCCGGCCTGGCAGATGACGCGCCGCCCCTCGCTTCGCGCGACATCACGGGCTTCGCGCAAAACGAAGCCCCGGACGCATGAGGATCACGCGCCCGGGGCATTGCGTGGTTCACTGTTGCCGTCTGCCTGGCTCTGGATCGTGGACACCCTCATGGGCAAGACCCGGCCCGGCGAAACGGCACACAGGCGGTCTAGTAGCGCCGGCCAGCGTAACCGCCGCGGCCCCCACCGCCATAGCTTCGTCCACCCCGCTCTTCGCGCGGGCGGGCTTCATTCACGGTCAGGCAGCGCCCTTCGACCTCTTTGAGATTCAGCGCCTCGATCGCGGCCTGCGCCTGCGAACGGTCGCTCATCTCGACGAAGCCGAAGCCCTTGCTGCGTCCGGTCTGCCGGTCTTGAACGACCGTGGCATCCCGCACATGCCCGAATTCGGAGAACAGGCTCTCCAGGGTCTGGCTCGTCACACTGTAGCTCAGGTTCCCCACATACAATCGCATACTCACAGAACACATCCTCACTGCACGGTCCGCTGCGCCCACGGCGTCAGCCGGACCCGACGAGGCCCACCAGGAACTTTCGGGGCCACAGGAAAGGGATCAGCGTGGTGATCCGCCAAGCAGTTCGAGCGAGAAGGAGCGGCGGATCACTTCCAGAGAAAGCCACGCAGCACCAAAGCATCCTCAAACCAACTAGGAACAACTATAGCATCCTTCGGCAGGAACGCCAGGGCAGTCCACGAAATTTTTTCCAGGCCACCTTCTTGCCCCTGCGCTGAAGAGGATCTTTCCAGCCGGCAACCACGCGCCAGCCAGGCCGCCGCGAGTGGAGGATCTCGACGCTTGCGTCGCCGCCGGGCGCTGGTACCTTCATGGCACGAGCCTGCCTGTACACCTTCGTACCGCCATGACCACGCCGCTCATTGCCGCCGACGTCAAGGAGTTCACGGCCCGGGCATTGCTGGTGGGTCAACGCATCGACCTGCGCGCCTTGGGCTCGACGCAGCGTCTGGGCGGCGGACCGTTGGCGGTCAGCGTGCGCGGTGGCGGAGCCGCCGTCCTGTTCCGCTACGGCGCCGTGGTCCTGTTCGATGTCCAGCCGCTGGAGCAGGACGAATTCCTCCGGCAGCTCGCACCGCGCGTGCAGGGCTACTCCACCGAACCGGAAGCGGAGCAGATTCTGGTGCGGATCGACCCGGAAGCCAAGGAGGTGCTCGAAGGCAACACCGTGCTCTTGAAGGATGCCAGCCCCGAGCGGCTGGAAATCGTGGCCGACGTGCTGAGCAAAAGCGTGGTGCTGGCCCGGTACGAAGCGATCATCGCCCAGACGTTCGACCGCATCGAACCGTTCGCCGCCGACTTGACCCGCGAACATCTGGGACGGCACTCGACCCGCGAACTGCTCGCACATCTGGGCAGCTCCCTGCTCATCGAACAGCAGATGGTCGGCCGCGTGCAAATCGACGACACGCCGGAGCTGTTGTGGGACCGCCCCGACCTGGAGCGTCTCTTTGCACGCCTCCGCGACGAATTCGAAATCCTCGAGCGGTTCACCGCCCTCAATCGCAAACTGCAGCTCATCGCCCGCACCGTCGAAACCGCCCTGGGCCTGATCCAGGCTCGCCGGGCGCTGCGCGTCGAATGGTATATCGTCATCTTGATCCTGTTCGAAATCCTCCTCACCCTGTACGAACTGTTTTGGCGCAGCGGGCACGCCTGATCCGGTCCGCGGGCAGGCCGCGTCCCAACCCCGGCAAGGCGAAACATCGACCGGCCCGGCCACGCGGTCGCGCCAGGCCCATCGCAAGCCCTAGCCAGCCACCTGCCGGCCAAGACTTCGAAATGCGGATCGTCTATGTCAATCATGAAATGGATGCACATGGTGGCCGTTTGGACGGGCCTGGTAAGCTGTCTGACGGCGTTCGCCGGGGCGACCCCGCCCAACGTGCTGCTGATCCTTGTGGACGACCTCAAGCCGGCTTTGGGCTGTTATGGCGACCCGGTGGCACGCACGCCGGCCATGGATCGTCTGGCGGCCAGCGGTTTGCGTTTCGAGCGGGCTTATGCGAATCAGGCGGTCTGTGCTCCGTCGCGATACCACCTGCTGACCGGGATGCGTTCGACGACCAGCGGGCTGTACAACCTGTCGAGCCACTTGCGGGCGCGCTGGCCGCAGGCCGTGACGCTGCCGCAGTATTTCGCCCGTCATGGCTACGCCACGCACTCGCTGGGCAAGGTGTTCCATGTCGGGCACGGCAACCCGGGAGACGACGGCTCGTTCACGCTGCCGCCGGTGCACGACAAGGTGGTCGAATATGCGGCACCGCAGAACCCCTTGGGCCAGCTCACGCGGGAAGAAGCACTGTTTCAGAACCAGCCGGCCATGGTCGACGGCCGACCGCGACCGCGCGGTCCCGCCTGGGAGGCGCAAGACGTGCCGGATGAGGCCTATGCCGACGGCCGGATCGCGACGGAGGCGATCCGGCGGCTCGCGCAGTGGAAGGCCCATCCGGACCGGCCGATGTTTCTGGCGGTGGGCTTCGTCCGCCCGCATCTGCCGTTTTGCGTGCCCCGAAAATACTGGGACCTGTACGACCGTGGGCGGCTGCCGATGCCCGAGGTGACCAGCCCGCCCAAGGGGGCCCCGCAGGTGGCGCTCAAACGCGGCGGGGAGATCGCCCAGTACCTGCCGATCCCCGAGTCGGGAGAGATCGACGAGGAGCTGACGCGCACACTGATCCACGGCTACTACGCCTCGGTGAGCTATGTCGATGCCCAGATCGGCCGCGTGCTGGACGCACTGGACCGTCTGGGGCTGGCTGACCGCACCCGGGTGGTGCTGTGGGGGGACCACGGCTTTCACCTGGGCGATCACGGACTGTGGACCAAGCACACCAATTATGAACAAGCCACGCGCATCCCGCTGCTGATCCGAGCGCCGGGCATCACCAGACCCGGCAGCCGCTGCGACACCGTCGTGGAGACCGTGGACCTGTATCCCACGCTTGCCGAGCTGGCAGGGCTGCCGGCACCGGACGTTCCCCAGCCGCTGGACGGCGAGAGTCTGCTGCCGCGGCTGCAAGACCCCAGCCGCCCGCACGAGGATCACGCCTATCACGTTTTCCCTCGCGGTCGCTATCTGGGACGGGCGATCCGCACGGCGCGGCATCGACTGGTCGTCTGGACGCCCTCCGGCGAAAACGCCGGGCCGACCTACGTCGAGTTGTACGACTACGAGGCCGACCCGCTCGAAACCGCCAGCCTCGCGGAGACGCAGCCGGAGGTGGTGGCGAAGCTGCGGCAGATCCTGGGCCGCCACCCGCCTCCGCAGCCGTGGCAGTAGATCATCCGATGAACCGATAGGCTGGCGGCGGCTGCCCTGACCCGGTGCCTGAGGACCAGCGGCTGGCAAAGCGCTATCGCTGCGCCGGAGGATCGGCATCCGCCGACATCGAACACAGCGCCTGCCGCACAGCACCAAGCCCCACTTGAACCAGCGCGGTCATGGCGAAGGCCGCTAATCCGCCCAGCACCGCGAAGGCGATTGCCCCGACCCCGACCACTTCCGGCATCCAGACGCCGCCACTTTTCTCCAGGGCCCCCAGCACGCCGCCTGCCCCGCCCAGCACGAAGCCAGCGCCACTGGCCAGCAGCACCGGCCATCCCAGGCTTCGTCGCTGCCCCAGATAGCTGGGCGCTGTCTCAGGCCGCGCTGCCGAAACCAAGGGTGACGCCGCAGGATGCGCTGGTAGCGAGGGCAGCGGTTCCTCCGCCAACTGCCGCCGCGCACGCTCCATGCCAAGTTGCCGCAGGCGGGTGCCGAGGGCATTGCCGGCAACATGGCAGACGATCACGGCGATCAGCAATACGAGCGCCACAAGGCCGGCCGGCGTCACCCACTGCACCAGGCTGCACAGCAGGGCCACCAGCGACATGCCGATCAGCAGCGTCCGCAGTGTGAATTGCGGCGGCCTGAGCAGAAGCTCGTCGTGGTCGTGCGGCGCTCGGCTTTCGTTCACGACGCGACCTCGAAGACGGGATCGAACGACCCTACAGCGTAGCCACCGCGGACCGCACCGGCGTCCTTCCGGCAGAGGCACACTGCTGTGGCACAGGCGCAGCGGTCCGCGCTGGGCCTGCACGGCAGCCGCGGCCCAGCGCCGCGACATCCCTTATCGTATCGCACTTCGGCACAGCGTGCACGGCGGCGCTGGCCAGCGCGGCAACGGGCGAAGACCAGCGCCCTGACGGGCCCTGCGGCTAGAAAAATGTTTGACACTCAGGCCATAAGGGATATGATGACAGTTGGCACTGAGGAGAGCACCACCGAGTCGGTTGCAAGGGTTCCAGACCAGCTTGGGAACCGCGTGGGCTCCGGCACCAGCGCTACCTTCAACAGGCAGCGGGCTGGGTCTGCGGTGGCCGGGATGGTCTGACAGTAAGGCTTGGGGCGTGTGCGGCGCCGTGCGTGCCGAGGACGAACTCTTCTGGAACGTGGACGCCGCGGGCGCTCCCTAACGTGCGGCAGGGTCATCGACCGTGTGCGGTCCGGCGGCCCGCCGGGGAGGTCGCCATGGCTACCGTGGTGCAGACGGGCACGGTCACGATCAACGCCGCGTTCTTGCAGGAGATCAAAGAAGTCAACCAGGATCTGTGGGCCTTGCTGGCCGAACTGCGGCACCGCTGCCAGCGTCCGCTGGCCCCTGGGGCGTGCCGATGGCTGCTCGACCGGCTGTGTCAACTGCGCGACCAGCTTGCCTTGCATTTCTCGCTGGAGGAGGCATACAGGCGCCTTTGCTGCAGGCGCAACTTCTCCTCGTACCAGGCGATTTTCAGCTGCAGTTCGTTCACCAATTGCTCCAGGGAAACGCACCGCGCTTTGAGGGATTCAATGTCATCAGGGGAGGAAGTCGGCATCGTGTTCATGTATCACTGTTTCGACACGCCCATGCCGACTTCCCGGCGGGGATGATGGATTCTGTGACGATTAGATGACGGTTTGGGCTTCGACCCGAGGATGGGCTTGGCGCTGGAAGATGGACAGCCCGTCCAGCAGCCAGCGCAATTGCCTGCGGCTGACGACAATGGTGCCGCCAGCATCATCACTGGGCCACTGAAATCGGCCGCGTTCCAGCCGTCGATAGTGCACCCAAAAGCCGTTGTGGTCCCATTGCAGGATCTTCAACTTGTCCCGCTGACGATTGCAGAACACGAACAAGCATGGAGAGAACGGGTCAAGTTGGAACTGCTCCTGAACGAGCGCGGCGAGTCCGTCGACAGACTTACGCATGTCTGTGGCACCACACGCCAGGTATACGCGTCCCTCGGCCGCCCACTCGGTCAGCATGTCGTCATCAGCACCTGCACCACCTGTCGCAGCAGCAGTGGATCAAAGCCTGGTTTGACCTCAATCTCGACATTGCCCACACGCAACACGACCGTGTCCGTGCTCGGTATGGGCGATTCATCCACCTGCACGGACAGCCAGCGGACAGACGAAGTCCTTTCCACGGGGCGGTCATCCGAGAACTTCCGCAGCCAGTAGTGCAATTGATGCGGTGGAATACCACGAGCAGCACACCACGTTGCGACGCTTTGGCCGCTGGCCCGAAACTCGGCGACTCGCTGTTCCCACAGCTCACGTAACTCTTGTCTTGACACCCAGAGCACCCTCCTCGGTCCGTTTTTAGACCATTATCCGGTCTCGCCCGCACCGCGGCGAGGTGTGCTCGGTTTGACGCTTACCCATCACCGTCGCTTGATGCCTCACGTAACCTCTGCAGTAATGGTTCAAGTGCGTTCATTGCACCCTTGTGAAGGTCTTGTGCTGCTTCCTTTGCCTCCAATGCCTTTTTAGATTTGTCGATTATGTCACGTACCACTTCTATATCATCTGGTATAGGAATCAGCACTTCACGAACATGCGCGGGCTCTAAGTGCTGCTGAATTGACCCGTACTCATTGCGTTTAAATTGGTCTTGCGCAAGCTGACTTTGCAGAAAGACATAGACATAATGTCGTAAGTCCTCATCCGGTATCTCTATTCTAATCAAGTCATCACTTACTATAGCGTTATCATGTTGCTTAGTTATATACGCTATTCTTCCAATCGTTCCCGAGCGAGTTATAACCAGGAAATGTCTTCGGACCCTGATTTTTTCTATTGTTCTAAGCTGAGCTGTAGTAGCTTTACTCAAATCAAGATACTTCATACTATCACTTTTGTCTTGGAGAATGGCAGAAGGTGTATAATATGGTTCTACATTAGCTCCGTCTACCATTTCCTCAACAACTAAATTTTCACTCCTCAACCGAGGTCCTTTGTAAATTCGAATATCTGGGTGTATTTGACCCAAGGCTTCAACCGACCAACCCGGAATCTCACCAATTTGCGTCACCAGCTTAATAGTTTCGTTTAAATTGGGCATGTAACGCTGAGGATTGATATTCAACGTCTCATCGATATCTCGAATTGAAACAGAATAACAGTAGTTTGATGGCTTTAAATTTCCCGCCACGAACGCCTTATAATTGGACAATATGTCATCCAAATCATGATCAAGTTCCTCAGACACATTACCCGCGTCGTCCGTCTTGTAAATCGGCTTCCCTTCCGAATCTTGACCAATTTTTCTAGAAATAGCCATGAATATATCATAATTATCTTCACGCAATACTTCTTGAGTTGTTTCGTCCACCTTATATTTTTCGGCAATAACAAGACAAGTACGTACTCCGGTGAACGGCTGGAAAGTATTTTTATGTAAATTTACCACCGCCAGCAGCTTACAATGTTTTAGCAAATACGCTCTAGCCGGAAGATATGTGTTTGTGTCCAGAAATCCCTTTGGTAAGACGATCCCCAATTTGCCACCAGGCGCTAGCCAATCAATACATCTCTCCAAGAACAACATCTCTGGCGGAACGCCTTCCGGTAATAACTCTTCTGTTGGGGACCATTTGCCATCGATCATTTCCCATTTTCTAGATAACTGAAACCTTTCAAGCGTGGGCTTATCAGTTATACGTCCCTCGCCTATTCCGGCAAATGGCGGGTTGGTTAATATAACCGTTGGCACTCCCCTGCCACACTGAGCATGTATCGTCTCGTTAATATCGTTGTAGTCAGCCAAACTGTCCCCTTGAGTCATACCAGCGTGACCATCGCCATTCAATATCATTGCTGTTTTGGCGACTTTCACCAACCGCTTACTACTTTCCACCATAAACAGGCGCGAGCGAAACCGATCCAATTGCCTCTGCTTCGAAATAGAACTGCCGGACCCGTTTACTATTTTGTTGCGAACGTATCGCATCACGCCGGTAAGGAAACCACCTGATCCACCGGCTGGATCTAATACTATGTCCGAAGGAGTTGGGTCAATCAATTTGACTAAAAAATCGACAACCAACCTATTTGTAAAGAACTGACCCTTCCTTCTCTTCAAATAGACTTCCGTGTATTCCTCGTAGGCATGCCCCATTAAATCCCAGTTATGTGACTCGTTAAAATCCGCAAGCAGTTGATAATCCTGTAAAATACATACAACATCGCACAACGCCCTCGACCCAACGGATATCTTCTCATGCGGATCAAACACCTGTCTGTTAAGTTCTTTAACCTCATCAAACAGCGCCTGAATCCGTTCCTCTACCTGCCGTCTCCCTTCCTCCGTACTATACTCCTCTGGGGTGCAATAAAACTGCGGGTATTCACCCTCTTTCTCTTCATCCATGGCTTTGGCGAGAATTATTCTCACCATGTCCATGGTGAGGTCGTCTTCCTCCGAACCCCTGCTATGAAGCTTATTATGGCACCTCTTGAATAATCCTTTGATGTCTTTCGGCCGCAGTAATTCACTCTTCTTCCTTCTTCCAATGGCATCCCAAGACTCGTTTTTGCGAGGGATGCCTGGCCATTCCACCAATGTATTATGAGGATGCGTCAGCCTTCGAAAATAGGCTACTTCCTCTCCATTAAACCAAACTCCACCACCAGCGCTGGTGTTATAAATGTACGAGACCAACTGATTATATCCACCGGTTACGTTCGGAGCCTTACACTCAACAATAAGAAGAATTTTCCCTTGGTCTCGATTCTCACGTGCCGTCTTACTTTCGTAAACAACAATATCTGCTCTCACCGGATTACCATTTTCATCGGTTAGTTCATTCGCTCCATAATATATCGGGACCTCAATGTCCATTTGATCTTTGCTATATCCGTATTCATAATGTAATATCTTCGCAAACCGTTGCCGCACACGCTCTTCCGGTTTGTCTGCTAACAACTTGCCATTTAGAAATGAGATGATCTTGCCTTCCTCGTTAAAATCCACATCCCAGTTGATGCTTGTGGTTGTCATCTAATTGATCCAACCTCCAATCAAGTAAACGTAAGAGGACATTAGACCAAGAGTATCGTTTACCATTATATCGAGTTCGAGAACACTCAGCGACCGCAACCATGGTCACATCGATAGAGTGAAAAATCCCATCTAAATATCTAAAGCAAATACTAGGTTTCGAACTTTGTTTAATAATAGCAACAAAACCTTCTCGTTCGCTCGACTCAACATCACAAGTGGCTTGTCAGGTCACTTGCTCATGAAGTGAGCGGGGGTAGTGTCCCGTCAAGTGGTGTAATTTCACCGTTTGTGTCTACTTTGTGACGTCGTTGGCTTTGTCCCGTTGGGTG
>JAIMBE010000090.1 GCA_023511565.1 Bacillota bacterium
GACACAACGCTACATACGACCAGTGGAACTCTATCCAGAAAACCGCCAGGCAGGCTAGATGCACTGCCCAGAAGGGAAGCGTTTTCAGTGCGGCCCCGGCTTGACTTCTGATTGCTGACAGGAGTGGTGCAGCCATCTACGTGTGGTCCCTCCGCTTCGGAAATGTCCGATACGCCTCTTCCGACGGCGCGAGGAACCCACCGATGGCCCACAGCGCGAAAGAAGAAGACGTCACGACTATAGACGTCTGTCGGCCGATCGTCAATCGCGCCGTGCGGCTGGCTGTTTTTTCTTTGCAACACTGTGTCGCCGGCGTGCGCACGCGGCACACCTGTGCCGTTCTGAACACTCTGCTGGACTGCGGTTTCCATGTTGCACCCGCTCGTGCTGATTCCAAACCGTTTGTCGACTACCCGAATGGCCGCACAGATGCGAGGACTCTGCTTGCGCGCAACCGCAGTCTGCCATGCCGACGAAACCTCACAACTCGCCGCTGAAGCCCAAGCCCAACTCGATCCAGAAACGTTTTATCGTTCTGCAGGCGGCTACGTTGATGGTGGTCTTCTGGCTGTTCGCGGTGGCGGGGTATTTTGTCTTCTGGGTGCAGCACGAGGTGGGCGCACCGCTGGGAAATCTGAGTCACGCACTGCTGGTTGCGGCGGACGTGGAACAGGCAATGGAAGAGCTGAAAATCGCGGCCATTGAACTGTACGACTCCGAAAGTCAGCAGGGCTCCGCCGCGTTGCGGGCGGCTGCGGAACGGCTGGAGCAGTTGCGTCGACAATACGCTCAGATTTTTCTGACGGGCGAAGAACAAGACCTGGCCCTTCAAGTGTTCCACTCCACCGGGCAGGTGGTGGAATTGGCACGGGAGTTCGAGGAGTCTGCTTCCCGAGCGCACTCGCAGCACCGTGCGCTTCGGACCATGATCCAACGCCATGCCGAGGTGCAGGAGTACCTACATCGCATCCACGCGTTACAGATCACCCGGGCCTTGGCCAGCTACCGGCGCGTTCGCCGCGCCATGCTTTGGCTCGGCGGGTTGATGGGGGTCGCGGTGGCTTTTGCGGTCGGGATGATCGGTCTGTTTCGACGGTTGCACCGCCGACTGATCTGGCAGCCGCTGGAAACGCTGCGCCAGATGGTGTTGCAGATGCGCCAGGGCCGTCTGGACCTGCACGGTCCGGTGCCCGATGCGGTAGAGCTGGAGCCGTTGTTTCGCGCCTTCTACCAGATGACGGCCGAGCTGCGCGAAATGCACGGAGCCCTGGAGCAGAAGGTGCTCGAACGCACTGCCCAGCTCGAACAGGCCCACCAGCAACTGGTGCGCGCCGCCAAGCTTTCCGCCCTCGGCCAAGTTGTCTCTGGCGTGGCGCACGAAGTGAACAATCCGCTCACCGTCATCCTGGGCTTCAGCGAGGTCGCACTGATGCGCGACGATCTGCCCCCGCGCCTCCGCGCACACCTGGAGGCCATCCGCGCCGAATCTCTGCGCCTGAAAAATGTCGTGACCAATCTCCTCCGCTTCTCGCAGCAGCAGGAGTCGCACCGGTCCCGGATTGACCTCCGGGACGTCATCGCCCGCCTCATCCAACTCCGTAACTATCAGCTTCGCGTCCACGGCATCCGTCTGCACTACGAGCCGCCCCCGCAGCCCGTCTTCGTCCGCGGAGACGCCGAACAGCTCCTCCAGGCGCTCTTCAACCTGATGCTCAACGCCGAGCAGGCCATCCGACAGAGGCGCGCCGAGGGAGATATCTGGCTGCGCTGCTCGGCTGAAGCCGGATGCGTCGTCGTTGCTGTGCAGGACAACGGTGTGGGCATCCCGCCCGAACTGCGCGAGCACGTCTTCGAGCCGCTGTTTACTTCCAAACCCCTGGGACGCGGCACCGGCCTGGGCCTGACCGTGGCCTGGGAAATCATCCGCCAGCACCACGGAGAGATCCGCCTCGAAAGCGAGCCGGGACAGGGCAGCACGTTTTCAATCGTTCTGCCCGAAGACCCGCAACCGGCTGCTGCAGACGATCCCCCCGCCGAACCCGCCGCTGCCTCGGCATCGGCCCCGGGCCTGGCCCTGGTCTTGGACGACGAGCCCGCCATCGCCGCCCTGCTGGAGCACCTGTTGGGTGCCTGCGGCTGGCAAACGCTGGTGCGGCACAGCGCCGACCGGTTTGAAGCAGAACTTCGCAACGTGACTCCCGACCTCGTCCTCTGCGACCTGAAGATGCCCGGCCGTACCGGCCTGGATGTGCTCAACTGGCTGCGGCAACACCGGCCGGCGCTGGCCGCACGTTTTATCCTGATGACCGGCGACCCCACAGATGTCGAAAACCACGCTGAGGAACTCGCCAGGATCCCCATTCTGCTGAAACCTTTCACGGTCCAGACATTGCTGGAGGCTCTCCGCCAGATCGGCTGCACATCCGTACCATCCCGCTAGGCGTTCCCCGACACCCCAGAGACCCGCCTGTCTCTTCCCGCTGGCAATGTGGTATCTTCTGCCTGCCTTTCACGGCCCGTGCGGAGGGTGGTCTAGCTCATGCCGGAAAAACTGGTTCTGGTCGGTGTGCTTCCGCAGGTCGTCGTGCTCGAGCCGGGCGAGCAGGTGGTCTGGCTGTCCGATGCCGGCACGCTCCGGATCGAGTTCGACCCGAAACGCTGTCCGTTTTCCTCCAACGTGTTTCAGGCCCCAGCGGGTATGCAACTGCTGAGCGGACCGGTGCGGCCTGGCACCAAGCCGGGCTCCTACCGCTACCGCATTGCCATCAACGACGTGGTGATTGCGCAGGGTGAGGTGATTCTGCGCGAACGATCCTGAAACAGGACGGGGTCAGTCGCCCGCCAGCAAACGCGCCCGCTCGTCCGCAGACGAGGGGGCCAGGTTACGGCGCAAGGTGGAAAGCAGAAAGGGTGGCACCGGTTTTTCGGCCGGCACCAGCACTGCGGTGGACCGTCGCGGAAACTCATTCCGCCGGTCGAGCTGGAGTCCCGTCTCGCCTAGCAGCTCTTCCACCAGTTTGGGATCATCCGAGCGGTCTACCGCCCAGAACCACAGCCGCTCCTCGTTGTGCTGCAAAAACTGCATGGCCTCGGCTAGCTTCTGCATGGCCCGGTCAAACGACGAGGCCAGGAAATAAACCGGCAGGCTCCAACCGCGCCGTCGGAACACCGCGCGCACGCGTACGCAATACTTTCCGTTTTGTGTGCGTTCGATGGCGCACCGGTATTCGTTCTGCTGACGGTTGTTTTTCTGCGGCATCGAGCACCTCGAATCCTGTAGAGCTGACGTTGTGTTGGCGGCCTGCCCGCCGTGCGCTTCACGTTGGTGGTGACCCAGGCGATTGCTAGTCCGGGGAAGGCTCCAAGGGCGGTCGGCGCCAGCACCCACCGACCACCGGAAAAATGCTAGCCTGCTGCAAGGCGGAAGGCAATCAAAAAGGAGGAAACTGTAACTCTTTTGATTTCAGTTAGTTATGATCAGCTACCGATTGGGCCGCGCAGCCGCGCCAAGGCTTCTTGGTTGATTTCCAGCTTGCCTTCCCGGCGCAGCCGCTGTTCGAGTGCCGAGCGAAACGCCTCATAGGCCAACGTTTTCTTCTCCTCGAGCAACTGGTTTCGCAGCGTCTCCTGTTGTGCGGCCAGTTCCTGCGGATTGGCTGGCTGGCGTTCCAGTACCCGGAAGACGACCCAGTCGGTCCCGAGCGAGAGCGGTGCACTGCTCTCGCCGGTTTTCATCCGGAAGGCAGCGGCCAGTTGGCTGGCGTTGCCGATCGGTTCGACAGAGTCGTTGAGCGCAAAGAGCCCCGTGGTCTGTGCCGTCAATCCCAGCGCTCGTGCCGCCGAGCTCAGCGGCTGGCCGGCTTGGGCGCGCCGCGCCAGCTCTTCAGCCCGCGCCCGCGCCAGGCTGACGGCGCGGAGCTTGCGCAGCTCTGCGATCACGCGCTCGCGAACCTCCTCGAGCGTGCCCGGGTGCGCGGGCAGAATCTCTGTCACTGTGACCACGACATGGCCCCGTTCGAGGGCCACCGGCGCACTCAGCTCGCCGGGACGAAGCCGGAAAATGGCATTCTGCAGATTCGCATCGCTGCCCAGCGCGCCGACCGGCTCGCCGGGCCCGATCGGTCCTGCTTCCTGGACACTCAGCCCGAGCTCGGCAGCGATTTCTTCGATGGGCCGCCGCGTGGATTGGCGCACCGCGGCCGCCAGCTTTTCTGCTAATTCTTCGGTGCGACGCAAGCTCTGCTGCTCGCGCAGTGTTGCGGCGATCGAATCGCGTACTTCCTCGAAACTCTTGGTGCGGGCGGTTTCGCGCTCTTCGATTTTTAGAATGTGAAACCCGTACTGGGTCCGGACCAAATCGGAAAGGCTGCCCACCGGCAGAGAGAACGCCGCCTGCTCGAATTCCGGAACGGTCTGGCCGCGCAGGATCCAGCCCAGGTCGCCGCCGTTCTGTGCGGTGGTGTCTTCGGAAAACTCCCGTGCCAGCTTGGTGAAATCCTCTCCGCGTCGTGCCCGGCGCAGAACCTGTTCGGCTTTCTTGTGGATTTCTTCAATTTCGGCTTCGGTCTTGCCGAAGGTTTTGAACAGGATGTGGCGCACGCGGACCCGGTTTTCGACCCGGTACTGATCCCGGTGGGTGTCGTAGTAGTTGCGCAGTTCGGTTTCGGTGGGGGACACCTGGTTGCGGATCTGTTCCCGGTCGAGCAGCACGTAGCGCACGCGGCGCTGTTCCGGCACCTGGTAGCTCGACCGGTTTTCCTCGAAGTGCCGCGCGAGGTCTTCGTTGGTCCATGACACCTGGGATTCCAGCGCGGCCGGGCTGATCCGCACGAATTCGATTTTTACCTTCTCGTTGCGGCGGCGGAACTCCTGTTCGATTTCCTCCGGCGTGACCCCGAGGCCATCCGTCACCAGCCGCCGCAGTTTTGTTTCCAGCAGCCCCAGCCGCACGCGGTCTTCGAACTCCGCGACGGTCATCCCGAAACGCGACTGGACTTCGGCCGTGTAGCGGTCCATGCCCAAGAAGGTGTCGCCGGCAAAGACCGTGGGCAAGCGCGACTTGATGAATTCCGCATGTTCTTCCTCGGTGACGCGGATGCCCAGTCGTCGCGCCTCTTCTTCCAGCATGCGCTCGTAGAGCAGTTGCTGAAAGACGGTGTTGGCGTAGAAGCCGCGCAGCGCCGCCGGGATCTGTTGCACCCGTTCGATTTCGCGCAACTGCTGTTCGACCATCGCTGTGGTGATCTCCTGCCGCCCGACACGGGCCAGTACGTGGGTGCGGTCGCCGAACGAACCCATGCCGATCGGCACCAGCGTGATCACCATAGCGCCGCCGATCAGGGCCACCACCAGTACCAGCAGCACGCGCATGAGCACATCGCGCCTTTGAAAGCTCTGCAGCATCCGTTTCGTCTCCGCAGCTTCCGCTGAAACCACCCATTATAGGCGTCGCACACCGCGCCCACAATCCTCATTGTCCACCAGAGCCGGAGCGATGGACAAGCCACACCCGGCGGGCGCGTCGGCCGTTCGCTTGCCGGTATCGAACCCGCACGGCCGAATCGGTCCGAGGCGCACGGCGCTCGGTGAGGCAGCAGCTTTGCTGCGACGGGTCGAAGCCGGGCAGGCTCCGGTTTCCGCGTTGCGGACGCACATCAGCGCCAGACCCCTTCGCCGTCTCCGCTCACGGGCCTGCCTGCGGAGGCACGAGCTACCGGGCGCCGGTACTTGCCGGGGAATTCCGGCCGTTGGCGAATACGCAACGTTGTCCGGTGCCGGCGAAAACGACTTTCGAGCCGTGTGCTAGATTTTGGATTTGGATTCGCGGGCCATGCGCCACACGACTCAGCCACCACCCAAGCCCGAGAAGATTTCCCCGGTCGAAGTCTATTGGCACACGGTGACCTATCGCACCCTGGTGGTGCTCGTGTTGCTAGTAGCTGTGGTGGTTCTGCTGGTTTGGTATCTGATCAATCCAGCATTCCTAACGCAGAATCTGGAGCGTTTTGCCGAGACGTTTGCAGGTGGCCCAGAAGCAGGTGTGCAGCCGGTGGGCAGCCAGGTGCGGTTTGTCAACCTAGATGGTCGGGTGCACGTCAAGAAAGCCGACTCGGTGGATTGGGTGCCCGCCGATTACCGCATGGTGCTCGACAAGGGCGACCTGATTCGCACCGGCCCCGACGGTGTGGCTCGCCTCAGTTTCGCCGACGGCAGCACCTACACGATCAAGCCCGACACACTGATGACCGTCGAAGAGAACAGTGTCTACACCAATCGCACGACCCGCGTGGGCGTGCGGGTGACTACCGGTGCCGTGGACCTTTCGACGGGCACCTGGGAGGCCCCCGGTTCGACGGCCAAGGTGTCGTTTGAAAACGCGGTGGCCTCGCTGAAAGAGAACAGTCGCGCCGCCGTGCGGACCGACCCAACCCGCAACCAGCACGAGATCACCGTCACGGCTGGCGCGGCCGACCTGCAGCGCGGTGGCCTGAACATCCCGGTCAGCCGTTGGGAGAAGGTCAGCTTCGCCACCGGCGGCGAAATCACGAAGACACAGGTGCTGGCTCCACCCGAGCTCGTCGAACCTGTCAACTTCCAGCCGATCATTGTGCCGGACCCGCGCCAGACCATCGTCCGATTCGCCTGGCGCACCGTACCCCAGGCGACGGCCTACCATCTGCGCGTTGGTACATCTTCGATGTTCACGCAGCTCGTGGCTGAGCGTCGCACCCAAGGTACTTCGGTGACCCTTTCGGGCTTGGACGCCGGTGATTATTTCTGGACGGTGGCGGCCATTGACGCGGAGGGCAAGCAAAGCGAACCGAGTGACACCTACAAGTTCACCCTGGTCGCTCAAGGCAAGGGCGATGAGATGCTGTTGGAGGTCGAAGGCACGCAGCTCCACGGCAGCGTCGTCGAGGTGATCGGCCGCACCGAGCCGGGCGCCGCGGTGTTGATCAACGGCCAGCCGGTCGCCAATGTGCGTTCCGACGGCCGCTTCCGTCATTACACCCCGCCGTTGCCCCGCGGGAATCAGGTCATTGTCGTTACTGGGCAGAACCGCCGGGGTGCGACGGCGATCAAACGCGTGCCAGTCGTGATACCCTAAGGGACGAGCAACGCTGGGCCGGCTTGCGGTACCGGCCGCCGACCGGCTCTGGGGGACGCCGGCTCCCGTCCGCGACCCCGGATCCCTGCACACCAGGCCAGGCGGGAACGGCGGATCGAGGCCTATGATGAGCAAAAACGGATACAACTTTCGTTCGATTTTCAGTTTGTTTTCTTCGGACCTGGCCATTGATCTGGGCACGGCGAACACACTGGTCTACGCGCGCGGCAAGGGCATCGTGGTCAACGAACCCTCCATCGTGGCCATCAACAAGAATTCTGGTGAAGTGGTCGCCGTCGGCCGGGAAGCGAAGGAAATGCTCGGACGCACGCCCGGCAATGTGGTGGCGATCAAGCCGATGAAGGACGGCGTCATTGCCGACTTCAAGATCACCGAAAAAATGCTCACGTACTTTATCCAGAAGGCCCACAACCGCCGTGTCCTGGTCCATCCGCGCATCGTCATCGGCGTGCCCAGCGAAATCACTCCGGTGGAAAAGCGCGCCGTGCAGGACAGTGCCTACCGCGCCCGCGCCAGTGAAGTGTTCCTGGTCGAGCAGGCCATGGCTGCCGCGATCGGTGCCGGTCTGCCCATCGAAGAGCCTTCCGGTAACATGGTCGTGGACATCGGCGGCGGCACCACCGATATCGCCGTCATTTCCATGAGCGGCATCGTTTACTCCCGCTCAGTGCGCGTGGCCGGCAACGAGATGGACGAAGCTGTCATGCACTACCTGAAGCGGAAGTACAACCTGCTGGTCGGCGAGCGCACCGCCGAGCAGATCAAGATCGAGCTGGGTTCCGCCTATCCGCTTGAAAAGCCGATGACCATGGAGGTCAAGGGACGCAACCTGATCGAAGGCGTGCCCCGCACCGTCACGATCGACGACAGCGAAATCCGGGAGGCGCTCAGCGAATGCGTGGCCACCATCCTGAACGCGATCCGCGTCGCGCTCGAGCGCACCCCGCCCGAGCTTTCGGCCGATATCAGCGATCGCGGCATTGTGCTCACCGGTGGTGGCGCTTTGTTGAAGAACCTCGATAAGCGCATCCGCGAAGAGACCGGTCTGCCCGTCTCCATTGCCGACGACCCGCTTGCTTCCGTTGTGCTCGGCACCGGCAAGATGCTCAGTGATTTCCGGCTCCTGCGCCAGGTGTGCATTGACTAGCGCCCGGTAGCCGCGGCCCGGCCGCCAGGGGTCTGCCGGCTTCTGCTGGGGCACGGAACTGTCATGCTGCCGATCACATCTCGACATCGCCCGCTCGTGGTGCTGGCCGTGGCCCTGCTCGCTCAGGTGTTGCTGCTCGCCGTGCAGATCAAGCGGGATCACGAGGTGCGCCTGATTCGCGTCTGGGCCGTACAGCTGATCACTCCGGTGCAGAACGCCGCCTCCTGGGCCTGGGCCAAGCTGACCGGAGCCTGGCAGGGCTACATCGCCCTCCGCGGCGCCCATCGCGAAAACCAGGCCCTGCGCCAGGAAAACCAGCAGCTCAAGTTGCGTCTGGCACAGATGGAAGCCCGCGCTGCCGAAGCCAAACGCCTGGGCGCCTTGCTTGACTTCCGCCGCACCTACCCGGACTATCCCATGGTCTTTGCCCGCGTCATCGGTGCGTCCGTAGACCGCGGCAGCCACATCCTTTTCCTTGATCGTGGCGCCTCCGATGGCCTCGCCAAAGCGATGCCTGTGATCACCCCCGAGGGAGTGGTCGGTCGGGTCGAGCAGGTGTTTGCCGGCACAGCCCAGGTGCTGCTGCTGACGGACAAGGAAAGCGGTGTCGGCGCCATGCTGGAAAATTCACGCACCCAGGGCGTCATTCGCGGCCGCGGCGCACCCACCCTCACGCTGGAATATATCGTCAACGAACAGCCGGTCGCCGTGGGCGAGCGCGTGCTCACCTCGGGCCAGGACCGAATCTTCCCCAAAGGCCTGCCGATTGGCACCGTCCTCCACACCGAGCCCGGCACCGCGCAGCGCAATCCGTTTCAGAGAATTGTCGTGCGTCCTTCGGCGCGGCTGGATCAGCTGGAAGAAGTCGTCGTCCTGCTCGCCCGCGAGGAACTGGTGCCTGCCGAGCCCCGGGCCGCCCTGCCTGCCGGATCCCGCCCGGCCGAGCCACCGCAATGAGTCGCGCCCGCTGCGCCTGAACGCGCCCTGCCATGGTGCTGCCTGCACAAACCGAGCCCCACATCGAAGTCCACAAGTTTCATCCGGGTGTGGTGGCCGGCGCCGTTTTTCTGGCGTTGGCACTTGAGGTGTTCCTCCCACGGTTGCTGCCTCGCGGCGGCGAGTACTTTGAGCTGCCGTTTTTGGTCACGCTGTATTTCGGCCTCAGCCGCCGCAACCCGGTCATCGGCCTGCTGCTCGGCATGGTCATCGGCCTGCTCCAGGATGGCCTCACCGGCCATCTGATTGGTTTGTTCGGCTTGGCGAAGACAGTAGTCGGGTTCGGGGCTTCTTCCCTCGGCGGACGGATCGACGTGGATCACCCGCTGGCCCGGCTGGTGCTGGGTGGTCTGTTCTACCTGCTGCATGAGGGCATCTACGAAGTGGCCCAGCGACTGCTGCTCGGCCAGGTCAGCGCCTTCCTGACGACCTACCTGCTGCTGGCCACCCTGCTGAATGCCCTGCTCGCCGTGCTGCTTTTCCCGGCCCTGGACCGCCTGCGCCGCACCTGACCTTCCGGCCCATCGCCAAAACGCCACTGTTCGACTGGGCAAAGCAGTTGCACCAGAATGAGGCAAGTGGTAGCTTGAGGCCGCATTTGCGAAGGGGTCCGCCCGGCTCCCGGAACGGGACAGTAGAAACGGAGCAGCAGCATGGCGTACTGGTTGGGCAACGAGCATCGGCTGCCGCAGTCGCGGCTGACGTTTCTCTCGTATCTGCTCGTCGGGCTCTTTGTCGTTTTGTTGCTGGGTTACTGGAAGCTGCAGGTGCTCGAAGCCGGCTACTACGCAGAGCTGGCCGAGCGCAACCGGATCCGCGCCGTGCCCATCGTTGCGCCCCGCGGCAAAATCCTCGACCGCGAAAGTCGCGTCTTGGTGGACAACTACCCCTCGTTCAGCGTCCTGCTGCTTCGCGAGAACCTGGAAGAAGTGGAGCGCACACTGCCGCAGATTGCCGCCGGCTTGGAGATCCCGGAGGAAGAGATTCGCGCCCGTTTGGAAGCGGCGCGCAATGAGCCTCAATTCCGTCCGGTGGTGCTCAAGCATGAAG
>JAIMBE010000091.1 GCA_023511565.1 Bacillota bacterium
CGTGGCGCAGTTGGGAGCGCGCCTCGATGGCATCGAGGAGGTCGTGGGTTCAAATCCCATCGGCTCCACCAAAATTTTTTCTGTTCGCACCCACCCACAACAACCCGTGCCGTACTCCGCCGCACACAGGGGCGTGGGAGTCGCGATATCTTGTCGCGCCAGGTTTTTCTCTGTGGTGGTTGCACTGGCTCCTGACCCCGTGTCCAACCCGGCGCAGAAATCTGGTATCCTAAGGAACAAGGGCTGTTGGACCGGTGTCTAACCTTTTGGTGTAGCTGCAGGCCGGGGTTAGCCGCACGGGCGGGCCGTCCGGGGTTGCAATGACCCGAGGCGAGCCGCCACCGCCCCACAGGGGCGGGGGTTCGAGCAGCCTGTGGCCCTTCCAGCCAGGGCCGAGAAAGGCGGCACGAGATGGGCGAGCTGGCACAGGCGTTACCCTGGAGCCGAGACGAATCCGAATTCGTCACTGAGCTGCAGGCCGGCTCGGCGACGGCCTTTGACTGGCTGGTCACCCACTATCACGCTCCGGTGTACAACCTGGTGTACAGCATTCTGGGCGATCCGGCCGATGCCGCCGACGTCACGCAGGAAGTGTTTCTGAAAGCGTACCGCGGCATTCAGGGATTTCGCGGTGGCAGTTCGCTGAAGACGTGGCTGTACCGCATCGGCGTGCGCGAAGCGCTCAATCATCGCCGCTGGTGGCGCAGGCATCTGCGCTGGCAGACGTCGCTGGACGATCCGGAGCCGGACGGCCACCAGCCGACCGAGCCGGAAGCGCTGGCGGCCACGCCGTTCGACGCGCTGGCCACCCGCGAAGTGCAACAGGCTGTGCGTCGTGCCCTGGCGCAACTGCCGGAACGCTACCGCAGCGCGGTGATTCTGCGCGACCTGGAAGGCTTTGCCTACGAGGAAATCGCCGAGTTGCTGGAGGTTTCCGTCGGCACGGTGAAGTCCCGCATTTTGCGGGGACGGCGACGGCTGCGCGAGCTTCTTGCTCCCCTGCTGAATCAGGAAGACCCGCTCGCCGCTGCGATTTCGTCAACGGAGCCCGAGTATGCGGCAGCGCACCCCGGCCCGGGAGGTGGGTTGTGAACTGCAAGCAGGTTCGGCGCGAACTGCCCGGATATTTGGACGATGGAATCAGCGACCCGCGGCGGGCGGTGGTGCGGGCGCATCTGGAACACTGCTCGGCGTGCCGGGACGAGCTGCTGGCGTATGCCCGGCTGAGCACGCATCTGTCGCGCCTGCACTGTGCCACTCCGCCGGCTGATCTGCCGCTGCGGATTCGCGTCGCGGTGGCTCGGCAGGGCGATCGGCGACAGTGGCTTGCCCAAGCCTGGGCGCATGTGCGGGTGCGGCTAGAAAATCTGCTGGAGCCGTTCGCCGTGCCGGCAACCGGCGGTGTGATGACCGCGCTGTTGGTCTTTGCTCTGGTCTTCCACCAGTTGCTCATCGGCATCCCGCTGGGTGCGGTGCCGGATGATTTGCCGATCAATTTACTGCAGCCGGCTCGGGTCGAAGCGTTGGCTGCCTTCCCGATTACGGCTGGCAGTGGCGAAGAGGAGCTGGGGTCGCTGGTCGTTTCGGCACGCATCAGCGCGCGCGGGCAGGTGACCGATTTCGAAATCATCGCCGGACCGAACAGCCTCGAAGTGCAGCGGCAGGTCTATCAGGTGCTGATGTTTTCGCGGTTCCGTCCGCAGATGAATTTTGGCCGGCCGGAGCCGGGTCAAGTGCTGCTGCAGTTTTCCGAAGTTCGTGTGCGCGGCTAGCTCGCCCACGTCCCCTGGCCCGCCGCCCGGCCGGCGGCACGCGCAGGGTTCCGTTTTCGGGCAGAGCCCGCCAGACCCGTCCACACCCGGTAGGAGCCTTTCTTGACTCGCCCATTCCGGCCCGATAGAGTGGGGATATTCCAGCAGGGCTGCAGTCGGTCGCACCACTGCGGCCGGGAGCAGGCGGCAACGATTTTCCGCTCGCCCAATTGGCACAGGGCGGCAATCGGCCTCCGAAGGACGCTGATTGTCGTCGCACTGATTTGCGCGCAGGCGGCGCTGGCGCAGAGTCGCCGCACCGTCAACCTGGACCGCAGCGAGCCGCTGTTCACCGTCCTGGCCGCGCTGTCCGCCGCCGGCCACGGGACCGAGCTCAGCACAGAGACGTTTCCTCCGCTGCGACAACGCTTGTCGGAACAGTTCGCGCGGCTGCAGGGGCCAGCCGTCGAGGCCGTGCGGCAATACTACCGCAGCCACCGGCTGGCCGACCCCAATGCCACGCTTTCCCGTTACATCTCGCTGGCCCTGACCCTGGGACCGGCTCCCGAGTTCGAATTCCAAATGCGGCCCGGGGACCTTCCCCCGGATGTCCAACCCATCGAAGAGTTCCGCGCCCTGCTGCCGGCTTTCTACCAGCAAGCGCGGCTCGGCGAGCTGTGGGAGCAATTGGCAGGTGACTATGAGCGCGAGATCGCTCGCCTGCAGGAGCCCTTCGGCCAGAGCGTGGTGTTGACCACGAGCTATGTACGGGAAATCCTCAACCCGGCACAGCCACGCCGCTTCACCGTCTATGTGGAGCCGCTCGTCGGCAACCATGTCCATCTGCGCAACTACGGCGACGACTACTTCCTGGTCGTCGGGTCGCAGGCCAGACTGCCGCTGGAGCAGATCCGCCATGCTTTTTTGCACTTCCTGTTGGACCCCCTGACGCTGCGCTATCAGTCGGCGCTGGACGTGGCCGAACCGTTCCTGCATTTCGCAGCGAAAGCGCCCGGGCTGCCGGCCGACTACCGCCAGGACGTTGGCCGGCTGGTCGCCGAGTGTCTGGTGCGGGCCATCGAACTGCGTATGGATCGCCCGCCGGAATCCCAGCTCACCGCGGCCCTGGCGCAGGCTGAACAGAGCGGCTATGTGCTGGTGCGCGCGTTCCACCAGGCGCTGATGACCTATGAGCAATCCGAGCCGGCACTCAGCCAATATTTTCCCGAGCTGCTGCGCAGCCTCGATGTCGGCGCTGAGCTGCGGCGTCTGCAGCAAGTCGAATTCCGCGCCGTGACCGCGCCATCGCTGCATGGCGGGCCAGCCGCCACGGCTCCGAGCGAACTCGAACAATGGCTGACCGCTGGCCAGCGGGAGCTCGCGGCACGGAACCTCACCGGCGCGCGACAATTTTTTGAACGTGTGCTGGCTCTGCGTCCGGGCCACCCCGAAGCGCTCTACGGGATGGCCGTGGTCGCCAGTCTGGAAGGACGTGCGCAACAGGCCCGGGAGTTGTTCCAACAACTCGTCGCCCTGCCGGCAGAGCCGGCCACCGAGGAGGTTCGTCCCGAAACCTGGGCTTCGGTCCGGGCCTGGGCGTACATCTATCTGGGTCGGATCTACGACATGGAAGGCAACCGCGAGCTGGCCGTGCAAGCCTACCGCGCTGCCCTGGAAGTGCCCGGCGCGCCGCCCGACAGCCGCAGCGCGGCCGATCGTGGCCTGCAGGCTCCATTCCAGCCCCGCGCACGCGCCCCAGAACCGTAATGCCGCATTGCGCAACGAATACCGTGCGCGGTGCGGACTCGAATCCGCGTACAAAGGAGAAACGACAGCAATGAATCATCACAAAGCAAAACAAAGCATCAGCGGGTTGCTTGGGTTCCTGCTGCTGGGGACTCTGCTGAGCCTGACCGCCCAGCAGCCCGCTCCACCGCCACAACCGGGTCAGCAACCCGCCCCGCAACCGGCTCCGCAGGGACAGACCCAACCCGCGCAGCCTGCTGCACCCGCGGCACCACCGGAAAACCCGGCCGAGACGGCCGCTTACCGGGACTTCGCGGCCATTGCTCTGAACGATTTTCAGAAAATTATTCAGGTGGGCGAGGCGTTCCTGACCAGCTATCCGCAGAGCCGCTACAACCAGGCTGTCTATGCCCGGCTGGCGCAGGCCTACTGGAACACCAATCAGCACGACAAGATGGTCGCTGCCGGTGAAAAAACGCTCGAACTGAATCCGGATCATGTCGATGTACTCGCCATGCTGGCCAATGGCATCCCCCGGCGGCTCAGCCAGGACCCAACGCAAAACGAGCAGCAGTTGCAGAAGACCGAGCGCTATGCCACGCGCGCCATCCAGTTGCTCGAACAGATTCAGCAGCCGCCCGACCTGACCCCGGAACAGTTCCAGCAAGCGCGCGATACGAAACTGGCCATGGCGCACAGCGGCTTGGGATTGGTCTACTTCCACCGCCAGCGTTTCACCGAGGCGATCCGCGAATTCGAAAAGGCCACGCAACTGATTCCCGACCCCGACCCGACTGACTACTTCCTGCTCGGTTTGTCCTACGCCAACGCGAATCGCTTCCACGAAGCGGCCGACGCCTTCCAGAAGTGTGGCCAGATGCAGTGGCCGTGGCAGGCGCGCTGTCAAGCGCAGATGGAAGAAGCCAAAAAGCGCGCGGCCAATCAACTGGAACCGCCGAAGCCGTAAGTCGTCTGGGTTTTGTCGGTCATGCAGGACTGCGAACTGGAAGCCTTGGAAGCTGGGTTGGGGCACCGGTTCGCCAACCGGCAGTGGCTGGAACGCGCGTTGACGCACCGCTCGCACAGCGCCGAATCCAATGCCCGTCCGCAGGACAACGAGCGGCTGGAATTCCTGGGCGACGCCGTACTCACGCTGCTGGCCAGCGAATTCCTGATTGCGCGATTCCCGGACTGGACTGAAGGCCAGCTTTCCAAGGGTCGGGCGCGGTTGGTCAATACGGCTTCGCTCGCCGCAGCGGCGCGTCGGATCGAACTAGGGCACTTTCTCCGGCTGGGGCGCGGCGAAGAGAAAACCGGTGGACGGGAAAAACCAACCCTGCTGGCCGATGCCTACGAGGCCGTGGTGGCGGCGGTCTACCTGGACGCAGGACTGGCAGCAGCCGCCGGGGTCGCGCGGCGCACCCTGTTCGATCCGGTGCTCCGTGCGTCGCCGGAGTTGCTGAGCCGCTCCGACGACAAGTCGGCTTTGCAGGAATGGCTGCAGGCACGCGGTCGGGCTCCGGCCGAGTACCTTGTCGTGGCTGAATCCGGCCCCGACCATTGCAAAACGTTCACCGTCGAAGTGCGCATTGATGGCCAGCCCATCGCGGTTGCCACCGGCGGGAGCAAGAAGGAAGCCGAGCTGGCGGCGGCTCAGCAGGCCCTGGACCAGCTGTTGAGCCGCGAGGAGCAGTGAGCCATGAGCGAACCGGACGTTTCCCCCCGCGCGCAACCGGTCCCGCCGGGTGCGCGTCGGCGTCCCACCCTGTGGCGCGAGTACACCGAATCACTGCTGGTGACGGTCCTGCTCGTGCTGTTCGGCACCAGCTTCGTCGTCCAGGCCTACAAGATCCCCTCGCGCTCGATGGAACAGACGCTGCTCGTCGGCGATCACCTGCTGGTGAACAAGTTCGTCTACGGCGGTCGCGGGGCGTGGTATGAAAAATTCCTTCCGTACCGCGACGTACGTCGCGGCGATATCATCGTCTTTCGTTTCCCCTACGACGATCACGCCCACTACGTGAAACGCGTGATCGGCCTGCCCGGCGAGCGACTGAGGATTGTCAATCAGCAGGTGTACATCAACGGCGAGCCGCTCGAAGAACCCTACAAGATCCACAATCCCGATTCCTACGACCCCTACGAAGACAATTTCCCGCCTCCGGCCAATCTGATCCCGCTCCGCAATGTGCGCCCGGAATGGCGCCAGGCCCTCCCGCAGCATGTGGAGCAGGGCGAGCTGGTCATCCCTCCGGGCAAATACTTCGTGCTGGGGGACAATCGCGATTCCAGTCTGGACAGCCGCTACTGGGGCTTCGTGGATCGCGAAAACATCATGGGACAGCCGGTGCTGATCTACTGGTCCCTGGAAGTCCCGGAACCGACCTCCAGCGATCTCGCCTGGGACGACCGCCTGGCCGGTTGGGTGCACCGGCTGCTCGCCGTGCCGCGGCACACGCGTTGGCAGCGCATGTTCCGCCTGGTGCGCTGAGGATGCGGCGGCTTTCCTTTGGCGCTGCGGTTTGTCAGAATGCCAGCCCATGACGATACGTCGGCCATCCTGGTTGCGCCGGATTGCGTGGCTGGTTGCTGCCGCGGTCCTGCTCGTGCAGGGCTTCGCCTGGCTGCTGGAACATGGCTGGCTGCACGCGCCACTGGAACGGCGGCTGGCTGCGGCTTTCGGGCGTCCGGTGACCGTGCAGTCCTTCAGCGTGAGCCTGCTCGGCGGACTGCGTCTGGAAGCGAACCAGGTCACCGTCGGCGAAGACCCCGCCTTCGGCCAGGAACACTTCCTGCGCGCTGAACAACTCACCGCCGGTCTGCGCTGGACTGCGTTGCTGACCGGTCGGCTGGAGTTTGACACTCTGGCCCTGAAACGCTCCAGCCTGAATCTGGTGCGCAACCCGGACGGTCGCTGGAATCTGGAAAGCTGGCTGCCACAGGCCGCCAGCCGGCGAGCCACGTCGCGGTTTTCGCGGCTGGCCGTGGAGAAAGGGCGGATCAACTTCAAGCGCGGGGCAGACAAACTGTCGGTAGCACTGCGCAACGTCAACGGCAGCGTGCGCACCCCGGGCGACGGACGCTGGCTGGTGGAGTTGGAAGCCGAGCTGTTCCGTGCCGGCGTGGTGCTCCAGCAACCCGGAACGTTGCGCCTGCGCGGTCTGGTGTCGAGCGCTTCGGCGCGACTGCGGCCGGCCACCGTGGAGCTCGAGTGGCGTGAAGCTTCGCTGGCCGATGCTCTGCGCTTCTTGGCCGGACATGACTTCGGCATGCGCGGCAGCCTCGAAGCCGATCTGCACGCAGCATCCGAGCGGGATGCCCCCGGCTGGACGCTGCGTCTGAGTGCGCGTCTGCGGTCCCTGCATCGTTGGGATCTACCGCCGCGCGCCGGCGATCCGACGCTCGATTTTTCCGCCGAGGCTCTGTGGCTGCCGGCTGCGTCCCGGCTGGACGTTTCGCGCCTCCGCTTGGAGACACCGCAGTCGAATCTGTTCGGTGCGGGCTGGCTGCAGTGGGCCGCTCCGGCGGGTTCGGAATTTCGGTTGGATTCCGAAGGCCTCAATCTGAACGACCTGCTGGCTTGGGTGCGCGCCTTCCGGCCCGGCGTGGACGAAGCGGCGGTGCTCGAAGGCGCGGCCATGGCCCGGTTGCACCTCCGGGGCTGGCCGCCACGGATTGTGCGGGGTGAGCTGACCACGGCAGGCGCACGGCTGCGTGCCCCGAAGCTTCCCCAACCGCTGGGCCTCGCTGCGGCGACGGTGCAGTTTGCGCCGGACCGCATCGCGCTCCGCTCGACTCAGCTCTCGCTCCCCCGCGAGGGTGCGCGGCTGCGGTTGGCCGGCGAAGCCGTTCGTTCGGCCCGGAGCGGCTGGCAGATCGACCTGCGCCTGAGTGGCGCCCTGGCCCGTATCGAAGAGTGGCTGCCCGCCGCCGACGCACTCGGTTGGAGCCTGGCCGGCTGGTGGTCGCGCGTGTTCCAACTGCGCGGCGCCGCGCGGATCAATCTGCGCTGGCGCGGAACGCCGTCCGCCCTGGCCGCGTTGCCCGTCGGCTCCATCGAACTGACCGGACTGGCGTTGCAGCCGGAATGGATCAATCAGCCGGTATTGGTGGAACGCGGCCGGATCGATCTGCAGCCGATGGCGGGTGCGGTGCGCGTGCACGTCGCCGCGGCACGCGCCATCGGCACGTCGTGGTCGGGCACGCTGACGCGTGTCGCGGCCGGGCCGTGGCATTTCTCGTTGCAGGCCCATCGCCTGGACGCGGTGGAACTGGACCGCTGGCTCGGGCCGCGTGCCCGCCGAGGATTGCTGGCACGTATGCTGCCCGCCCTTGGGCGCAGCCGGCGCTCCGAGGCGGCCGAGTGGTTGGCCGGGCTGCGCGCACAGGGCGAGCTGCGTGCCAACACATTGCGGCTTGCTCCGCTCGAGCTGGAAAATTTGATGGCGCGGATGGAAATTGAACCGGCACCCCGCACGCTGCGACTTACCGAAGCGCGCGCGCAATTTGCCGGGGGGCGCGTGCGTGGCAGAATGGAAGCAGGGTTCGAGGGGGAACCTGCCTATCGCGTAGAAGCCGAATTTGCCGACGTGGATCTGCGGCGTCTGGCGAACCTCAGCCCGGCGCTGCGAGACAAGTTCCACGGTCAGGCCGAAGGCCGTTGGACTCTGCAGGCGCGTGGTGTGGGGCGCGAAGCCCTGCTCGATTCGCTGCGCGGCAGCGGGGAAGTGCGCATCACCGGTGCCGTGATCACATTGCTCGATCTGCGCAGCACCCTCCTCCGCGGCGAGCCGATCGCTGGCTCCACCCGCCTGCTGCACGCCGAAGGCACCGTCCGCCTGCACGGGCGACGCGTGGAGCTGGAAGACTTCCGCGCCAGCAGCCCGCGCGGGGAATACCAGATCGCCGGCAGCGTGGATTTCGCCCGCCAAGCCGACCTGCGCATCGAGTGGTCGGGTGAACCGTGGCTGGCGCACGCCGCGGCACCGGACGATGCGGAAACCCTGGCCCCGCAGCCCGCTGGCCCCCGCCGACGGCTGCGTCTGTCTGGCCCGCTGGAGGCTCCGCGGGTTGCGGTGGTTGCCGCCGAGCCCGCGCCGGAGCCATGATGCACGCGGGCGATGTCAGGAGGGAGTCGTTGCAAGCGAGGCTGGCCATTCTGGTTTTGTTGTTCCTGTGGGGAACTGCCCGCGTGCCGGCTCAACAGGCGGTGCAACTGGAGCCGCGGTTCGTCCCTGGCCAGTCGCTTGTTTATCAGGCGGACGTCCACATCGTCCGCGACGGGGGCACCGAAGGGGTGATCGAAGATCCGCACGCCGCCCGCCACGTGGCCACCTCGCTCGGCGCCCGGCTGCGTCTGGAGGTTTTGTCCGTCGCGCGCGACTCCGGCGGCCGCCTGCAGCAGGTGCGGCTGCGTGCCCGCTACGAGCAACTGGCTGTGCGCACTGAATCCGACGTTCCCGATCCGCAGATCGCCGACCGCGAAGAACAGCTCCGCCGACTGGAAGGCCGCGCCCTGGAATTCACAGTGGACGCCGAAGGCCAGGTGCACGATATCACCGGGTTGGCAGAAGCCCTGCCCGAGCAGAGCCAGGCCGTGCGTGAATGGCTGGCGCAGGTGCGCTTTCGCGTGGCCCATCCGCGCGCCGGCATCCGCGTCGGTCAGAGCTGGGAGGAGGAAGAAGCACAGCCAGTTGCGGTTCCGTTGGCGGGGTATGTGCGCCGGATGCGATCCACCTATCTGCGCAACGAAGCGTGCAGCGCCGGCACACCGACTCCAGCCGCCGCGCTCGCGGAAGAGCCGTGCGCGGTGATTCTGACTCGCTCGGCGCTGGTGCGCCGACGCGCCCCGGCCGACCCCGCGCCGGAAGAATTCCGCCGTCGCGGCCTGCGCACGGCCGGTGGGATGAGCGGCAGCGGAGAAACGCTCAGCTACGTCTCCCTGCGCACCGGCCTGCTTGTCAGTGCCACACAGGCAAGTCGCGAGCAGTTCGACCTGACCGTCTCCAGCGAGGCCGGTCAGCAGGTGCGGTACCGGGCGCGCATCGAAACGCACTCGCAAATTACGCTGCTGGCGCTCGACGAGCCGGGTGCGCCATGAACGGGCCCGGTGCGGTGTCCATGGGCACGCTATAATGAAAAGATAAGAACTGCGCGGGGGCGCTGCCGTCGTGGCTGAGTTTCAACTCGTCAGCAACTACACGCCGCAGGGCGATCAGCCGGAAGCGATCGAACAACTGGTGCGCGGGGTGCACGCCGGGGAAAAGCACCAGGTGCTGCTCGGCGTCACCGGCTCCGGCAAAACCTTCACCATGGCGAAGGTGATCGAGCAGGTGAATCGTCCCACCCTGGTGCTCGCCCACAACAAGACCCTGGCGGCGCAGCTCTACCACGAGTTCCGCAGTTTCTTCCCGCGCAATGCGGTGGAATATTTTGTCAGCTATTACGACTACTACCAGCCGGAAGCCTACCTGCCCGCGACCGACACCTACATCGAAAAAGAAGCCACGATCAACGATGAGCTGGACAAGCTGCGGCTCTCCGCCACGCGTTCGCTGTTCGAGCGCCGTGACGTGATCATCGTTGCCTCGGTCTCCTGCATCTACGGCCTGGGCTCGCCGGAGGCGTACTACGGCATGCTGCTGATGTTGGAGCCGGGGAA
>JAIMBE010000092.1 GCA_023511565.1 Bacillota bacterium
CACCTGGAACGGCCCGTGTTCAACACCGTCCATCAATCCGTGCGCGAAACCGGTGCTAACGCCTCAGTCGTTTTTGTGCCACCGGCGTTTGCCGCCGATGCCATTCTCGAAGCCGCCGATGCCGGGATCCCGCTCGTCGTCTGCATCACCGAAGGGATCCCCACCCTGGACATGGTGCGCGTGGCCGCCGTGCTTGTCCGCAGCGGTCGCACGCGCCTGATCGGCCCGAACTGCCCCGGTGTGATCTCCCCCGGGAAATGCAAGATCGGCATCATGCCCGGCCCGATTCACAAGCCCGGTCACGTCGGCGTCGTAAGTCGCAGCGGCACCCTGACCTACGAAGCGGTCGACCAACTCTCGCGGCTCGGCATCGGGCAGTCCACCTGCCTTGGCATCGGCGGCGATCCGATCGTCGGCACCAGTTTCTTGGACGCCATCCGCCTGTTCAACGAGGACCCGGAAACCCACGCCATCGTCATGATTGGTGAGATCGGCGGCCATGCGGAAGAAGTGGCGGCCGCATACGTTCGTGAGCACATCCGCAAGCCGGTGATCGGTTTTGTCGCCGGCCAGACGGCGCCGCCCGGCCGCCGCATGGGTCACGCAGGTGCGATCATCAGCGGTGGCCAGGGGACTGCTGCAGAAAAGTACGCCGCCATGCGCGCCGCCGGGATCCACACCGTGGCCAGTCCGGCGGAAATCGGCACCACGGTGGCCAAGGTGCTGGGCACGCGGGTGGGATAACTGTTCAAGGAGGAGCTTTGCCCGTCGAACGCACGCTCGCCATCATCAAGCCGGACGCAGTCCGCCGCAACCTGACCGGAGAAATTCTTTCGCGAATTCACCAGGCCGGCCTGCAGATTGTCGCGATCAAGTCGCTGCGCCTGAGCCGTGCCGAAGCCGAAGGCTTCTACGCCGTGCATCGCGAGCGTCCGTTTTTCAACGACCTGACAGAATTCATGTCCTCGGGCAAGGTGGTGGTGATGGTGCTCGAAGGGGAGAACGCCATCTTGCGCTGGCGCGAACTGATGGGCGCGACCGATCCGGCCCAGGCCGCCCCGGGCACCATCCGCCGCGAATTCGGTACCTCGATCCAGAACAACTGCACGCACGGCTCCGACGCTCCGGAAACGGCCGCGTTCGAGGTCAGCTATTTTTTCGCTGCATATGAACTGTAGGAAGGGTGTGCGTTTCCCTCTGTCCGGAGGGTGGCGAGCGGGGCTTCCGCTCGGTGTCCGGCTGGTTCCGCGCGCCGGTCGTTCACCGGAGGCCGCTGGCAACGTGCTGGGCGCGCGTCGGTGCCGGGGATCCGCCACAGGCGCCGAGCGTGTTCGTTTCTTCGCCAGCACCGGCCCGGCTGTGACCCGCGCCGGCCTTTGGCCGCTACAATAATCCTATGGAGCCGTTGCGCGAGATGGGCAAGCTGCTCATTCTGCTCGGGGTGGTGCTCCTGGTGCTGGGGGCCTTGCTGACCGTGGGGTCGCGGCTGCCGTTCCGGCTCGGACGCCTGCCGGGCGACATTGTCTGGGAGGGCCGCAACACGACCGTTTACTTTCCGTTGGTCACTTCGCTTCTGCTCAGTGTTGTGCTGACGCTGGTGCTGTGGCTCGTCGCGCTGTTCCGGAAGTAACTTTGCTGAGCCGGCTTTTTCTTCGGCCCCATTTCCCCTACAATTTGCGGTGGTGAGCCAGCTTCCGCTCAATCTCGCACCGGAGCGAAAGGTCTGGAGCGTCAGCGAGCTGACGCTGCGCGTTCGCGACCTGCTCGAAGCTGAATTTTGTGACCTCTGGGTCGAAGGCGAGATCTCGAACTTCCGCGAAGCGCAGTCCGGCCACTACTACTTCACGCTGAAAGATGCACGCGCCCAGCTCCGCTGCGTCTGCTTCCGCACGCAGGCCCGGCTGCTGAAATTCCGGCCTGAGGACGGCCTGCATGTCCGCGTGCGCGGCTCGCTCAGCGTTTATGAGGCCCGCGGTGAGTATCAGCTGTACGTCGATGTGCTCGAACCGGTCGGCCTGGGCGCGCTGCAGCTCGCCTTTGAGCAACTGAAGCGCAAGCTGGAAGCCGAAGGCCTGTTCGACCCTGCACACAAAAAGCCGCTGCCGCTGCTGCCGCGTCGGGTGGGCTTGATTACCTCGCCGACCGGCGCGGCCGTGCGGGATATCCTGCGCGTCTTGCGCCGCCGTCATCCCAACCTGTATCTGTTGCTGTTTCCGGTGCGCGTGCAGGGCGAAGGCGCAGCCCGCGAAATCGCTGAGGCCATTGCATGGTTCAACCGTGCCGCTACGGCCGATGTGCTGATCGTCGCGCGCGGCGGTGGCTCGCTCGAAGACCTTTGGGCGTTCAACGAGGAAATCGTCGCCCGGGCGATCTTCGCTTCCCGCATTCCGGTGATCAGCGGCGTTGGCCACGAAATTGATTTCACCATCGCCGATTTTGTCGCTGACCTGCGCGCCCCCACGCCTTCGGCGGCCGCGGAAATGCTCGTGCGCACCCGACAGGAATTCGAAAGCCACATTGCGGAGCTGCACCGGCGCCTCGTGCAGCAGATGCGACTGCTGCTCTCCGGCTGGCGCCAGCAGTTCAGCGAGCTGCAAACCCACCGCGCCTTCCGTCGGGTCGAGGACCGTCTCCGCGAATTCCGCCAGCGCCTCGATGAGGCCTTCTTCGCCCTGGGCCAGGCCCTTCAGCGTCGCACCGACTCTCTCCGCCAGCGTTTCCGTCTGGCTGCCGCGCGCCTGACCGCGTACGATTTCCGTTCCCGGATGGCGCATCTGCGCAGCCGGCTCGAGCAGCGCAGGGCCGAACTGGCCGCACGGGCCGAGCGCCTGCTGACCGAAAAGCGGCACCACCTGAGTCGGTTGCGCGTGCAACTGGACGAGCGCAGTCCGCTCCGCGTGCTGGAACGCGGCTACGCCATTGTGTTCGACGCGGCAGGCCGGATCGTCCGCACTTCGGCCCAGCTGGCTCCGGGCGATCCCCTCCGCATCCAGCTCGCCCGCGGCCGACTCACCGCAGAAGTGAAAACCACCGAATAGACCCCGCGCACAACCGTGCGCCCGTCAGCGAGTGTCCGCTGCAGTTTTGTGAATGGCGTCCAGGATGCCGTTCAGAAAGGCTGCGGATTCCTCGGAGGAAAATTTCTTGGCGAGCTCGAGCGCTTCGTTGATGACCACGGCGGCCGGCGTGTCCGTGTAGCGGAGCTCATAGACGGCCAATCGCAGGATGTTGCGGTCCACCGCCGCCATACGTTCCAGTCGCCAGTGTTCGGAATGCCGAGCGAGCAGAGTTTCCGTTTCTGCGGCGTGCGCTACGGCACCGGAGAAGAGCTGGTTGGCGAATTCTCGGGTTTCGTGCGCGGCGCGTGCCGATTGCCAGAAGCTCGCCTGGAGCGCTGCCGGCTCTTCGCGGTTCATCTCCCAGCGGAACAGCATCTGGAGAGCAAACTCGCGTGCCTTGCGCCGCAGCGACATGTCAGCGGCGGCTCCGCTTCGCCGCGCGCGGAGCCGTACGGGCGGTGGAAGGGCCCGAAAGCTTCTCGACCAGCCGGGCCATCTCCACCGCGGCGAGACCGGCCTCGTAGCCCCGGTTGCCGCTTTTGGCCCCGGCGCGGTCCACGGCCTGCTCGAGCGTGTCGCAGGTCAGCACGCAGAAAATCATCGGTACCCCCGTTTCCACCTGAGCCAGTTGCACGCCGCGCGCGGTTTCGGTGGCGATGTAGCTGTAGTGATCGGTCTGGCCCTTCAGAATGCACCCGATGCAAATGACCGCATCGTATCGGCCCGAGGCCCCCAGTTTCTTGGCCGCCAGCGGAATTTCAAACGAGCCGGGCACACGCACCACGTCTATCTGCTCTTCCTTGGCGCCGGCGCGGGTCAGGGCGTCCAGTGCACCGGCCAGGAGCCGTTCGGTGATGAAGCTGTTGAACCGGCTCACGACCAGGCCGAAATGGAGCCCGCGCGCGTCGAGCGGGCCGCGGATTTCGTTCGTTGTGCGCTGATCGTTCACCCGGGACTCCTGTGTTGTCGGTCTGGGTGTCCGGGACGACCGGACGTGTCGAATGGTTGTCAGTGCGGCCGCGACCGTTTTCGAGCGCGGCTGCGTGTGTCCGGCCTCCGGCTAACGCCCGCGGAACTGCGCCGGCCGTTTTTCGAGGAACGCACGCGTGCCCTCGCGCATGTCTTCGGTGGCGCAGCACAGCCCGAACAGCGTGGCTTCCAGAAACAAGCCTTCTTCCTGCGGCATCTCCAGGCCGTGTTCGATGGCCTCCATGGCGAACTTCACCGCCAACGGCGCGTTGGCCATGATCTTCTTCGCGATGGCTTCGGCCGTGGGCATCAGGTCGGCCGGCTCGACCACGTGATTCACCAGGCCGATGCGCAGGGCTTCTTCGGCCGAAATGGCTTCGCCGGTCAGGATCAGCTCGTGCGCGACGCCCTTGCCGCACAGTCGCGCCAGCCGCTGCGATCCGCCATAGCCGGGGATGATGCCGAGCTTGACTTCCGGCTGTCCCAGCCGGGCTGTCCGGGAGGCGATGCGGATCGAACAGGCCAACGCCAGCTCGCAGCCACCGCCCAGCGCATAGCCGTTGATGGCCGCAATCGAAGGTTTGCCCAGCGTTTCCAGTTGTCGGAAAACCGCCTGGCCGAACAACGAAAATTCTTTGCCGTCGACCGGCGTTTGCTGAGCCAGCTCGTTGATGTCTGCGCCGGCGACAAAGGACTTTTCGCCCGCACCGGTCAAAATCAGTACGCGGACGCTGTCATCCTCCCGCGCGTCGCGCAGCGCATCGGCCAGCTCTTCCACGGTTTTGCGGTTCAGCGCGTTCAGCACCTTCGGCCGTTGGAACGTGAGATAGGCAATGCCGTCGCGCTTTTCGTACTGGATGTTTTCGTAGGCCATGGAGCCACTCTCCTGTGCGCGGCAAACGTCTCAAGAAAACACAATCCGTCGGTGGATGCCACGGTTCCCTTCCGCTGTCATGTCAACCGCATGGGAACGGGATGTTGCGGGTCGCTGTAGTCATAGAAGCCGCGACCGGCCTTGCGGCCGTGCCAGCCGGCCGCGACCATGCGCTTCAGCAGCGGCGGCGGCGCAAAGCGCGGCTCGCGGAACTCGTTGAACATGATTTCCGCGATGTAATAGGTCGTGTCCAGCCCGACGAAATCGAGCAGCGTAAACGGTCCCATCGGATAGCCGCAACCGAGTTTCATCGAGTTGTCGATGTCCGGGATGCTGCCCACGCCCTCCTCGAGTGCGCGGATGGCATCGAGCAGGTAGGGCACCAGCAAGCGGTTGACGATGAACCCGGTGCGATCCGAGGTGCGCACCGGTATCTTGCCCAGCCGCTCGGCAAAGGCCACCGCCTCCTCGAACACCTGCGGATCGGTGACGATCGTGCGGATCACCTCCACGAGCTTCATCAACGGCACCGGATTGAAAAAGTGCAGGCCGACGAAGCGCTCAGCTCGCTGCGTGCTGAAGGCCAGCTCGGTGATGGACAGCGACGAGGTGTTGCTGGCGAAAATCGTGGTTTTCGGGCAGAGCCGGTCCAGTTCACCGAACAGCTCCTTCTTCGCCGACAGCTGTTCGGTGATCGCTTCGATGATCAGGTCGGCGTCGCGCAGCTCGTTCAGCTGGGTGGTGCCGCGCAGCCGGCTGCGGGTGTGGTCGCGCTCGACCTCCGTCAGCGACCCTTTCTCGACCAGGCGTTGAAGATTTTTTTCGATGCTCTTCAGTCCTTTGTCCAGCAGTTCCTGGTTGACTTCGCGCACGACCACTTCCAAGCCGGCCTGCGCGCACGTCTGGGCGATGCCTGAACCCATCAGGCCGCAGCCCACCACCCCTACTTTTTGGATGGACATCCGTGCTCCTCCGGGATGCAGGGTGTTACTGCAAGGATTCTACAACCATTGCGATGCCCTGACCGCCGCCGATGCAGGCAGTCGCCAGGCCGTAGCGTTTCCCGCGGCGACGCAGCTCGTAGAGCAGCGTCAGCACCAGGCGCGTGCCGGTGGCGCCAAGCGGATGGCCCAGGGCGATGGCCCCGCCGTTGACGTTGGTCCGGTCGCGGTCGAGGCCGAGTTCCTTTTCGACGGCCAGATATTGCGCGGCGAAGGCCTCGTTCACTTCGATCAAGTCCATCTGTTCGAGCGTCATCCCCGCGCGTTCGAGGGCCTGGCGGGTGGCCGGCACCGGGCCGATGCCCATCATCCGCGGCTCGACCCCCACCACGGCCCAGGAAACGATGCGGCCCATCGGCTTCCAGCCGCGCTGCTGCGCCGTCTGACGATGCGTTACGACGACGGCTGCGGCTCCATCCACGATGCCGCTCGCGTTGCCCGCCGTGACCAGGCCATCTTTGCGGAACGCAGGGGGCAGCTTGGCCAGCGTCTCCAGGGTCGTGTCCGGACGGCGATGATCATCTTCGCTGAACTGCTCCGTCGTGCGCCCGGTCTTTACTTCGACCGGAACCAGTTCGTCTTTCATCCGGCACGACCGGTAGGCGGCTTCGGCGGCCTGCTGGCTGCGCAGCGCATAGGCGTCGCACTCCTGTCGGGTGATGCCGTAGGCGGCGGCCAGATTCTCCGCAGTGTCCGCCATCGTGCAGCCTGAGTAGCTGTCCAGCAGCGCCACCAGCAGGGAATCTTCCAGTTTGCCTTCGCCCAGCCGGAAGCCGCTCCGCGCCCCCCGAATCACGTGCGGTGCCTGGGTCATATTTTCCATCCCGCCGGCCAGCACCAGTTGCGCTTCGCCGAGCAGGATGCGTTGCGCGGCCTGGATGATGGCTTCGATACCAGAGCCGCACAGCCGGTTCACCGTTACGGCCGGTGTTTCCTTCCGCAGCCCGGCCTTCAAGCCCACGTGGCGCGCGCCGTAGATGGCGTCGCCCGAGGTTTGCAGCACGTTGCCGAAGATCACGTGATCGAATTCCGCGGGATCGGCGCCGGCTCGCCGGATGGCTTCGCGCGCGGCCACCACGCCCAGATCAATCGCGCTGATCTCCTTGAAGGCGCCCACATAGCGCGCCATCGGCGTCCGCGCACCGGCTACGATCACCACGTCGGTTGGAAACATCCTGTCCCTCACACCACCGGACTCGGCAGCGCCACCACGGTGTTGCCGCCGCGCGCCCGAGCTTCTTCCAGCGCGAACTCTGCCCGGTTGATCACGTCGGTGACGACGTCTTCGTTCTCGAAATCCGGCCGTGCCACGGCCTCCACCACCGCTGCGCTGAACGTCACCGGCCTCTGGTCCCCCAGCGGCCGCATGCCTGCGCCTATTGTACGCAACTTTTCCGCCAGCGTGCGCGCATTCGCCAGGTTCGTGTCAGGCAGGATGAAGGCCAGCGACCAGGCGGTGTACTTCACCGTCAGATCGTTCTGCCGTACCGCGGCCTGTAGTTTCTGGGCTACGGGCTCGAAGCAACGCTCCAGTACCCCCTCGCCCTGTCGCCGCGCAATCTCCTTGCCCTGATCCATTTGCAGCAGCACCAGCGCCAGCGGTGTTCCCTGCAGGCGGGCCCGGCCTGCTTCGTTCAGCAAGCAGTCGTAGTAGGAGCTCCGGCTCAGCAATCCGGTGCGCTCATCGGCGACGGCCAGTGTTCGCAACAGCGTGCGCAGCCGCGTGTGTTGCACCGAGAGCAGCATCTGGTCGCCGACGGCCTGCAGAAAGTAGATTTCGTTCGCCTGCCAGACCCGGGGCGCTGCGTGCCCAACGATGACCAGCCCGGCGGGTGTGTGCGTTTCCTTGTCGGTCAGTTGCACGGCCAGCGCCGTTTCCAACCCGATTTCGCGCAGCCCAGGCGCGACGGTGGCCTCCAGCGTCATTCCGCCGAGGGCATCAGGTGCGGTTTGTTCGAACCGCGCCAGCAGCCGCACCACCTGTGCGGGAGGCGAAGGTTCCATGCCCGGCGCACAAAATTCGGCGGCCACTTGCGGGGGTTGCCCGGGCGGCCCCACAACCGCCAGGCACCGCGCGGCACGCAGGTACTTGCCCACCTCATTCACTGCCGCGGAAAGCACGGCTTTGGGCGTCCCTTGTCGGTAGATGAGCTGGTTGATTTCCGAAATTTTTGCCAGATCGCGCAGGGTTTCGGCACGGTCGTTTGCGGCTCGAATGTCCCGGCTGGCCGTGGGGATCGCCACCGGCGCGCGCCGGGAGCCCGCCGGCCACCAGTTCGCCGCTTCGTAGAGATGCCGCAGCCGTTCGTTGCGCTTTTCTTCGTCGGGGAACAGTTGTGCGATGCGTTCCAGTCGCTCGACCGCTTTGTCCCCCAGACCGTACTGGAGGAAGATTTCCGCCTGTACGATCAGATCCTCCAGTGTGCCCGATCGTTCGGCTTCTCCGCCGGGCGGCGCGGTCGAGGTCATCCCAGCAGGCTCGACCCGTGCGGCGCTGGTGGCACCACTGCGGGAGACCTGCGCCAGCCGCGAGCGAATGCGGCCCAGAAATTCCGGCTCGGCCTGGCCTTCCAGCGCGGCCAGCCGCTGCTGATGTCCGTGGTCGTAGAGGTCGATGTCGACGAGGCGGTCCAGCGCGTCGCAGGCACCGGTCACGTTGCCCTCCCGCAGACGCAGGTCGAACAGCCGCGCCAGGAAGTCAAAATACTTTCCTTCCCGGTTCAGTTCGTTGAACACCTGGGCGCCGAACTCGGCCAGCGGCAGCGAATTCGGGAACTGCTCGGCGATCCGGTCGAACTCGGCGATCCATTCGTTCTGCCGCTTCCGGCTGAACAGCTCCTGCTTCAGGTTCTTGAGCACTTCCAGGCCGGGGGCGGTGCGTCCGGCGGCCAAATAGGCCTCCGCCAGTTGAAACAGTTTCTCGAAACTCCCGCCGCGGGCGCGGTAGTAGGCCTCGAGCAGCGGCCGTGCCCGGTCCAGTTCCCCCGTGCGCAGCAGCGCTTCGCCGAAAACGAGCTGGAACTGCGCATCCAGCTCCCCGTCGGCAAAAGGCTCTAGCAACGCTACCGCCTGCGCGGCTTCTCCCTTGCGCAGCAGGGCCTCGGCGTAGAACAGGCAGAGGCTCCGCTCGTTCGGCAGAAGCCGGTTCGCCTGTGCAAAGTGCTCCAGGGCCCGGTCCAGATGGCCCGAAGCCTGCTCCAGTTGGGCGGCACGGAAATAGGCCCGTGCGGCCACCTCGATCTGGCCGAGTGCTTCACCAGCTTCGGCCAGCTTCAGATGCCGTTCGGGATTGTCCGGGTCGAGCAGGGCCAGCCGTTCCCAGCAGCGGAAGGCGTCGGCGCGGTTGCCCTGCGCCTGAAAGCTCTCGGCTGCGGTGGAGTATTCTTCGATGGCTTCGTCGCGCCGTTCCTGTTTCTGCAGCAGCGTGGCGTAGCGCAGGACGCGCTCGGGCGGCTGAGGCGCCGACTTCAAATACCGCTGATAGAGAATGATTGCCCGGTTCGTTTCACCCATCTCATAGCAGCGGTCAAACAGCAGCCCGTAGTACCGTAACGCCTGCGTCGTCTGATTCTGCCGGCTGTAGAGGTCGCCGAGCGCTTGCAACACCTCGGCGTTGTTCGGCTCGATCGCCAGGGCCGCTTGATACTCTTCGATCGCACTCTCCAGTTTGTTCTTTTCCAGCAGTTTTCTGGCACGCTCCAGGCGTTTGTTGATCTCGGTGGCCATAGGTGCCTTGCGGCAGGGGAAGCCGGGCGGTGAATTCCGCAATGCCCGCCGGCCCTGTGAACCCAACAATATACCCGTCCGGGACGCCGTCGCAAAAGCAATTTCCCGCGCCGGTGCAATTGGCGGAACTTCCACACCTGTGGCAG
>JAIMBE010000093.1 GCA_023511565.1 Bacillota bacterium
GCGCACATCACGGGCGGCGGCATCACCGGCAACCTGCCGCGCGTGCTGCCGCGCAACACCCGCGCCGTGGTCAAGTTGGGCTCCTGGCCGGTGCCACGCATCTTTACCTGGCTGCAGAAACTCGGTGAGATCGAACCCGAAGAGATGCTCCGTACCTTCAACTGCGGCATCGGCCTGATTCTGGTCGTGTCCGCAAAGCACCTGCCGACCGTCGAAGCCGAACTGAAACGGCGCCGCGAGAAGTTCTTCCGCATCGGCCGCATCGAGCCGACCCGCAGCGGCGCCAAACCCGACGTCAGCTACACTGGCACGCTGAGCTGAACACCTACGGCCAGCCCGCAGAACCCAAGCCGACCCGCAGCAGGCCTTGAGGACGCGGAATCGGGCACAGCTTCCCTCCGAGCCGGTACGCCCGCGCCGGCAGTGCATCCCGGCATCGAAGGGAAGCGTCGAATCAGGTAGACTGGGACGGAATGCCGCGCATGCGCCAACTGGTCCAGCAACGGCTGGTCGCGACCGTGGGATTCGCTTTGCTGGCGGCGGCTGTTTCAGCACAGGCGCCGCCGGGGCCGATCCAGACCGATCCCTCCGCGCGGCCGCAGTCCGCCCAGGCACCCGAGCCGCCCCAGGAACCCATCCGCGTGCGCGTCGAGCTGGTCTCCACACCCGTGACGGTGCGCAACGCCGCCGGCGAGCTGGTGCTTGACCTGACGCGGGATCAGTTCCGCGTGTTCGACAACGGAGTGGAACAGGAGATCGAAGACTTCGAACTGGGCGGCGATCCGATCTCCGCGGTATTCGTGTTTCAGACCAGCTCGCGCGTCGAACCGCTGCTCCCGGCGGTCCGCAAGGCTGCAGTGCTGTTCTCGCAGGTGGTGCTCGGCCCATCCGGCGAAGCCGCCATCCTGGCGTTCGACGATCGCGTGGAGCTGTTGCTCGATTTCCACTCGGAGCACGAACGGATCGAACGGGTGATCAGCCAGTTGCCGGTGGGCACCTCCGGTGCGCGCATGCAGGATGCCTTGTCGCGTGCCATCGGCCTGTTGCGGAACCGCCCGCCGGACCGCCGCCGGGTGATCCTGCTGGTCTCCGAGGCGGTCGACCGCGGCAGCGAAACCCCACTTGGCGTGATCCTCCGCGAAGCACAGCTCAACCAGATCACGGTCTACGCCGTGGGCCTTTCGACCGCGGCCGCGCTGCTGCGCGCCGAGCCACAGTCGGCAACGAATTCACCCTACCCGCCGGGAACCTTTCCGCGTCCACCGCTGCCCGGCACGGTGCAGACCCCGACCACCGAACAGCAACGCACCGGACAGATCGACCTGCTCAGCGCCATTGCGCTGTTGGTCCAGATGGGGTCGAATGCGATCGGCAGGAATTCTCACGAACTGCTGGCCGCGGGCACCGGCGGCATGCACGTATCCACCTTCCGCGATCGCGCCATCGAACAGGCGGTCAGCGAAATTGGCGGCGAACTCCATGCGCAGTACACGCTGACCTACCGGCCGAAAGACGTCAATCCCTCGGGCTACCACGAAATCCGCGTCGAAGTCACCCGACCGAATCTGACCGTGCGCGCCCGGCCGGGGTACTATCTTCCTTCACCAGAGCCGACTCCAGGAAAATAGACTGGCCGGGAAGGAACATGATCGGCTGGCGCTGGATTCCTAGGTTCTTGCTCCTGCAGGGTCTGCGGCTGATCCTGCCGGCTGGCTGTCGGAGCGTTTCCCGCGAGGAAGCCCTGCTCCGGTGTGCGTTCGGCGCCATTCGGGAGAACAACTGGCAGGCATTCGAGCCGCTGACCATCACAGCGGCAGACTTCTCTCTGCGCGGGCCGCTGACCGGAGCGCTGCGGGAACAGCTGTCGTTCACCAGCGGCGTGCTGCGGCCGCAGGAAAACAGCGCCAGCGCGAACAGTTCGCTCGTGCGGTCCTCGGTGGCCCGGGACAAATGGACTTTCGCCGCGTTGCGTTTGTCGGGATCGGCCGCGCCGTGCCCAGCGGCCATGTCGAACTGCTCGAGGGTACCCGGGTGCTCTATACGGTCTATTCGATCCGCATCCGGCCGCCGGAAAATGAACAGGAAACAGACAGGCCGGCACCCCGTTTTGTCGTGGTGTAGTGGGCTGGTCGGCCGCGACTGCTCGGCCTCGAATTTTTCCTGCACCCCGGCAGAAGGCTCTCCGGAACCGCCCGCGGTCTTCTAATGCGGGTGCGGGTGGCCGTGGCCGTCGCGTCCGCGGGGCACGGGGAAATCCAGTCGCTGGCCGGTCAGACTGCGGTGGATGATGCGGATCCAGCGCTCTTCGTTGATAAAGTTCCACGCCCAGGACTTCCACCGCTCCGGCACGCCGGCCTGAAGGATGGCATCGAGTGACTTACCTTCTTCCATCTGTTTGCGGACGTGCTCGGTCGTTTCGACGAGCATGGTGTAGTACTCGCGCAGGTTCTCCTTGGTTGAGACGGGGCCGTGGCCCGGGATGATGGCCACGTCATCGGGCAACTGCTCCAGCAGGTGGGCGATGCCGCGGATCAGCCCGCGGACGCTGCCGCCGCTGTCTATGTCGACAAACGGAAACCGGCCGGCAAAGAAATCATCGCCCAGATGTGCCACATTCGACTTTGTGAACAGCAGCACAATGTCACCATCGGTGTGACCGTGCGGGATGTGGAAGGCTTTGATCTCTTCGCCGTTGAAATGCACGGAAAGCGATTCGTCGAAGGTGATCACGGGCAGGGCTTCCTTCGGCGCGGGCCGCACATTGCGCGCGGCCGAGCCTTCCGCCAGCCGTTTCCGCACGTTCGTGTGCGCGATGATCGGCGCCTGTTTACCGAACACTACGTTGCCGCCCGTGTGGTCTCCGTGCCAGTGAGTATTCAGCACGAACTTCAGCGGGCCCTGGCCGATTCCTGCAAGTGCCGCCCGGATCTTGTCGGCCAGCGGAGCGAACTTGTCGTCAATAATCAGGATACCGTCTTCGCCGACCGAGGCGCCGATGTTCCCGGCGCGATCGCTGATCAGCGCATAGACGTTGCCGCGGATTTTCTCGGCGCGAATCTGAACGTCTTCCAGTCCCTGTTGCGCCAGCGCGGCTCCGGCAAGAACCACGCACGTACAGACCAGCCCTGCCAAGGTTCGCTTCATGCTCTCCCTCCGATGAACCTGAGTGCGCACAGAGCCTATTGCGGTCTTCTGAAAACGTCAACCCTGCACCGCGGCAGCCACCGGGTGCTCTCCGGCCCGTGACGGAGTCCTCACCGCTCTGCTTCGGGGTTTGGCCCGTGGCGTGCTCGTCTGTGGAAAACATGTGAATCGCGTGTGAGAACCAGTGCGCGTTTTCGATGAACTTTCTCTTGCCCAAACCGGCGCAGTTGTGGAGAATGCGCCCTCGCCACGGAAGCCGAAGGTACCACTGGCAGGGTTGACCCACTGGGTGGTACGCAGTGAGCAACCACGAGGCCACAGAAGGGGCAGCGCGCGAGACAGCGACTGGGGTGCCTGCCGGTACTGCGGCTGAACGGGGGTTCTTTCGCGCGCAGAAGCAACGCGTCCACAACTTTTAAACAACCTGTGGAAATTGTGCGCCGGCTTGCCGGAATTTCCACAACCTGCAATGGAGCAGCGCATGACCGCTTGGGAATGCATCCTGCAACACTTGGAACGCCGAGTGAATCCCCACACCTTCTCGACTTGGTTCCAGCCGACACGCCAGCAGAGTCTGGAAAATGGCCGACTGGTTGTGCGCGTGCCCACCAAGGCCTTCCGGAAGCGGCTGTCGGAGACCTACGGGGAGTTGATCCGTGCCGTACTGGTCGAAGTGGGCATGGCCGACACACAGGTAGAATTCGTCCCCACAGAACCGGAGCGGCCGAGCCCAACCACTCAGCCGCGGCTGGACTTTGAAGCGGCCGACCCCCAGTTGAACCCGCGCTTCACCTTTGAAACATTTGTTGTGGGGGCTTCGAACCAGTTCGCGCATGCTGCCGCGCTGGCGGTCGCAGACCGGCCTTCGAAGGCGTACAACCCGCTGTTCCTCTACGGCGGTGTGGGTATGGGCAAAACCCACCTGATGCAGGCCATCGGCCACCGCATCAAGCGGCACAATCCCGCCTGCCGGCTGACCTATATCAGCGCCGAGAAGTTCACCATGGAGGTGATCAACTCACTCCGCTTTGACCGCATGGTGAGCTTCCGCAACCGCTTCCACACCGTGGACGTGCTGCTGATTGACGACATCCAGTTCATCGCCGGCAAAGAACGCACCCAGGAGGAGTTCTTCCACACCTTCAACGCACTCTACGATCAGCAGAAGCAGATCGTGATCAGCTCGGATTCGCTGCCGAAAGAGATCAGCTCGCTCGAAGAGCGTTTGCGCTCGCGGTTTGAATGGGGCCTGGTGGCCGATATCCAGCCGCCCGATCTGGAAACGAAGATCGCTATCCTGCAAAAGAAAGCAGAGAGCGAGCACGTTTTCCTGCCGGACGAAGTCGCCGAGTTCATCGCCCGCTCGATTAAATCGAACGTGCGCGAGCTGGAAGGCGCGCTCACGCGGCTGGTGGCGTTTGCTTCGCTGACCGGTCAACCGCTGAACCTGGCCACTGCGCACGCCGCATTGAAGTCCATCATCGATTCGCAGGATAAACGCGTCACGATCGAGCTGATCCAGAAGCGCGTCGGCGAGCACTTCCAGCTCCGCCCCGAGGACCTGAAGATGCGCTCGAACGCAAAAGCGATCGCCTATCCGCGCCAGATCGCCATGTACCTGGTCAAGCAGCTCACCTCTGCTTCGCTGCCGGAAATTGGACGCCAGTTCGGCGGCAAGCACCACACCACCGTGCTCCATTCCATCAATAAAATCGACACGCTCCGCCGTACAGACAAGGAGTTGAACCGCACCATCACCAAGCTGCTCGACTCCATCCAATAACCCCACCCCAAAAGAAAAAGGCACCGTGCTGGACGGTGCCTGAGGAAGCCCTTTCGGGCTGAACCTTTCGCGGAAACCCGCTTGCTAGAATAAGCAACGGGAACCGCGACTGGGATACACTTTCTTTACAATACTCTTATTTTGATATTCTGTCAATAGCGAGGGGCCGGTATGGTGACTACGGGCAGCGAATGGGTTCTCGGCCTCGACCTCGGTTCGGATTCCATCGGTTGGGCCGCCGTGACCCTGAAAGATAGCGACCCCGCCGAGTGTCGTGCCTTAGGTGTGCGCATCTTCGAAGCGGCCACCGAAGGCAACCGCGAAGCCGGCGAAGAGGAGCCGCGCAACAAAACGCGTCGCGAGAAGCGCTTGTTGCGTCGGCAGATCCGGCGTCGTGCGCGGCGGCTGCAAAACGTCTTTCGCCTCCTCCAGGAGTTTGGCCTTCTCCCACCTGGCGACGGCAGCCTGCCTGTCCAGCGCCAGGCATTGCTCACCCAGCTTGATCAGAAAATTCTGGCCTCTCCCTGGTTCCAATCCAAGGCCGCCTCTGGTTGCTACCCCGAGCCACGACAGACCTTGCCCTACATTCTCCGCGCTGCCGCTCTGGACGAGCGGCTCGAGCCGTACTCCCTAGGCCGCGCGCTTTACCACCTGGCTCAGCGTCGCGGTTTCTTGAGCAACCGCATCCGGCCCGCACGTGCGGACAAGCAGGACGAAGACGAAGGCAAGGTCAAATCGGGCATCAGCGAACTGCGCCAGAAGATGCAGCAGGTGGGAGCGCGCACTTTGGGCGAATACTTCGCCGGCCTGAATCCGCACGAAAGCCGCATCCGCAATCGCTACACCGCGCGCCAGATGTACCTCGAAGAGTTCGAAGCGATTTGGGAATCGCAGGCTCGCTGGCATGCGGAGCGGTTGACCAATGAACGGAAGAAAGCGTTGCACAAAGCGATCTTCTATCAACGCCCCTTGTGGTTTGACCCGGACCGCGTTGGCCAGTGCGAACTCGAACCCGGGCAGCCCCGGGCTCGCGCACACCTGCTCGCCGCGCAGCGCTTCCGCATGCTGCAGGCTGTCAACAACCTGCAAGTGCTCGCCCGAGGCCAGCGCGCTCGGCGGCTGTCACTGGAAGAACACCGCACACTGTGCAAGGCTCTTGAAACACAAGGCGATCTTGAATTCAGCAAAATCCGCAAACTCCTCGGACTCGGCAGGGACGTGAAATTCAACCTGGAAGCCGGCGGCGAAAAACGCATCCCGGGCAATCGCACCGCCGCCGCTTTCTACCAGGCGCTTGGCGAACGCTGGCTGGCGCTTTCCGAAGACGAACGCGAGCGACTCGTCGAGTACGTCTACGCATTCCAAAAGCCAGAGAAGCTGCCCCAGGCAGCGCAGAAAAAATGGAACCTGGACCCTGAGGCGGCACAGCGACTAGCCGAAATCACCTTCGAGAAAGAACGCCTCAGCCTGTCGCTGGCCGCCCTCCGCACGCTGCTGCCCCTGCTGGAGCAGTGCATGACTTTTGCTGAAGCCCGCCGAAAAGCCTATCCGGAACGGTTTGCCAGCGGCCAGGTGTGCGAACTGCTGCCACCCGTGGCCGATGCACTTAAGGAAATCCGCAATCCGGCCGTGATGCGCTCGCTCACCGAGCTACGCAAAATTGTCAACGCGCTCATTCGCCGCTACGGGAAGCCAGCCGAAATTCACATTGAACTGGCCCGCGATCTGCGCAACCCGAAATGGCGGCGCCAGGAACTGTGGGACCGCATGCGTAAAAATGAAGTCGAGCGCAAGCGGGCTCGGCAGAAAATCCTCGATGAATTGAAGCAGCCCAACTTCGAGCCTTCCCCCGAGGACATCCTCAAAGTCCGCCTGGCTGAGGAGTGCAGCTGGCGCTGCCCCTACACCGGCAAGTCCATCTCCATGCGCGCCCTGGTCGGCCCCGAACCGGAATTCCAGATCGAGCACATCATCCCGTTCAGCCGCTCGCTGGACAATCGCTACGTCAACCTGACCCTGTGCCATGTCAGCGAAAATCAGCGCAAGTACGATCGCACGCCGTGGGAAGCCTATGCGGGCGACCGGGACCTCTACGAGAAAATTCTGGACCGCGTCAAGCAGTTCCAAGGGCGGCGGGAAATCGCACAGGAAAAGCTCCGCCGGTTCCAGATGAATGACGAGGAGCTTAAGGAAGAACTCAACCAGTTCTCGGAACGACAACTTCGCGACACAGCGTACGCCTCACGGCTGGCCCAGCGCTATCTGGGCCTGCTGTTCGGTTGCAACGAGCAGGGCGTGGACGCCAACGGCCGCCGCCGCGTCCAAGCCACCTCCGGCATGATTACTGCGCACCTGCGCGACGTCTGGCACCTGAACAGCATCCTGAACGATGGTCCGACCACCAACGGGGGCCGCCAGCCAAAACCCCGCGCTGACCACCGCCACCACGCCATTGACGCTCTGGTTGTCGCGCTGACCACTCCGGCCATGGTGCAGCGGCTGAACGATGCGGCTGCGCGCGCCCAGCGGGAGCGCCGGCGCCGCTTCGCCTCGGTCACAGGCCCCTGGCCCAACTTTGTGGATTCGGTGCGTACGCTGATCGATTCGGTCGTTGTCTCGCACCGCGTGTCCCGCAAAGTCTCCGGCCAGTTGCATGAAGACACGCACTACGCCCGCGTGCGCAGGGGCAACACCGAAGAAACCCGCGTGCGCAAACCGCTTAACGCCCTGACCGAAGAAGAAGCCAAGAACATCGCGGACCCCGTGATCCGCCAGCTCGTGCTCGAAAAACTCGGCGATGGCGACCCGAAGAAAGTCTTCGCCAGCGAGGCGAACCTGCCGCGGCTACCCTCGCGCCGCCACCCGGAAGGAATTCCTATCCGCCGCGTCCGCGTCATCAAGCCCGAAACCCCGGTGGAGCTGGTCAACCAAAAAACCGGTGCGGTCCGGCGCGTATTGCCCGGCTCGAATCACCACGTCGAAATCATCGCTAAGCTGGATCAAAACGGAGATGAAGTGGCTTGGGAAGGCCGCGTGGTCAGCATGCTGGAAGCTTACCGGCGCAAACAGTCCGGCCAGCCCATCATCCAGCGCGACCATGGCCCCGGCTACCGCTTCAAATTCTCGCTTTGCCAAGGCGATACAATCGAATGCCAACCCCACAGCAACAAACCGGCACTGTTTGTCGTTCGAGGAGTAAGTCAGTACTCCGCAGGCCAGATCGTCGTCGGCCTAGCACCTGTTACTGACGCGCGCAAGAAATCCGAAATGCTGAAATCTCGTGCCTGGTTGTGGAGAACCCCGAATACCCTAATGGAATGCAAGGCCCGGAAACTAACTGTCAGTCCGATTGGTGAGGTCAGCGAAGCCCATGACTGAACGCATCCTCGACCTCTCCGAACAGCCCGCCCGGCTCCGGGTGCACAACGGATTGCTCGTCATCCGCCGCCAAGACGACCAGCAGGAAACCACTATCCCCCTGGCCGAGCTCGCCGTAGTCATCGCCTCGCACCCACAACTCAGCTTCACCCATGCTGTGCTGGCCGGGTTGGCGGAAGCCGGCGCCAGCTTCATCGCCTGCAACACGAAACACCTGCCCGCCGCAATGTTGCTGCCACTCGAAACCCACTCCCTGCAAACCGAACGCTTCGCCCGCCAAGCGCAGCTCCCGCGGCCGCGACGCAAACGGCTCTGGCAACAGATCGTCCGCGCGAAAATCCGTGCCCAGGCCCGCACGCTGGTTGCACGCACTGGAACGGACCACGGGCTCGAGCTGCTCGCCGGACGCGTCGGTTCCGGCGATCCCCGCAACTGCGAAGCCCAGGCTGCCCGCATCTACTGGCCGCTGGTGTTTCCCCGCAAAGATTTCCGCCGCGATACCGACGCCGCCGGCGCCAACCGTTGCCTGAACTATGGCTACGCAGTGCTCCGCGCACTCACCGCCCGCGCTATCTGCGCGGCCGGCCTGCACCCCTCGTTCGGCATCCACCACCACAACCGGTATCACCCTTTTTGTCTGGCCGACGACCTGATGGAACCACTGCGTCCGCTGGTGGACCGCGCCGTGGCCGCTTTGTGGGATACCCTCGGCGCCGAACCCGAACTGGACCGCGATACCAAACGTGCTCTGCTCGAACCCCTGCTGGCCCGCTACGGTATTGAAGGTGAATCCCGCACTCTGTTTGACTGGATATCCCGGCTGGCATTTTCCCTGGCGGCCGTGGTCGAAGAGCGCGGCGAAAAACTTGCCATTCCGGAGCTGTAGCCATGCCCCGGCACCGGTTTGCGCTTTCAGGATATCGTCCCATGTGGCTGTTCGCGATGTTCGATCTGCCCGTAGACAAACCCGAACTGCGCCGCGAATACACGCAGTTCCGCAATGCACTACTGCGCGAAGGCTTCACAATGCTGCAGTACTCGGTCTATGTGCACTACGTGGCCAGCGCTGAATCCGAAGCCGTCTATCGCCGCAAAGTCGCCGCGGCGCTGCCCAGCCACGGCCAAGTGCGCCTCGTCGCTGTCACTGATCGCCAGTTCGAAAAGATGGAGGTTTTTGTTGGAAAAAAACGAGAAAAACCAGAAGATCCACCACACCAACTTGCACTTTTTTGAGGACCAAAAAAGAACGATCCTCCCCGAAATCAATGACTTCGGGGAGGATAAGTGTATCCCAGCCGCGGTTCCCGGCAAACCCTAGCTAAGACTCTCCTCTCCTCGATGGGTCTATAAGTGTATCCCAGCCGCGGTTCCCGTCAAACCCTAGCTTGTTCACTTTCTTCAGTTCGGTTGATAGTAGTG
>JAIMBE010000094.1 GCA_023511565.1 Bacillota bacterium
ACCTGCAAACCACGAACAAGCCGTTCTCGTCGAAACGAGGTACACCCACCTGCGATGCGAAAACGACGGGCACTGCCAGTTGACCCAGGAGATACGGGTGCGACTGTTGACCCAGGGTGCAGTCGAACAGCTCGGCCAACTGATTTTCGAATACTCGGCGGAAAACGAGTGGTTCGAGCTGGAGTTTCTCCGTGTTTACAAATCTGGCGGAGAGGTGGTGACACCAGACGCATCGGCGATGCAGGAACTCACCGCTCCGGTATCGCGGGAAGCCCCTGTCGATACCGACTTGCGCCAAAAGCACGTGACCGTGCCCGCTCTGCAGGTCGGCGACTCGCTCGCCTACCGGTTCCGCACGGAACTCCACACCCCGCTCGTGCCCGGCCATTTTTGGCTCGTACACAGGTTTTATCCCGCCAACATGACCCTGGAAGAAACGCTGGAGGTGGACCTGCCCGCCACCCGGAAAGTCCATCTGAAAACAGCCTCACATCTGCAACCCGAAGTGCGCGAAGCCGCGGGGCGGCGAATCTACCGCTGGCACCAAGCGCGGCCACAGTCGCAAGCCGAGCCGACCAGACCGGAGAACGAAAAGCCACAGAAAGAAGAGAAAAACAAAATCGCTGACGTACAGCTTTCAACATTTGCGAGCTGGGAAGAGGTGGGGTGGTGGTATGCCGCGCTGGAGCGGGAACAACGCACGGTAACGGAGGCGATCCGCACTCAGGCGGAGACCCTGACCCGGGACCGGAAGACGGAGCGGGCAAAACTCGAGGCGCTTTACGACTTCGTGTCTCAAAAGATTCGCAACGTCGGCCTGTTGTTTGGCGTGGGCCGCTACCAGCCGCACAAAGCCGAGCAGGTGCTGTCCAACCGGTACGGGGACTGCAAGGACAAACACACGTTGCTGGCTGCACTGGCCGAGGCGGTGGGGATCGAAGTGACACCGGTGCTAATCCCTTCCCAGCGCACGCTCGATCCTGATGTGCCGTCGCCGGGGCAGTTTGACCACCTGATCAGTGCCGTGACACTCGACGGCAGGATGGAGTTCCTGGACACAACGGCCGAGGGGGCACCGTTCGGGCTGCTGCTGGCGCGCCTGCGTGGAAAGAAAGCGCTGCACATCCCGCGGAAAGAACCCTCACGGCTGGTGGAGACGCCGGTGGAACCGCCGTTCCCGTTGTGGCAGCGGCTTCAGGTCCGCGGCACCATCAGGAACGAGGGCGGACTCGAGGCTCGCGTGCAGTTCGAGTTCCGTGGCGACGAGGAAGTGATGCTTCGGCAAGCCTTCCGACGCCTGCCCCAAGCGAACTGGAAAATCCTGGCGCAAACACTGGCCCTCAGGACCGGACTTACGGGAGACGTGGCCGACGTGCAGGTGACGGCACTGCAAACCAGTGCTGATCCGCTGCGGCTGGAATTCCGGATCTTGCAGCCCAAATCTTTGAACCGGTTCACGCGCTCAGCTCAACTGCAGCTCCCGTTGCCGAAAATAGACCTTCCGGAAGACGTGCCGGAGGCGGGAGCGCCGCCGACAGAAATTGAACTGGGCCCATCCCATCTGACGGAGTACCGGATCGAACTCGAGCTGCCCGCCGGCTACACCGCACGCCCACCGGTACCGGTGCGGCTGGAGCGTGACTACGCCACCTACCGATCCGACTACCGGCTGGAAGCGGGCAAACTGATCGCCGAACGACACCTGCAGAAGCGGTTGCCCGCGGTGGCTCCGGAACGCAGGCGCGACTACCAGGTATTCCTGCGTGCGGTTCGCGCCGATGAAGGGCAGACGCTGATCGCCACGCGCATGGGGAACGACCCACCGGCGACCACGCCAGCGGAGCTCTTCGAGGCCGGCGCGGCGGCGTTGCGAGAGAACCGTTCCGAAGAGGCGGCGCAAATCCTGCAGTGGCTGGTCGAACTGGATCCGAAGCACCCGGAAGCCTGGAACAAACTCGGGGAAGCGTATCTGCGCACCGGTCAGCCCCGGAGAGCGCTCGAAGCACTTGACCGTCAGATTGCACTCAACCCGCACCATGCCTCGGCGTACCGGAACAAAGGGTTCGTGCATTTGATGGAGCAGAACTCTCGGCAAGCCATAGCCGCCTATCAGAAGCATCTCGAAATCGATCCGCTGGATGCAACCGCGATGAGCACTCTTGCGGGGTTGCTGCTGGAGGAAAAACAATACACCGAAGCGGCCGAGCTGCTGGACAAAGCCCTTCGCCTGAACACAGATCCCCAGTGGCTCTCCTCGATCCGGGTGAATCTGGGACAGGCGCTGCTGCACCTGGGACGCCGCGAAGAAGCGTTGGAACATCTTTTTGCGGCGACGACAGGCTCGGCCAGCCCGACCACCCTGAACAATGTGGCGTATGTGCTGGCGGTACACAATCTGGAGCTGGATCGCGCGCAGCACTACGCTGAACAGGCGGTGGCCGCGGCAACGGAAGCTCTGCGGCATCTGAACCTTGACCGCTTGGAACCCGCGAAGTTGCTAGAGGCCATGGCCCTGGCCAGGTACTGGGACACGCTCGGCTGGATCTATTTCCGCAAGGGGAATCTGGACCGCGCCGAATCCTACGTTCACGCTGCCTGGCTGCTCACCCAGCAGGGCGAAGTCGGCGATCACCTGGGACAGATCTATGAACAGCAGGGTCGGAAGGAACTGGCTGTGCGCCTCTACGCCCAAGCCGCGATGGCCACCCGCCCCTTGCCCGAAACGCGCAATCGGCTGTTCGCACTGGTGGGTGACGAACGAAAAGTGAAGGAGCTGACCCTGAACGCTCCCGGCGAGCTTTCCGAAGCGCGCACCGTGACCCTGGGACGGTTGCTGGATCCACCCCAGAGCGTCCATGCAGAATTTGTGCTGCTGTTCGTTTCGGATCCCACGGGCGGTGCGCGGCTGCAAGCCGTGCGATTCGTGGAAGGCGCCGCAGTGTTGCGAGGTTACACCGAGAAACTGCAAAAGCTCGACTACCCGCTGGTGCTACCACCCGACAGCCCAGCCCAGATTCCGCGCCGTGCCCTACTCAGTTGCGGGGAGGCGACCGGCCTGTGCCACCTGATTCTGCTGTCGGAGGCGGGCAGGGCACTCAAGTTTGTGCCGTTCCCCTGAGGGCCCATCGCACGACCTACTTCAGCTCCAGGATTTCCTTCTCTTTGGCGGCAGAGAGCTCTTCCAGCTTTTTGATTTCCGCCTGCGTAATCTTGTCGAGTTCGTCCAGGGCGCGCTTGCGATCATCTTCACTGAGCTTCTTTTCCTTCTCGAGCTTTTCGATCGCTTCCTTCAGATCCCGACGGATGTTGCGCACGGCGGTGCGGTGATTTTCCAGGACCTTGTGGAGATGCCGGACGAGTTCTTTGCGGCGCTCTTCGGTGAGCGGGGGGATGGGAACCCGGATGAGTTTGCCATCGGTGGTGGGGTTCAGGCCGAGATCCGAGGCGCGAATGGCGCGGTCGATCAGCGGCACGGCCGCGGGATCCCAGGGGGCAATCAGAATCTGCGTGGGGTCGGGAACGGAGAGGGTGCCCAACTGCTGGATGGTGAGCGAACTGCCGTGGTAGTCGACGCGGATATGTTCCAGCAAGCCCACGTTGGCGCGGCCCGTGCGGAGCGCAGCCAGCTCGCGGCGAAAGTCTTCGACCGCTTTTTCCATGCGCTGGCGGGCCTGGGCCAGCGCGTCTTTCGATGTGGCAACCGTGGTCATAGGCCACTCCCGTTTCCGGCGCGGTCAGTCGTGGGTGACCAACGAGCCGACCTTTTCGCCGAGGACGACGCGTTTGATATTGCCGGGCACGTTCAGATTGAAGACAACGATCGGCAAACGGTTGTCCATGCACATGGTGATGGCGGTGGAATCCATGACGGCCAACCCGCGCTGGATGACGTCCAGATAGCTGATGCGATCGAATTTCCGCGCGCCGGCGACCTTTTCCGGATCGGCATCGTAGATGCCCTCAACGCGGGTGGCCTTCAAGATGACCTCGGCTTTGATTTCCATAGCGCGCAGGGCGGCCGCGGTGTCTGTTGAAAAGTACGGATTGCCGGTCCCGGCGGCAAAGATGACCACCCGGCCCTTCTCCAAGTGGCGTGTGGCGCGGCGGCGGATGAAAGGTTCGGCGACCTGGTGCATTTCGATTGCGCTCATCAGGCGTGTGAAGCAGCCGAGCTTTTCCAGGGCATCCTGCAGGGCCAGACCGTTCAGCACAGTGGCGAGCATGCCCATGTAGTCGGCGGTGGCGCGGTCAATCGCCAGACCCTGCTGACGGGTTCCGCGGAAGATGTTGCCGCCGCCAACCATGATGGCGACTTCCACCCCCAGGTCTTTGACCTCTTTGATTTCCCGGGCGATCGCAGCCACGGTTTCGCTGTGGATGCCGTAGCCTTGGGGTCCCTGCAAGGATTCCCCGGACAGCTTCAGCACGATGCGGCGATAGACCGGCGAGGGTGTCTGCACAGACATCGGAACCACCGAAACGGCGTGCCGGCCACCGTGGACAGGCGGCACAACCCGCTTCTGCCCCGGCCCACGCCCGGCGGCATTGTAGCAGAGAATGGGCGACGGCCAACAGGACGCTCGCAATCAAGCGTTCGGCGAGTCCTGGCTCGAGACACTGCCGCCGGCTTCCCCCACTTTGAAGCGGACGAAGCGGCTGACCACAATTTTTTCGCCCACTTTGGCGATCAGGCTGTCAATCAGCTCGCGGATGGTAACGGATTCATCCTTGATGAAATGCTGCTCGTAGAGGCAGTTTTCTTCGTAGAACTTTTCCATCTTGCCCTGAACGATGCGCTCGATCACCGCTTCGGGCTTGCCCTGGGCGCGGGCCTGTGCGGCGAAGATTTCGCGCTCGCGCGCGAGCATGTCTTCGGTGACGTCTTCGCGGCGGATGTATTTGGGGTCGAGGGCGGCGATATGCATCGCCAGGTCGTGGCAGAGCCGCTGGAACTCTTCGGTGCGGGCCACGAAGTCAGTTTCGCAGTTGACTTCCACCAGCACGCCGATCTTGCCGCCCATGTGGATGTAGCTGCCGACCAGACCATCGGTGGCCTGGCGCTGAGCCTTTTTCTGGGCGGCGGCCTGGCCCTTCTTGCGCAGCAGTTCAATGGCCTTTTCGAGGTCGCCGGCGGCTTCGGTGAGTGCGGTGCGGCAGTCAAGTACTCCGGCACCGGTGCGTTCGCGAAGCTCCTTCACTTGCTGGGCAGAGATGTTCACTTCTTTCGGCTGCGTGGTCATAGGGATGGGCGCGTCCTTTTCCGCACTGGATTTGCCTTTCCACTGAACTTTTGGATGCCGGCCCCGATGCTTCCGCTACGCCCTAGGGGGCGACCGAACGGGGCACGAGCGGCTCAACTGGGTTTCTCTTCCTCGGAAGGCACAACCTCTTCGGCCGAATCTCCATCCGGGTAGTCGTCCCGAGAGTAACCGGCAGCCAGCGCCTCTTCATCGTCCAGGTACTCACCTTCGGGCTGTTCGTAGGCCTCATAGGCGCTGGTGTCGACGTACTCGACGGCTTCCTCGGCCGCCGACGCCGCTTCGGCAGCCTTGGCCTCGGCCAGCTGGCCCTGCTCGTAGGCGCGGCGGCCCTCGAGCACCGCATCCGCAATCTTCGAAGCGAACAGGCGGATGGCGCGGAGGGCGTCGTCATTGCCCGGGATGACGTAATCCACCAGCGAGGGGTCGGAGTTGGTGTCTACGATGCTGACGACCGGAATGCCCATGCGGCGCGCTTCGCGCACGGCGATTTCTTCGGTGCTGCAATCGATGACGAACAGGCAGTCGGGCAGCGCAGTCATCGTTTCGATGCCGGCCAGGTTCTGCTGCAGGTGCTTGAGCTCGCGCTCCAGCCGTGCGGCTTCTTTTTTCGAAAGCTGGTCCATGCGGCCATCTTCCTTCATGGCCTTCAGATCGCGCAGCCGCTTGATGGATTTCTGCAAGGTGGTCCAGTTGGTCAGCGTGCCTCCGAGCCAGCGGTGATTCACATAGAAGGCGCCACAGCGCTGCGCTTCTTCGGCAATCGCTTCGCTGGCCTGGCGCTTCGTCCCCACAAAGAGAACGGTTTTGCCCTGGGCGGTCAGTTCGGAGATGAAGCGGGCGGCTTCGCGGAACAACTTCAGGGTTTTCTGCAGGTCAATGATGTGGATGCCATTGCGTTCGCCGAAGATGTACTCTTTCATCTTCGGATTCCAACGGCGGGTCTGGTGGCCGAAATGGACGCCGGCCTCCAGCAATTCTTTCATCGAAATTTCAACTGCCAACGGACCTCCTTTGAGAACGGGTGCTTGGCACCCCGCCGTGGCGGGGCGAACACCCTTTTGCCGGCACCTTGCCGGCCGCGAGATTCAGCCCCGGGCGCTGGCCGCACGGGGCTGCCCGGCTAACGCTTGCTGTACTGGAAGCGCTTCCGCGCACCCTTCTGGCCGTACTTCTTGCGTTCCTTCATGCGCGGATCGCGCGTCAGAAATCCGTTTTTGCGCAGCGCAGGGCGCAGCTCGGAACGAAACAGCGCCAGCGCACGGGCCAGGCCCAGGCGCACAGCGCCGGCCTGTCCGCCCACGCCGCCACCGCGGGCAGTGGCATAGACGTCCACCTGCGTCTTCAACTGGGTGAACTCAAGCGGCTCGACGGCGGTTTTCAACCAGGCGACATTCTTGAAATAGTCTTCCACGGGGCGGTCGTTGACGGTGAAGCGGCCGGTGCCCGGTTGGAGGAAAACGCGGGCGACGGCCTCGCGGCGACGGCCGGTGCCGTAGAACTTCTCTACTGTGCTCGTCGGGGTCGTGCTCAACGTTCCTCCTCAAACCGGCCGCAGCTAGAGCGTCACCGGCTGTGGTTTCTGGGCCGCGTGGCGGGCCAGGCCAGTGGCGTCGCGATAGACGCGCAGCTTGCGGGCACGATGCGCGCGGAGTTTATTTTTCGGTAGCATCCCGAGTACCGCATTGCGCACCAGAACTTCGGGGCGGTCCCGGTACAGGCGCGCTGCAGGGATCTCCTTCAGGCCGCCTGGGTAGCCCGAATGATGGCGATAGACCTTTTGCTCCAGTTTCTTGCCCGTCAGCCGGACCTGCGCAGCGTTGATAATGACGACGTGGTCTCCACAATCGAGATGCGGCGTGAACTGCGGCTTGTCCTTGCCAATCAGCAGGCGAGCGGCACGGGTGGCCACACGGCCGAGCACCTGGCCGGCGGCGTCGAGCACCCACCAGCGATTGCCTTGCGTCAACTCTGTGGCCTCGCGGCCCTTTGGCACATAGGTGCGCATTGCTCAGTCACACCCTTCCCCTCGGGACAAACTCTGAGGATAAGGAAACATCGGAGTTTTGTCAACGCACCCGGCACGATGCCGGCATCACTTGCGCTCATCAGAAGAACCAGAAAGCAACGAGTGCGCACCCTCGATTTGCCGCAAGCAGGGCGGGATGGTTCCTATCCGGAGGGACCAAAGCCTGACGTGCCCGACAAAGCTGGATGAGTATTCAATTAGGCGGCATACTGTAAACCCATCGCGATGACGCATCGCCGAAGGCCGTTCCGCCAGGGAGGAGAAAGATGTCCCCTGTCCGGTCGAGTCCTGGGTGCTGCTGGCTTTTGTGGTGGCAGCGACAACGGTTGGATCGGTGAGTTCGCAACAAACCGAGCCACCGGCAAAACGGTCCTCCAGTCCCGGGGCTGCGGGCCAGATCTCCGGTCGCGTGGTGCGTGCCGACAGTTTGCAGCCACTCGCAAAGGCCGTGGTGACGCTTTGGCCGGTGGAACAGCCGAGTGAGACTCTTTCGACGCGCACCGACTCCAGCGGAAACTTCGCGTTCCGAGAGGTTCCTATCGGAACCTACCGCCTTCGTGCGCAACGGAGAGGTTTCGTTACCCAGTTGTACGGTCAGCGCGGCTCCGGACCGGGGCTCACGGTTCCGGTGGCAGCGGGCGAACACAAGGCCGGCGTGGATTTCGTACTGATGCCTGCAGGCGTGATCACAGGCACGATTTACGACGAAGACTACGAACCGGTTGAAGAGATCGAAGTCGCCGCGCTGCGGCTACGATTTGTCCGTGGGGGCAAGCGGACGGCTCAGATGGTCCGCACGACGCGCACCAACGACCTCGGGCAATACCGACTCGCTGGCCTGGAGCCGGGTTTCTATCTTGTTCTAGCTGCCGGGAGTGGGTCGGGTGTCCCATGGAGCACCCGGACGGACTCCTTGGCCTACGTGCCTGCGTTTTACCTGAATGCAGCGACCCAGGAGGAAGCCAGGCAGGTACGGGTCGTTTCGGGGGGCGAGACCACCGGCGTGGACATTTCGGTTCGCACCAGCCCGACCTACACCCTCAGCGGCGTGATCATGGACACCACGGGCGGGTCCGGACCGAAGCGATACTCGGTCGGCTTCGCACGCGGGATTGGGGTTGTGACGATGGCAAGTCGTGAAGCCTCGTTCACATTTCGTGGACTCACCCCAGGGGAATACACTCTGGTTGCCATCGTGATCGGCCAGAGTGCCAGTCTGCGCGGTCAGGCCCGCATGGAAGACCAACAGCCCTTCCACTTCGGCGGCCTGTACCTCTCCGTTGTCCCGGAGATAGAAGAAGCTCCTACCGGCGGCGCCTCCCTGGAAAGCGACGGAAGATTTGCTGTTCGCGAGCTGCCAGCCGGGGAGTACACCTTGCAACTGAGTGGTCGCGAGTCGGAGGTGTATCTCAAGCAAGTTCGGTGTGAGGGCCAAGACCACTCCGCCCGGCCGGTGACCCTCAGGGTCGGGGAAACACTGGAATGCACGCTCCTGCTTTCCCATGAGGTGGGAGAAGTCCGTGGCCGAGTCGAGCAGGAAGGCCGACCGGCGGCGGGAATGGTGGTCGTGCTGATTCCACGGGAGCGGGAACTCCGTCGCCAGCCGCGCTACACCATGGTGGCGCAGACCAACCCCGACGGCCAGTTCGAGATTCGCGGCGTCATTCCTGGCGACTACCTGGCCTTTGCTCTGGAGCCGTTGGAGGATGCCAACTATTTCGCCCTCGACTTCGCGGAGCGAAACCGCGATGCGGCAGAGCCGGTAACCGTCGCTGCGCAAAAGTCACACTTTCTCCGACTGAACGTCGCCACCCCGCGCTGAGATGGCTCCGGGATGTTCCCATCCGGATTTCGCGTCGGACGGTGTGGTGGCCAGCTCGCCGCACCCTGAAGCAATCTTCATCACCAAAAAATGCGCGGGGGCCGGTGCCCCCGCAGTCTGGAAAGAGCCTACGAAACCGGAGCGGCAGCGAACTAACCGCTGGCCGTTTTCGGTACGGCCTGCGCTGCGCGGACCAGCGTCGGCTTATCGGCAGCGCCCTCGCCACGGTCAATCTCGATCGCACCTTTGAAGTAGGCGCCGTCTTCAATCATGATGCGGGCGGTCGTCAAATCGCCGACCACGGAGCCGTCCTTTTTGATCTCGATGCGATCGCGGGCGCGCAGATTGCCCTTGACGCTGCCATAGACGACAATCTCGCGGGCTTGCACGTCGGCGGTGAGCCGGGCACTGGCGCCGACGGTAAGCTTGCGATCTTCGAGCGAAATCAGCCCTTCAACACTGCCATCCACGTGCAAGTCTTCGTTGCCGGAGATTTCGCCTTTCACATGCAGGCTGGGGCCAAGCCGGGCG
>JAIMBE010000095.1 GCA_023511565.1 Bacillota bacterium
TGAACAGGCCCACCCCAAGCTGACAGAACAGAAACAGCACCGTGCCCAGCAACAACACACCCACGTCCCCGCGAAACGGGATACGAAACCAGAAGGTGCCCACCAGGGCAATCCATGCGACATCGGCGAGTCCGATGAGAAAAAACGGCAACGTCTTGCCGAGGATGAATTCCCAGCGTCGAATCGGCGTCACCATCATCTGCTCCAAGGTGCCGATCTCCCGTTCGCGCACCACCGCGAACGCCGTCAGTGTCGTCACCACCACCAGCGTGATGCTCCCGATGACGCCGGGTACAAAGAACCAGCGGCTTTGCAGATCGGTGTTGAACCAGGGTCGGCGCTCGATCACAACCTGGGGCACCTGGGCGGCCAGGGCCGGATGGTGCCGCTGCAGCCGCTCGGTCTGAATCTGCCGGGAAAAGTCAGTGGCAATCTGGCTGAGGTAGCTCAACGAGACCAGGGCCGCATTCGAATCGGTGCTGTCGAGAATCACCTGCACGGGCGCGGCTTCGCCCTTGTTCAGCTTCTGCGCGAAGCCCGCCGGCAGATGCAGCACCAATGTCGCCTCGCCCCGCTCGATCACCGACGCGACTTCTCGCGGGCTCTCCAGATATCGGCGTAGGGTGAAGTACCGGCTGTCGGCAAAGCGGGCCACCAGTTCGCGGCTTTCCTGCGAGTGATCCTGGTCGAGCACCGCCATGCGCACGTTGCGGATTTCAAACGTGGCTGCGTAGCCGAACACCATCAACTGCAACAGCGGCGGCACGATCAGCAACGTGCGCGTGCGCGGATCGCGCAGCACCTGGATGAACTCCTTGACCAACATATGCCGCAGCCGCACAAACATCCCCTTGTCCCCTCGCCCTGCTCCGGCGGATCAGGCCAGCCGCTTGCGAAGCGCGCGCGTCGCCAGCAGCGTCAACAGCAGGGCAAACACCGCCAGCGGAATCAGGTCGGCGCGCAACAATTCCATCGGACTGCCCTTCAGGAAAATTTTCTTCAGCAGCGAGACGAAATAGCGCGCCGGAATGATCCGGGTGATCTGCTGCAAGACCGGTGGCATCTGCTCGATCGCAAACAGAAAACCGGACAGCAAAAACGCCGGCAGGAACGTCGAAACCAGCGCCGCCTGACTAGCGGCCAACTGGCTCTTCGCGACCACCGACAGCGTATACCCTATGGACAGCACCACCATCAGAAACAGCGCCGCAGCAAGAAACAGCGACAGCAGGCTGCCGCGAAAGGGGATCCGAAACCAGAACACGGCAATTGCCACGCACACCGCCGTATCCACGAGACCGATGACAAAGTAGGGCGCAAGTTTGCCGACCAGGATTTCTAACGGCGTTACCGGAGTGGCAATCAACTGTTCCATGGTGCCCCGTTCCCATTCGCGTGCGATGGTCAGTGCCGTCAGAAACGTGCCGATCACAGCCATGACAATCGCCACCACACCCGGTACGACAAACAGATCGCTTTCCAGTTCCTCGTTGAACCAGGTGCGCGGTTCGACCTGCAACGGCAGCTCGGCACGGGCACGGCCTTGACGCGCCAGCCAGTCCAGTTGCACCTGCTGGCGGAAGCCACCGAGCACACTTTCGGCGTAGCCAGAAACGACGTTGGCAGTATTGTCGTCGGTGGCATCCACGATCAGCTGTACCGACGCACGACCGCTGGCGCGCAACTGCCGGGAAAAATCGTGTGGCACCACGACCGCCAGGCGCACTTCGCCACGATCAATGGCGCGAAGAATTTCGTCGTAGCGGTCCGCCACCAGAACCAGGTCGAAATACTCGGACGCCCGGAAGCGGTGCAGCAGATCCCGGCTCGCCGGGCTGCCCTCGCGGTCATAGACCGCCAGCGGCACTCGTTTCAGATCCAGCGACACACCGTAGCCGAACAGGAACGTCAACACCACCGGCATGACGAGCACAATGATCAGGCTGCGGACATCCCGATAGATCTGGATCACTTCCTTGCGGGCCATCGCCCCCACACGGTGCCAGCGCATCTCAGCTCCCTGCCGCCGGCCGACGCGTACCGGTCAGCGTGACGAACACATCTTCCAGACTGGGACGGATCGGGACGATCCGGTGCACGGTGAGGCCCACGGCGGTCAGGTGCGCGCGCAGTCCGGGCACCACGTCGGCCGCGCTGGGCACGACCAGGTGCAAGGCGTTGCCGAACACCGCCGCGTCCAACACCCCCGGGAAGCTCCGCACCGCCGTCAGCGCTTCGCCAAGCGGCTCAACTTCGAGCAGCAGCAGCTCGCCGGGCAGCACCCCCCGCTTCAACTCTAATGGCGTGCCCAACGCGACAATCCGTCCCCGATCAATCAGCGCCAGTCGGTTGCAGTACTCGGCTTCGTCCATGTAATGCGTAGTCACGAACACGGTCACGCCCTCGGCGGCCATGCTGTGGATGAGATCCCAGAATTGCCGCCGCTGGAGAGGATCCACGCCCGAAGTCGGTTCGTCGAGGAACAGGACTGGCGGACGATGCAGGACGGCACAGCCGAGCGCCAGCCGCTGCTTCCAGCCGGCAGCGAGCGTGGCGGTCAGGGCGTGCTCACGGCCGCGCAGACCGGCCATCTCCAGCACCCAGTCCATGCGCGCACGAGCCACGTGCGCCGGCACCCGATACAATCCGGCAAACAACCGCAGGTTTTCGACCACGCGCAGGTCGTTGTAGAGCGAAAACCGTTGCGACATGTACCCGATGTTTTCCCGCACCCGCTCGGGCGCGCGCGCCACGTCGTAGCCGGCCACGACGGCGCGCCCCGCCGTCGGCCGCAACAGACCACAGAGGATGCGGATTGTGGTGGATTTGCCGGCTCCGTTCGGGCCCAAAAACCCGAAGACTTCACCGCGCCGGACCGACAGGCTGATGTGATCCACAGCGGTGAAGGCCCCAAACCGTTTTACCAGGTCATCGACAACGACCGATACGTCCGTCTCACGCATGGCTCGAACCGCCGTTGGTGGCCACGCCAGCAACAAACAGGTCTTCCATCGTCGGGGCAATCACTTCCAGGGCCTCAAAGGCCACACCGGCCTGCTCAAGCCGCGCACGCAGCTCCGGCAGACGCCGGCCCGCATCGTCCACCACCAGATGCAGACCATCGCCCACCAGAACCATGTGGTGCACGCCTGCCGCCGGCGCCAGGGTCGTGCGGAGCTGGCGCGGCTCCGGCCCGACAATTGAAACAACCGCACCGCGCAGTTGCTGCTTCAAGGCGGCCGGCGCACCGCAGGAGAGCAGCCGCCCCTGGTACAGCAACCCGACCCGGTGACAGCGTTCGGCTTCATCCAGGTAAGCCGTCGAAAACAGCACCGCCACGCCCTCGCGGACCAACTCGTAGAGAATCCGCCAGAAGTCGCGCCGCGAAACCGGATCCACGCCGGTCGTTGGTTCATCGAGGAGCAGCACCTGCGGGGTGTGAATCAGTGCGCACACCAGTCCGAGTTTCTGCTTCATGCCGCCGGACAGTGCTCGGGCCAGGCGCCCGCGGAATTCAGTCAGACCCGCCACGGTGAGCAGTTGTGCCGCACGGGTTTCGCGCGCAGCACGGGGCACAGCGAACAGATCGGCATAGAAGCGAATGTTTTCGTCCACAGTGAGGTCTTCGTACAGTCCGAATCGCTGTGGCATGTAGCTGATGTGGTGTTTCACACCTTCCGGATCGCGCACCACATCGCAGCCGGCCACGACGGCCGTGCCGGCCTCCGGGGTCAGCACCCCGGCGAGTATGCGCAGCGTGGTGGTCTTTCCGGCCCCATCCGGACCGACCAACCCGAAGATTTCGCCGGGCGCGACCGCGAAGCTCAGCCGATCCACCGCACGCACGTCACCGAAGCTGCGAACGAGTTCAACCGCGGAAATGGCCTGCGGCGCCGTCATGATGGCTAGGGGTTTCCGGCTGCGCCGGTTGCATCCGACCGCTCGAGCTGCGGCACGAGGACCGCATCGGCGGGCATGCCCGGCTTCAGCTCATGGTTCGGATTCGGCACGTCAATCTTGATTCGGTAGACCAGTGTGACGCGCTCGCGCTGTGTCTGCACGCTTTTCGGGGTGAACTCCGCTTCCGAGGCGATGAACGAAATGCGTCCGGGATAGACCTTGCCCGGATAGGTATCGGTGGTGACTTCGACAGCCTGGCCCCAGCGGATGCGTCCCAGGTCGGTTTCGCTGATGTACGCGCGCAGCCAGACGTTATCCAGGTTGGCCAGCGTCAGCACGGGCGTCCCGGCGGCGACCACTTCCCCGAGCTCGGCCTGTCGCACCAGAACGATGCCGGCCCGCGGCGCCGTCAGCACCGTGTGGCTCAGTCGGATGCGTGCCAGTTCGAGCGCGGCACGCGACTGCTGCACCAGGGTTCGGGCAACGCGAATCTCTTCTTCCCGGCTGCCTTCTTCGAGCGCGTTCAACTGTTCGCGGGCGCGGGCCAGAGTGGCCTCGACCCGTTCCAGTGCGGTGCGGGCACGGTCGCGCTCCTGTTCCGGGATGACGTCGCGGGCAAACAGGCGCTCGGCGCGCTGAAAATCCAGACGGCGCAGCTCGACCTCGGCCTCGGCATCGCGGACCAGTTGCCGCGCCGCCTGTACCTCCTGACGCCGTGGCCCGGCCTCCACCAGCGCGAGATTGGCTTCGCGCACGCGCAGGGTGGCTTCTTCCAGGGCGACTTGCTGGCGAAAATCGGCGTCGTCGAGCCGGGCGAGGACCTGTCCGGCTTCGACCCGTTGCCCTTCCTCGACAAGCAGCTCGACGATACGGCCCGGCACTTTGAAACTGAGCAGGCTTTCGTGCGCTTCGATAGTTCCGGAGACGTAAAGGCGATCCGGGGCGACGCCCGGCGACGCCGCATAGCGCCGATAGAGGAAATAACCCGCCGTGGCGATGGCAGCCAGCACCAGCAGGACGAGCACGCGTTTCATGGCTTTCACTCCTCGTGCCTCCCGCGCGGGGGTTCGCTACCTGGATCGGCCCTGCGACCCAGGTAGCGTGGGTAGTTCTGCTCGGTGGCGCCGACGGCTCGCGCCAGCGCCATTTTGAATTCGGTGTGCCGGGTGACGGCCAAAATGTGATTTTGCCGTGCGCGGGCCAGTGTGCTCTGCGCGGAGACCACCTCCAAGTTGCTCGCTACGCCCGCAGCGAAGCGCTCACGCGCCAGTTCCAGCTCACGCGCGGCCAAACGCAGGCCTTCTTCGGCGACCCGGACCTCGGCAGTGGCCGAGTCCAAGGCCAGCAACGCATCGCGCACCTCCTGCTCGATGCCCCGTTGCCGATCCGCGATCTGCGCCTCCAGAGCCCGCAACCGCGCTTCGATTTCCGCGTGCTCGCCGCTGCGGTCGGGATCGAAAAGGGCGACCGCCAGCGTGGCCTGCAGCACGCCGGTGCCGCGCAGGTTTCCCACCGAACGGCCCAGGCCTCCATAGTTGCCACCGAGCAGCAACCGCGGCCAGCGGCGCGCGCGAGACGCCTGCAGTTCGCGCTGCAGTGCGGCCCGTTGCTCGAGCAGCGCGCGGTAATCGGCACGTGCGCTCAGTGCCGCCGCCACCGCCGGCGCCGGCTCGGGCAGTGCCAGAGGTTCGAACTGCAGGGGCTCAGCCAGTTCGATCGGGGTGCCCGGCCGCAGACCGATGTTCCGTGCGAGTTGCAGCAGTGCCCGCTGCTCGTCCGTCTGCACCTCGAGCAGCCGCTGCCGCGCGTCGGCCAGTTCTACTTCCGCACGGAGCACATCCACACCGGTGGCCACGCCGACCTCGTGCCGCTCGCGGGCCAGCCGGAGCAGCTCTTCGGCGGTGGCGAGCCGCGCACGAGCTGCCTCGAGACGCGCACCAGCCGCCTGGGCATTCAAATACAACGTCGCAACCAAACTGACAATCTGGTCCCGTGCCTCCTGGTAGTCCTGCTGGGCGGCTGCTTGGAGCTTCTCGGCGGCCCGCACCGTGTGGTAGGCGCGCAGATCCAGCAGCGGATGCTCCGCAGAAGCGCGCACGTCGTAGGTAGAAAACGGTCCTACGACATCCGGAATGGGAATACCCGGCGCAGAAATGCCCAGCGCCGCCAGGTTGCGGTTCTGCAGGGCCGACGTGGCCTCCAGGCGTGCACGGGGGAGCAGTCCAGCGCGAGCCCGCTCGCGCGTGGCGCCCAGTTCCTCGAGGCGCGCCTGCGCCGTGCCGACGCGCAAATGTGTTTGCAGGCCACGGCGAATCGCATCGTCCAAAGTCAACCGGTAGCGCGCGGCCTCCGGCTGCGCCACCACCGGTCCAGCGGTAAAAAATCGGACGACCAGCACGGCAAGTGTGATCCGAATCCCAAAGCGAGCCAGCATGGCAGCGCTACCCCTTTCCTCGCCGCGAGTGCACCGGCGATAGCGGCGTGCCGGCTGGCCGTGCGCTGAGGCCAACCAGCAGTGTTGTCGCACCGGCCTCGAGCCGATCGGCCAGCCGGCCCACAGGTTCGAGGGCCCACAGCGCTAGCCCGCCGAAGAATGCCTGCTGAAGATAGTGCGCCAGTCGACGCGGCGGGACATCCCGCCGAATTTCACCACGCCGCTGCGCCTGGGCCAGCCAGGCGGCCAGACGGCGACGGCCACGCTGCAGATTGGCCACCGCCAGCGCGCGCGCGGCGGGCGCAGTCAACAAACCGGTGAGCATCGCCCGCACCAGTGCCGGACTCCGTCCTGGCTCTTCGGCCAGCGCCCGCACCAGCCGGCGGAGCACCTGTGCCGTCGGGGCGCGCTGCGTGGCTGCGTCGTGCAGGACCGCTTCCAGCTTAGCCACCTGCATCGAGCTGAAGGCGCCCAGCAGATGCTCCTTGGTGGGGAAATAATTGAAGAACGTCCCTTTGCCGACGTCGGCGGCTTCGGTGATGTCGTGCACGGTGGTTGCGGCATAGCCGCGTTCGGCGAACAAGCGCAGGGCGGCGCGGAAGATTCGCTCGCGGATTTCCGCCCGGCGTCGCGCGCGGCGGCCGGGTGTCGCGGGGGAATCGTCGGACCGTGCAAGTCGCAGAATTGCCAAGGCCGATCCTGCCACAAAAATGACCAAAAGACATATATGACCTTAGGTCATATTCAGCGAATTGTCAAGGGCTCGGTGGGGAGGGCGCGGGACGGCGGGACGCATCCCCTGGGCAGCCGCGAAAGTTGCTCGATCAGTGGTTCGGTGCGGTACGCGCTCCGCTTTGTCCCGGGGAAAACGTCAGCCGTTTGCCATCCGGCGAAATGTCGCGCGAACGCCCAGGGGCTTTGTCGAGAGTGAACTCGAGTTGCTGCAACGGCTGAGCGGTGATTGGTTCTGCTGAGCGCGCTGCTGTATACCCGTGGCCGGCGCCGGGAGCGCTGCCATCGCGAACCCGGCCAGCCATCGGGGATCACCTTTCCGGCAGTTTGCTGACTCAAAACCCGGTGCGGCGATCGGCGCGTCCGTGCTGCAAACAAAGACTGCCGTCCAGACCTACGGCCACACAGGCAGACGCCCGGGGGTGTGCGGTGCCCCGGCCTGCTCCAGGGCTGCTTCGAACGCCGGCAAATCCACCTCCACGAGCTGGCGGAGCCGGGCCAGCTCCACAGCAAACTCTTCCGCGGCGATGGCGAAGCTGGCCCGGTGGGTCTGCGTGGGAGGTGCAGTGGACATCCGTTGTTCGGAAACGATGCTGGAGACACGCTCGGAAATGGACGGTTGCGTAGGCATATTGCGCCGCGCGAGCACGGAATCGCCGCGAAGCGCACGGAGAATTTCATCGAGCCGCGCTTTCAGCGCCTCGGCGCGGGCGGACAGTGTGTGATCCGCAGTCGGGGTTTCCCGCAGCGCCCGCCGAATGGCCTCCAGCTTGGACTGTGCCGTATTGGCCACGTCCATTGCCGCGATGACTCCGCGCTGCAAGCGAGCCACTTCGCGCTGGAAGGCCACCAGCGCGGCCCGCTCCTCGGCTGGCATTCGTTCGACGCCGGGCACGGTCACCTCGAACGCCACCGGGCCGGCCAGTTCCTTCCATTCGCCCCGCACGTGCTGCGCGAGCAGGACTTCGTAGCGGCCGGGCATCACCAGCGGGCCGGAGGGAGCTCGTCGCGTCTCCTCTTCTTCGCCGTCGTCTTCCCGGCGCGCCCCGAGCTGTGGCGGTGGAAACCGCAGGTCCCAGGTGACACGGTGCAGGCCGGCGCGCGTCGGCCCGCTCAGGCGGCGGATGACGTTACCTTCCGCATCCCGCACAATCAGGAACACAGCCGGCGGTTCTTCAGCTTCTTCCGCGCGAAGCTCGGCCGGAGTGGGATACGGGGGCGGCTCGCCCTTGCGCTCGGCTTCACGCTCTCGTTCTTTCCGGATTTCTTTCAGGGTTTTGAACGATTCCTTCAAATAGTAGGTGAACGTGGCGCCAAAGGGCGGGTTCGGGGCAATGAAAAACGATTCCCCTTGAAACGCCCGGCCGCGTCCACCGAGTGGGGTGGCCTCGATGTACATCAGCGCGCGCTTCACCGGAAACAGGTAGCCATCGTGTTCGAGCACCTCCGGGGTGAGCAGGCGCAACGGCGTGTAGTCGTCCAAGATGAAGAAGCCGCGGCCAAAACTGGCGAGCACCAGATCGTTTTCCCGTTTCTGGATGACCATGTCGCGAATCGCAATCGTGGGCAGACCGGCACGCAACCGCACCCATTTCTTGCCGCCGTCGATTGTGAAGAACACGCCGAACTCCGTGCCGACAAAAAGGAGGTTGGGGTTGACGTGGTCTTCGGCAAAGGCCCAGAGCGGGTGAGTGTCCGGCAGATTGGAAGCGAGGGAAGTCCAGGACCGGCCGCGGTCGGTGCTCTTCAGGAGGTAGGGCTTGAAGTCTGCGTTTTTGTGGTTGTTGAACAGGGCATAGACCGTATCGGGGTCGTGCTGGGAAGCGACCAGGCGGCTGACATAGGTACGCTCGGGCACGGTGGGAAAGGATTCGATTTTCCGCCAGCTCTGACCGCCGTTCTCGCTGACTTGAATCAGGCCGTCATCGGTGCCGACGTAGAGCAGGCCTTCGATGAGCGGCGATTCGGTCAGGGCCGTGATATTGCCATAGAACGACGTCGAGGCTGATTTGGCGACGGCATCCACACCCCATAGCTTGCCCATGACCGGAAGCTTGTCGCGATCCAGTTGGCGTGTGAGGTCCGGGCTGACGGCACGCCAACTGTTGCCGCGGTCATCAGAGCGGAACAGGATGTTGGCAGCGAAATAGAGCCGCGTCGGCGAGTGCGGGCTGAGGATCAGTGGCGCATCCCAGTTCCAGCGCAGCGGCGGTTCGCCCTTGCCTTCCTTCGGCTGGATGCCGATGCGCTCGCCGGTGCGCCGATTGAACCGCACCAAGCCGCCGTACTGGCTCTCGGCATAGACGGTGTCGGGATCGGTCGGATCGGTCTGCACGCGGAACCCGTCGCCCCCGGTGACGACGAACCAATCCTGATTGGCGATCCCGTGCGCAAAAAAGGTGCGGGAAGGCCCGCCCAGGGTGAAATTGTCCTGTGTACCCCCATAGATGTAGTAGAACGGTTCTGAATTGTCGGCATGCACGGTGT
>JAIMBE010000096.1 GCA_023511565.1 Bacillota bacterium
CCTTGGGATGCGCCCGACGCCTATTGGGAACACTCGGCGATGAAGCACATCCAAAACGTGAAAACCCCCACGCTGATTTTGCACGGCGAACGTGATCAGCGGGTTCCGATCGCCCAGGCGCAGGAGTTCTACCGCGCCCTGGTCGAACGCGGCGTTCCGGTCGAGTTTGTGATCTATCCACGCGAAGGTCATGGCATTACCGAGCCGCGGCACCAGTTGGATCGTTTGCGTCGCTGGCTCTATTTTTTTGGCACGTATCTGAACAACCCACCGGTGACGGAGCCGGCGCAGCCATAGCCGACTCCCGACGGGTCGGCGACTCTCCGCCGTTTGTTCTGGACCGGCGCGGGTGTTCTTTGCCCACGGGTTTCTGCTTGTCCGGACCGTTTACAGGATGGCGAGTTGCGGCTTGCCAGCTTTCCGGTTCGCTCCTCGCTGTTCCCCTTCTCGCGTCCACAGTCTTCTGAGAATTCCATAGCCGGACTGGACAAACAGAAGTTCTGGAACTCCTTTGGCTGAAGTCACCTGGAGTTTTCACAGGTATTCGGAGTGTTTTTGAAGGATTCGAGGGAGTGAGAAATTTACGCGGAACGGTTCTCATCAACCTGTGGTTTAATGAAGCGGGTTGGGGGTTCTTACACCTCGGACTTTGTTCGTCCAGGAATATGCCTTCTCCTGAACCCACAGAAAGCCGCCGGAGGGGAGGCCATCTTTGCTCGGCTGGATGAAGAAACTGTACCAAGTCAGTCCCGTCTGGATGCAGCAACTGGGCATCAACGCATATGGGTGGTATTGGAAGAAACGGAGACTTGGGCAGGAATTTGAAACAGTGTGGCGCGCATATGCGGAGCGCGAGTCGTGGTCCGCAGACCGCCTTCGCGAATACGTGGAAGCGCAGCTTCGTCAGCAGCTCCAACGCGCGTTCTCCCAGGTGCCTTACTATCAGAGGGTGTTCCGGCAGTGCGGCCTCGACGCAGCCTCGCTCCGCAATTTCACGCTTGAAGATTTGGCGCGGCTTCCGGTTCTGGAGAAATCCGAGCTTCGCGAAACCCCCACGATCTGCCTGACAACGTCTGCGGCGCGGAAGCCCCCGATGCAACTCTACACGAGTGGGTCGACCGGAACCCCGATTACCGTTTTTATGGATCGCGAGATGCATCAGCATACCCTGGGCGTTCGGGAGGCCCGATCATTTCGCTGGGCCGGTGTCAGCTTGAGGGAATCACGAGCCACCTTCGGTGCCAAGCCAATCGTTCCGTTGTCCGCCACGCAGGGACCCTACTGGCGATACAACGTCTGGGAGCACCAGGTATATTTTTCCATCTACCATATCCGTGCAGATAGGGTGGAGGATTACGCGGCTGCCCTGAACCGTTACCAGCCCACAACAATTGTCGGATTCCCCAGTGCACTCGGCACGCTCGCGCACTTCTTTGCCGAAAAAGGGATTGCCGTCTACCGTCCGCGGGCCATCATCATGACCAGCGAACCCCTGGACATGCACACCAGAGAAAAGATTGAGCAGGTTTTTGGTTGCCGCTGCTACCAGGAATATTCCAGCGTGGAAAACTGTTTTCTTGCCACGGAATGTGAACGGGGGCAACTCCACGTGAGCGTGGACTTCGGATATTTGGAGATCCTCCGTCCGGATGGCTCTCCCTGCCCTCGCGGCGAAGTGGGTGAGATTGTCGCCACCGGCTTTGCCAACAAAAATCAGCTCTTCATTCGTTATCGCGTCGGGGATTATGCGGCTTGGTCAGGGACGCCGTGTGCCTGTGGAAGATCGGCGCTCCCCACTTTGGAAGGGTTGATCGGGCGCGTAGAGGATGTGTTGTTGCTTCCCGATGGGCGGAGTTTGTTCCGAGCGGACACAATCTTTAAGCAACTCCCCGGCATCCAGATGGGTCAGATTGTGCAGACGGCACTGGACACCGTGGAGATCAAAATTGTCCCTGCAAAAGAGTTCGACCCCTCTGTGGAGGGAGAACTCCGCAGACGTTTCCAGGAGCTTGCCGGTGCCGGAATGAAGGTTGCTGTCACTTGCGTTTCCGAGATCTCCCGGGAACGCAGTGGCAAGATCAGAGCCGTCGTGAATCTGGTTCGGCGGAATGGGGGTCTGAAGCGGTCAGAGTGAGCAAAAACTGGTCGAGTCCTGCGGACGGTTGTTCCTGCGTGGATGGCAGAGGTCGAGAAGGTTCACGCTCCGATTGCCCACGGGGACAGGGCGTCTGCCTGTCCCTTTTTTGAACTCGCCACCAGTCGAATCGTGCCCGTTGCACTTGCTACCGTGCCCTTGGTGAACGCATCGGGCTGTGCAGGCAGCACGCACAGCCCAGGGCAAGGGGCAAGGCCATCCAGAGGGATATCTGGAGGAGGATCGAACCATGAACGTGGCACAGAAGGCGGGCGCGGTGGCGACTCCTCTAGGAGGGCTCGTGAGTATCATCGTCTCCCTATTGCTCATCGGATGTGTGGCGTTTACCGAAAACGTGCCGCCTGCCGGCTCCGATACGTCCGGTGATTCAAAGAGCGCGCTCGCACCGACCATCAGCAGCATTTCCCCGAACAAAGGAACGACCGATGGCGGCACGGTGGTCACGATCAGCGGTACGAATTTCCAGCCCGGAGCAAGCGTGAATTTCGGCACCACTTCGGCTGCCAGCGTCAGCTTTGTCAGCACCAGCCAGCTCCGGGCCACGACGCGGTCGAGCCCAGCGGGAATCGTCCCGGTTGAGGTCATCAATCCGGATGGCCAGAAGGCCAGGCACAACGGATTCACCTTTGAACGACCTCCGGTTCCTGCCCCTTCGATCACCAGCATTTCACCCACCTCAGGGCCTACGACCGGGGGCACAGTGGTCACGATCCAAGGCGCGAACTTCCAATCAGGTGCTAGAGTTTTCTTCGGCAACGTGGCAGCGGCCTCGGTGAGTTTTGTCAGCTCGTCGCAACTGCGCGCCACCTCTCCGCCGCATCCAGCGGGCAGCGTGCCGATTCAGGTCACCAACCCGGACGGCCAGTCTGGCCAGTTGAACACCTTCACCTATGTAGAGCCTGCGCCGGCGGCCCCCCAGGTGAGTGGAATCTCGCCCACCTCGGGTCCAACCGCGGGTGGCACGGACGTCACGATCAACGGGGCGAATTTCCAGTCGGGTGCAACGGTGACCTTTGACGGCATTGCGGCGGCAACGAATTTCGTAAGTTCGTCGCAACTGGTGGCGCGAACTCCGCCGCATGCCGCCGGAGCGGTTACCCTCGTGGTCCGCAATCCAGATGGCCAGTTCGCCAGGACGACCTTTAGTTATGTGGAGACGACCAGCTCCGACTCATGTCCCCAGCAGAATCTTGCTTGCGAAACGTTCGATGGTGCGCAGTTCACGCCCCAATGGGATTGGAACATCACGCCGTACGTGAAGCCCAACGTTGGCGTGGACGGCAGCAAAGCGCTCGAAGTGGAGATTCCGCAAGACAGCCCGGACACAATCTTCCCGCGTATCTTCTTCTCCGACCAGGGCATCAACTGGGTTCATGCGCGCTTCTACCTGAGGACTTCGGCCAACTATGTGTTCTATCCGAACAACGGTGCCGGTGCACAGAAGTTGGCCTACCTCGAAGCCAACGCTGCCACCGGCGGCTCGAGCTATTGGCGCGTGATGCTGCGGTTGCAGCGGCGGGACGATCAGGGTGATGACCTGGGCTATCTGTCGGTCGATTTCAACACACACACGGAGTTCATCAACTGTCCGGTACCGGCGCAGTGCCGCATCGAACGCGACCGCTGGTATGCCATCGAGTTTGCCGTGCTGCCAAATCAACGCAAGGGCGTGGCAAACGGTGCCATCAAAGTGTGGGTGAACGGCCTGCAGGTGATTGATGCTTCGGGCCTGGACTTCAAAAAAATTCCAACGAACGACCAAGACGGAGTCGGCCTGAGCAGCTTCTGGGTTTCAGCCTACTACGGCGGTCCGACAATGCCGCATCCAACGATGTGGCTCTGGTACGACCACATCGCCGTGGCCCGCGGCTACATCGGCCCGATTCGCTAACATCAGTGGGATGTGCCGGTTTTCCGGAGCCCGCCTGCACCGACTGCAGAGCGCTCACCGGGCCATTGTGTTCTGTGTGGAGGATTTTGTTGGAAACGAAACGCTATTCTGGCTGCAGCCGTCTGCGCACCGCATCCAGGAAGCGCAGCGTCCACCGGTCTTCGGGAAACTCTGCCTCACAGCGCTTTCGTCCCTCGAGTCCATACTGTTGCGACAGCCCGGGGTGATCCAGTAAGAAGGCCAGGCGACCGGCCAGATCTTTGGCGTTGCCTGGCTCGAAGAGCAAGCCGGTTTTGCCATCCACGATGGCTTCCGGCAATCCACCCAGCCGGCTGGCGACGACGGGAATCCCACCATCTCCAGAGCACGTCGCGGAAAGGAATCCCACCCACTGGATGGGATCACACCACAGAAGCAGCCAGGAAAAATCTGATGCAAATCTTTGCGGTAGCCGCCGAAGCGAATCCATCTTTGGATGCCCATGGGTTCGCACATGCGCTCGTAGACAACACTCTCTTGGTCCTTGTTTCCGAAAAGGACAAAACAAACGTCTCGGCGGTTCTGCGCAACCAGGAGCGCAAACGCTGCTTCGATCAGTGTTGCGACCTCCTTGCGGGGTTTCATATGATCGGAGTAGACGACGATTCGCCTGTCCCTGGGCAGACACAGGGTTTCATACACATAGTCGGTTTCGATGGGTTTGTACTGTTCGATATTTACTCCCAGAGGCACGATGTCGATCATGTTCGCGGGAACCCCGCGGCCGCGGACAGCCGTCTCGGCCATGGCCCGGGATTCAAAGATCAGCCCGTCGACCTTGGACCGAGACAGTCGCACCTGGAGTCGTTTCAACGCCAGTTTCCAGGTACGAGCTTGATCATTTTGCTACAAGATAGATGGCGAAGATTTCGTTCGACCACACGGGAGCCACTTCGTAAGGGATATCCGCGTGCTGGACAATGTACCGGAGGTTGTTTCCCCGGGCCAGTTCGCTCAAGCGCTCCCAGGAGAGTTTGCGGTAGGCAGCCGTGATGGCTTCGGGATCTAGGTGGCCGACAGTGAGCGGCAGGCCGAGTGCGGCAAACCGGCTCCGCCATTCCGGGGCGTAGGGCGGGTAGACCCAGAAGATGTCGCCGTCCTTCCAACTCACCCAACAGCTCCGCTGGGAAAAAATGCGAAAGCCACCAGGAAACGGGGGCACCAGAAATACGGTGTCCTTCGAGGTGTTCTCCCTGGCCCAGATCTGCACCTCGCGCCAGGCAGCCTCTACCTCGGGCAGGGGTCGGATGGGACGCCAGAACATCGCCACCGGTCGGACCAGCAGGGCAACAGAGCCGACCAGAACCACCAGCGAGCCCAGCACGGCGAACGTTCGTGTCTGGATGGCTGCCGCGCGCGCACGGGATCGGTACACAAGCGGCGCGCTCGCCATCGCGAACAGAATCGTCAACCGCGCTGGGTCCAAGCTACCGCGCCACCACAACACCCCTGCAGCTCCGAAGGCGAAGATCAGCGGCGCCCATCCCATCCAAGGGTGTTTCTGGGCCAGCCACCGACAGACGCGGTCGAACCGATGCTGGCGGTCTGCGGCCACTCCTGCGGCCACGATCAGGAAGGCAGGCAGGGCGCGGCCCTCAGCCAGCGGATAGAGCATCGCTGGCACAGCAACCAACACGGCTGCTGCCGGAGCCTGATTCCACAAGGCCACCAGCAGACGAAACCCGTACATCGCCACCAGCACGAGGCCGAACAGAATCAGATATGTGTCCGCGCGCAGCAACTGCAACAGCATCAGCTTGGGCACGCGCAGCCATTCCCCGACAAGAACCCCGAGCAGAATGGGAACCAGCAGGCTGGCGACGAGCAGCTCGAACCGGTGATTGCGGGTGACCCCGCGCCGGATCGCCAGGACTACGACAGCGATCATCCCCGCCAGAACGAAGAGTCCGAGCAGGAGATAATAGACGGGCCGCATGCTCAGCACCAGATGGTAGGGGTAGTGCATCAGCAGCGTCTCAACGTATCCCTCGGGGTACTCCGCACGCAGGGCCTGACGCCACAGAACGAGCCAGCCCAGCCCGAAGAGGAGCAGGATGCTGCCTGCACCAATGATTTGGCGACGGTGGGGGTACCAGTCGCGCCATAGAAACGCCAGAAACACGAAGCCCAAATGGACGGCCAGCAACACATGGATGTGCAGCATGAGTCCGAGCAGCAGCGCTCCCCAAACCCAGCGGCCCTCCAGAAGACAGAACACCGCCCAGATTGCCAACGTGCCGGCCAATGTCGTCTGGGTCATCAACCCGCCGAAAATTCCTCCCCCGCCACCAAATGGGGCCTCCGAGGTGAGCATGGGGGAAAGGGCGATGCCCAGCAGGAGAATCGTCAAAAACCTCGCATCGGGCACATCGCGTGCAATCATCCTGGTCAGTCCCCAGAAGGACAGGAAATGGAAGAGAAAAAGACCGATCAGGAGAAGCGTCTGCAGTTCGAGCCCGTTGGTCAGCCAGGCCACCGCACGCCAGAACAGTGAGGGGAAGATCGCGAATGCTTCCCGGATCGGGTCATTCGGAAACAGCGAAGGGTCGCGCAGCCAGGCGACCATGGGAAGCGGGAACTGATGTTGTCCGACCCCATAAAGGAAGGGAAACGCAACTCGATGCAGGTAGGTGGCGAGCAGGGCCAACAGGAGCTCGTGGCGTGATTTCATGGCGAGTCGTTGGGGCGTTGGGAAGTTGCTCTCCAACGTAAATTGGCATCCTGCTCACCAACAGCCATGATCGGCTTCGGGTGGTCAGGGGATCCATCAGGCAGCGTACGGCTTTCAGGCTTCCATGTGCAAGCGTGAAGTGGGTGCAAAAACCGTATGCTATACTGCACGCTGGCTGATCGTGTCAGTTGCACACCACCGGACTGTGCGACAAGAATGCATTCCATGTCAGCGGCCCATGGTCCGGCCTGAACGGGATCCACGAGCCATCGAGCATCGGTCGCCGAGGATACCCCCGTTGCCGTGGCCGGAGGAGTTTTGTAGGTTATGGCAGCCTCGATGATCCGTGTCCCCTGGCGCGTCCGATTGTTGTGGATGCGTTTTTGGATGGCCTGCTCCGGGCGCGGGCCGCTGGGCCGCCTGGCGACTGGGCTCGCCACGTGGGCTTGTCCACCGTACTACGGCCGCTTGACCCTGGCCGGATTGACGCCGCGCGGTTTTATCTCGCCGAACGCCACGATCTACCACGAGAAGCTGCAGCTTGGTCGCCACGTGGTGGTAGATGACGGCGTGTTGATCTACCAGGACACAGACGGCGGTGAAGTCGTGCTCGACGAGGGTGTTCATCTCTGGCGCCAAACGACGATCCAGACCGGTTGCGGTGGCCGGGTAAGAATCGGCAAACGGACCCACGTGCAGTCCCATTGCCAGTTTTCCGCCTACGTGTCTGCAATCGAGGTAGGCGAGTACTGCCAGATTGCTCCGTTCTGCTGTTTCTTTCCCTACGATCATGGCGTGCGGCCAGAGACCCCCATCCATAAGCAGCCGCTGGAATCGCAGGGGCCCATCCTCATTGGCAACGACGTCTGGCTGGGCACCGGAGTCATCGTGCTTTCCAATGTGCGGATTGGCGATGGGGCAGTCGTCGCGGCTGGTTCAGTCGTGACCAGGGACGTGCCCGCCGGGGCCATTGCTGCGGGGGTCCCAGCCCGTGTAATTCGCATGCGCGGCGAACGGCCCCGAAATACCGCTGAACTTTCTTCGCGCACGACCTCCACTGAGGCCCAGTAAAGCGAGCAGAACCTGCCCGCCGCGGCGAGTGAGTGCCGGCTCACTTCTCGAGGGTGTGTGGTGAACCACTGGCCGTCGCTGGCCGTTTTGGGGGGAAAAAGCGGGCATCCTGTTCGGCACGCAGCCGGTCGCACAGCCGCCCGGGCGGAATTTCCACATCCTCATAGCTCAGCGCCTGATCTTTTGGGATGTCACGTTTCAGCCGGCAGCCTTCGGCCAGGCCCATGGGCAGCAGCCGCTGCTGCTGCACCACGTCGGAATTTTCCGCAACGCCGTAGGTCATGTAGAAGCCGATGCCGTCTAGAACCTCGCCGGCGCGCAGATCTTTTTTCGCAACGGCAATCACATCCACACACGGCCCACCCAGTGGTGCAATCGTGGCATCGCTGAACAGCACCGCGCGCGCTACAGTGAACGGGACTTCGAAATGGCACAGGTGGTAGGGCGTATAGAAGCAGTACAGCGGCCCGGGGCCGAGCTTGTAGAGATGCAAGTAGTGTTTTTGCACGGGGTGGTCGTGTGTGCCGAGGACAAACACACCCGGACTCGGCTCGGCCCCCACGACGTAGTCCACAATTCCTGGCCCGTTGAGCAGCACCTCCTGCGGATAGAGCCCGATGGCCTCGCGGATATGTGTTCCCGGGGGCACCGTGGGTCCGAACATCCCGCGGCGGGCAACGCGCATACCGGTGGCATTGGCCACAATGGCCTGCTCGAAGGAAATTTTCGTGCCGTCCGCAAACGAGGTGACCATGTGCGGCTTCTGTCCCCACTTCTTGGCGAATTCCTGTTGTGTTGTCGGGTTGCGATACGGGTCATGCAGCCCTTTGATGTTGCCGCAAAGCACCGGTCGCACGCCGATGCCTTTCACGAAGCGATAGAGGTTCAGGATGACGCCAGGCTGGTCGCCGTCGGCGTTCGTCAGCACCACGCCAGCACGGTCGGCATACACCTTCAGGATGGGCCCGAGGGTGCCATCGAGCTCGGCGTTCATCATCACCACGTGCTTGCCGAACTCCATCGCCCGCAGCACCACGCCGGCAGCAAATTCAATGGAGCCCGTTACCTCGACGATAGCGTCAACGCCGCCGGCTTCAGCGAGCAACTGGGCGTTGTCCGTGATCGCGCAACGGCCGCGAGCGATGGCCTGCTCGAGTTGCGGCACGCTGTCCACGGCGAGGACGTCTTCGACGCCCGCCTCGCGGTAGGCACGCCGGGCCTCTTCGATGCGTCGGTTGGAGATGGCCACCAAGCGCATACCGCGCACCACGTTCACGATCTGCAGGGCAATCCCGCGCGCCATGAAGCCCGCGCCGACCATCGCGACGCGAATCGGGTTGCCCTGCTGTTCTCGTTTTTCGAGTGCACGATCCACCAGAATCACGGACCTGTCCTCCGCCGGTTTTTCTCACACCGGTGGTTTGCTGCGAAATCTGAGCATACCTGCGGTGTAGCCCATCTGCCAGCCGAAAGACCAGAACCAGTGGCAACGTCCGGTTCGGGTGCGCCAGTCCGGTAAGCGGAGCAACAACTGCAACCACCGCTCGACATACACGCGCCAGCGCCAGCGGTCCCGATACCCTTTCGGACGGTAGCGTTTATAAAGCAATACGTTGTCCTTCGCGTAGTTTCTTCCCTGCCGATAGAGTCCCAGTGC
>JAIMBE010000097.1 GCA_023511565.1 Bacillota bacterium
CCTGTAGCTCAGGTGGTTAGAGCGCACCCCTGATAAGGGTGAGGTCGGTAGTTCGAGTCTACCCAGGCCCACCACTCCCACCCGCTCCGGGAACGCCGACCCGCCATGCGCCTCCTTCGGCCCATCCGGCCAAAACCCGCGCGCCAAAAATTCGCCAATCTGGGCCGGCACTCCCACCTGAGATCGAAAAGCTCTCCGATCCGCGAAAAAGTGCCGGATTGTGACCCGGTCATTGTCCGCAGAACGAATCTATGGGCTGATGAAGCACTTCAGAGAGGAAGGCGTGGTCCTGTAGGATAGGATTCGTCCCACACGGTTCATAGCCTGCTTCCCTCCATACACCTCAGCGTGTCCTTTTGCGCCAAACACGACATGACGCCTTTTGGGGAAGCTGTGGCAGAAGTGGCTCGCGCCGTGGAGTACTTCCAGAAGTGTCCACGTGATCTTGCCAGCGGATTCTGGCTGAGCTGCAGGAACGGAACTGCTGCATGACACGCTCAACACGCGGCCCGCTGTTAGGTTAGTCGCGCAAGTGCAGTCCACTGGTGATGAGCGAAGTCGAAGGGTCACCGCAGGTATAGGCCCACATCAACGATTTTTTGTTTTGGTTTTGCCGGTTCTGCCTAAAGTTCGGCACCACCTCTCGGCTTCCATCAGATCGCGGAAGATATTTGTCGCAGGCATAGCGGAGAACGTCCACGCGGTGTTCGCTGGATTCACTTGCCGCAAATTCATCCGACATCCAAAAGGAGTGACTTCGAGCCCTTCGGTTTCGCTCGGGCAGGCTTCCAATTGCGGACGGCACGGCTTGCTGGCTACGTCCGCCTGAGTGAGGCTGGCATCGCGGCGGGCCTTCAGCAGTCGTGTCAGCGACTGTTGGTGCGCATTTGACTTCGCGCGGGGCAGGCCCCCGGCGGCAGGTGGGGTTTCGCCCCGGCAGACTTTTCCTGCTCTCGGACGGATCCGTGTTTCGTCCGGGCGCGCGTTTCGGGACGTTTGGCAGGGGACTGGGTGCGCTGTTCACGATTCGCTGCACCTGCGCTTTTCTGCCGCGGGCGGTCTCCTTCGCTGTGCGGAGCTAATCTTCCACCACGTGCGCTTCGAACCTGTGACGATGCGCGCGCCACGTGGTGTGATCCAGCTCACCCTGCTTGCCAACGCAGTCGGCGGCGGCGTAGGCCATGGCCAGTGCGTGGTGCGTGTTGTCGTGCACGAACAGTCCCTGACGTCCGAAAGTGAGCAGGTTTTCCATTCGTGCGAGCCAGTGGTCGAGGACCGCGAAGTGTTCCTCATAGCCGCGGCGGTAGACCGGATAGACGCAGCGCAACCGCCGTGTGACCACGCTGAGCACGGGCGCCTCCACGGGCAGGCCGGCGCGCGCCAGCCAGGCGCGTACGGCATTGCCGAGCTCCGCATCGCTCATCTGCCAGTAGGAGTGACCGGGGTCGGCGGGCAGCTCTGCGCAAAGCACCGTCCGTCCGCGCGGCTCGTTTGTGCCGCTGTAATTCTTCGGCTCGGACAGCCGCGAAAGAGGCAGGGTCGGCTCAGGGAAGTAGTGCGCGTCGAATTCGGTGAAGCGATCCTGAGCCAGCACCAGGTAGATCAGGAGCAGGCCGCGGAACTGGAGCTGGGCAGCGGCCCGGCGCACAGTCTCTGGCGCTGGCGGATCGAATCGCTCGACCAACCGGGGGACCGGCAGTGTGGAGAGTACCGTGTCGGCTGACACGCTGACCTCACCGCCCTGCTGACGGAACTGCACGGCGCGCACGCGCGGCCCCGCGCAGTGCAGGGTGGTGACCTCTGCGCCCAGTCGGAGGTCCGCTCCGGCGCTGCGAGCGGCTTCGGCCAGTGCTTCGCTGATCTGTCCGTACCCTCGGCGTGGGTAGTAAAAAAACCGGCCCTGGCCGTTGCCGGTGAAGGCCGCCTGCAGCTTGCGGACGAGCTTTCCCAGTGTGTCGCTGGAGATGCGTCGCCGCGCCTGGGTCGCTGCCAGCTCGGTAGGTGGAAGCCCCCAGAGCTTTTCCGCGTAGGGAAAATAAAACTCCCGACAGAGCGTACGACCAAGGCCGCGTTCCAGCACGCTGGCGAAGCTGTCGTCGTCGGCAAACGTGCGGAACCGCTTGCCCGCGACATCGGCGGCAACACCCAGCAGGAACTGCGGCGGCAGATGGATCAGCAGGTCGAGCGGCTGCAGTGGAAAGTGAATCCAGCGGCCGTGCAGACGGATGCGCCCGTGCCGCGGTCTGCGGAGCAGATCGGCGCCCAGCAGGGCGCGGAGATCGTCGAGGATGTTTGGCGGTGTGGCCGGGTGCAAACGATGGCTGCCGTAATCCACGCGGCAGCCCTCCAGTACGAAGCTGCCGGCACAGCCGCCGATCGTTTCTTGCCGCTCCAGCACTGTCACGCGCATCGTGCCGCGCCGCGCCAGCCGCCACGCGGCCCCGAGTCCGGCCGGACCCGCACCCAGAATCACGATGCGTGGTGGCGCCGGTCTGGTTTGCACAGCGCGGTCGTTCACGGGGATCGAGACAGAACTCCGAGGCGAGCAATCTGGTCGGCCAGCAGCCCGACGGCCCAGACGATGACGGCCGCCAGAATGCTCAGCGCGGCTACCTCGGATGAACTCTGCCGGTACAGATCGGTCAGGAGTTTCGCCAGACCGGCAGAAAACAGAATCCCGCCCAGCGGGAGGAACACGCGCAGTGGACGGAAGAAGACGACCGTGCGCAGAATGAGGAGCAGGAAGTCCCACAGGTGTCCGGGCCGGATTTTCGATTTGCCGGTGCGCTTGTAATAGTCCACAGGATGGTAGTAGACGGAATATTGGTTGCAGAGCATCGCCAGAGTGATCGTGGTCGTGAAGGAGAAGCCCGCCGGGAGCAGGTGCCAGAACTCCCGCACGACCGCTTTGCGCAATACGCGCAGACCGGAGTTTAAGTCTGGGATATGCTGTCCGGTCAGCATCCCCGCCACACATCGGAGCAGCCACCGCGCCGGTTGGCGCCAGAGGGAAGTGTGCACGTTCTTGCTGGTGCGGGCGCCGACCACCATGTCGTACTCGTTGGCCCGTGCAAGCATCTGCGGGATCGCTTCGGCCGGATAGGTGCCATCGGCATCGATCATCGCCAGCAGTTCGTTTTCTGCCGCTGCGATCCCGGCCTTGAGCGCGGCGCCATAGCCGCGATTTTTGGCCAACCGCACGCCGCGCACATCCAGGTGGCGGATTGCTTCCCAGGTGCGATCGGTTGAGCCATCGTCCACCACGATCAGCTCGTACGGCCAACCGTGTTTTTCCATCACACTCTGGATCCGACGCACCTGGGCGGCCACGGAAGCTTCCTCGTTGTAGGCGGGGATGATGATCGAAACGGGTGTGCGTCCACTTACTGAGAGCAGTGGCCTGGCAGTGATTTCTGGCACAGCCGCCCGCATCGCCATAGTGGCTCCTCGACGCTTCTGTCTGCTTTCTCAGAGACTGCCGACCGTTGCGTCCCTTGGATTTAACACAGCGGCCCGTGCCGCCAGCCGGAACGATCGCCTCAAAGGTTGGGTGAGTTCGCGTCTTAAATAACGAAGCCGTTAATATATGACCTGTAAAAAAAATCAAGAGAAAAAGCGTTTTCGCCTTCCTTTTGCCTGTATTGCCGATCCGATTAACTACGGGGCCCACGCCGGGCAGCGGACGGGACAGTGGAGTGCACCCACCGGAGGTAGCAACAGACCGACACCGCCGTCACCAGCAGGTAGCCGAGGGTGTGCTCGAAAACATGGGCCGCGATGAGACGGTAATGTTCCTGCGTCTGGGCTTGCTGTGCTGCACCGGTGCGCAACGCACCAAGGATCAGAAACGCCGCCAGCAAGCCGGCCACAGCACCGGCCAGCCCGACGGCACGCATCCTTGCTGTTTTTCTGCGCGCGGACGGAACCAGAACCTCTCCGGTCAACTTCAGGCAGGCTCCCACGGCCAGTGGGAGAGTCACCAGACCGTGGGTGAAGAGTTCGCGTGCCTGATGGCCCAGGTATCGCGCGTCCGCAAAAGGCTCCGGCGTCAACCCAAACAGAACTGTGAGCAGGACAAATCCGGCCAGGCTGCCGAGATACTGCCGAAGGGCTTTCGAGTTACCCTGTTGCCCTTTCTCGGCGAGCAGGCCGAACAGCGCAAACGCCGCTGCGAGCAGCGCCAACCGTTCCAAAACGTGGTAGCGCCAGTGGGCTCCCCAGTCGAGCGGCGCACCCGGGCGCGTAGGCATTTGCGCCAAATTCTGCGCCACGGACTCAGCGCCGGCCGTGGCCCAGGTGCCGGCAACGATCCCGACCAGCAGTAGAACCGAAACGGACGTAGACAGCCGCAGCAGCAGGCTGCGCTCGTTCGGACCCAGGCGGCTTTGTGGGAAGAAGTGCGCGGCGGCGGCGCCCACTGCCCAGGCGAGCAGCACGTCAAGCGGTAGCTCGCGCAGTGCGTGTTCGAAGTAGAACAGGGTCCGGAGCAGGGTGCGCTGGCCGTCTTCGTGAACGACGCGCTGCCAGGGCCAGGCGTCGCCCGTAGCCAACCCCATCCATGCAAACGACCCCGCCAGTGTGCCGAACGGCACAAGGAAAAACATCCATCGCAGCCGAGACCAACGGCTCATCGTGGGAGAAGGCCGCTGGAATTATCCTGCGGTCCGGCGACGTCCGCAATCGCCATCGCCATTGCTGCGAAGTAGTTGAAGCGTGCCCCGCTTTGTGGTATTCGCAACCCTTTGCAGGAGAAGTGAACTGGCGGGCGCGTCTGCGCGAAAGCGAGGAACAGAACGGTGCGGAAAAAGATTCGTGTTGTGCAGTACGGCGTGGGCCCCATCGGTGCAGGGATTGTCCGGCTGATGCGGGAAAAACAGGCGTTGGAGATCATCGGCGCCATTGACCGGGATCCCGAAAAAGTCGGCCGAGACCTGGGTGAACTCGTGGGCGCGCCGGACGCCCCGTGGGGCATTCCGGTTTCGGCCGAAGCGGGACCGGTGCTCAACCGCAATGCCGATATCGTGATCCATTCGACGTCATCCATCCTGAAAGATGCGGCCGGTCAGTTGCTGGAGTGCCTGGAGGCCGGATCGAGTGTGATTTCGACCTGTGAGGAGCTGGCATATCCGTTCCGCAAATATCCCGAGCTCAGCAAGCGTCTGGATGCCAAGGCCAAGGAGTGGGGTGTGGCGTTGGTGGGCACGGGCGTGAACCCGGGCTTTGTGATGGACAAGCTCGTGCTGACGCTGGCCACCGTGGCCCAGCGCGTCAACGCCGCCCGCGCCCTGCGGATCGTGGATGCTTCCCGGCGCCGTCTGCCGTTGCAGAAAAAAATCGGCGCTGGCCTGTCGGTTGCGGAGTTTCGAGAGAAAGCGGCTGCCGGCGTCATCAAACATCAGGGCCTGCCGGAATCGGTCGCCATGGTGGCGGACGGATTGGGGCTGCCGGTCGAAGACATCACGGAAAGCATCCAGCCGGTGGTCGCCGAAGAGCGCGTCACCACCGAATTTCTGGAAGTCGAGCCCGGCCAGGCCGCCGGCGTGCATCAGATTGCCTGTGGCCTGGGAAACGGCAAGGAATTGGTGCGCCTGGAATTGAAGATGTATGTCGGGGCAAAAGACCCGTGCGATACGATCGAGCTGCGCGGCGAGCCCGACATCAGTCTGACCATCCCGGGCGGTACCCACGGGGACGTGGCGACGGCTGCGGTCGTGGTCAACTGCATCCCAGCCATCCTGGCAGCTCCGGCGGGTCTGCGAACCGCACGGGAGCTGCCGATGTGTTTCTTTCCACCTAACGCTGAGCCCTAACGCTCTCTTCCGCTGCCCAAGATCGGCGTGCCTCCCGGCCGCGCGCACGGCATCAACGGCGAGCCCCGGCAGGAGACTGTGGTATCGTAGCAGCCGCTATGGTGGCGCCCCGAAGCTCGAACGCACCCTCGCGACGGAGCGGTGTGTCTCCGGAGGCACACCGGTTGGGAGAAGAACATTCCGGGCCGCCCGCGCCGGCTGACCTGCCGGAGCGAACGCCGGTGGCCGGCCCACTGTTGGCTGCGGCGGAAAGCGGCCGCGACCGTGCCGAGACGGCTGCGCGCCAGTGGGGCACCGTCCCGACCCTGCGCGAGATTTTCGGTCCGGGCGGCCTGCTTGAGCAGGCGCATCCCGCGTATGAGTTCCGTCCTTCGCAACTGGAGATGGCAGAGCTGGTCGAGCGTGCCTTCCGCGAAAAGCGCCACGTGATTGTCGAAGCCGGCACCGGCACCGGAAAAACCCTCAGCTACCTGATCCCGGCGATCCGCAGCGGGCGTCGAGTGGTTGTTTCCACCGCGACCAAGTCGCTTCAGGAACAACTGTTCACGAAAGACATTCCGTTTTTGCAGAAACATTTCGCTCCCGATTTGAAGGTTGCGGTCATGAAGGGGCGCGCGAATTTTCTCTGCCGTCAGAAAGTGCGACTGCTCGAGGGCCTGCCGGTGCTGAAGGGGCTCGACGAGGTGGACTGGTTCCGCCAGATCTGCGCGTGGGAGAAGCTGACGGAAACCGGCGATCGGGCCGAGCTGACGTTCCTGCCCGACGACAGCGATCTCTGGTCCCGGCTGGATGCCCGGCGCGACACCTGCACCGGCCAGAAATGTCCGGAATTTCAGCGCTGCTTCATCACCTGGATGCACCAGCGCGCGCACGAAGCCGACATCGTCATCGTGAACCATCATTTGTTTTTCGCTGACCTGGCCATTCGCACCGACGAGTTTGGCTCCATCCTCCCCGACTATGCGGCGGTGGTGTTCGACGAAGCGCACGAGATCGAAGATGTGGCCAGCGAGTACTTTGGCCAGCAGACCTCCAACTATCGCTTTGAAGAGCTGGCCCGCGACGCCGAACACACCCTGCGGCTGACTGGCGTGGGCACGCCGGCATTGCTCCGCCGTGTGCAGCAACTGCGCGAACGCGCCCGCAGCTTTTTTGAGCTTTTCCCCGCTCGCGAGGGCCGCTTCCCGTTTGCGCTGGACGAGCGCGCGGCGTTTCTGGAGCGCAATGCAGAGACCCACGAGGAATTCGTGCAGGCCATCCGCGCCTTGGAGACGGAGATTGCAGCCCTGCCGAATAAACCGGAGGAGATCCTCCGGGTCGCGCGACGGGCGATGGAGCTGCGCCAAGGACTGGCCTTCCTGCTGGAGAGTCAGGAGAGAAACTACGTCTACTGGTTCGAGCGGCGCAATCGGGGTGTGTTTCTGGCGGCGACGCCGATTGATGTCAGCGGCATTTTGCGGGAGCGGCTGTTTGCGGTGTTTGACACCGTGGTGCTCACGTCGGCAACGCTGGCCGTCGGTGGACGCTTCGACTACCTGAAGCAGCGGCTGGGCATCGACACCGCGATCGAACGCGTGCTCCCGCACGAGTTCGACTACAGCCGCCAGGCGCTGCTCTACATCCCGCCGGAGATGCCCGACATCCGCGAGTCGGCGTTTGTGCCGCGCGCCGCCCAGGAGATTGCCCGGTTGCTCGAGATCACGCGCGGCCGTGCCTTTTGCCTGTTCACTTCCTACAGTCAGATGCGGGAAGTGTACGAGCACGTCAAAACCCTGGTGCCGTTCCCGTTGCTGCTGCAGGGCACCGCGCCGCGTTCAGTGCTGCTCGAACGCTTCAAGGGCACCGAAGGCGCAGTGCTGTTTGCCACCGCCACGTTCTGGCAAGGCGTGGACGTACCCGGTGCCGCCCTGAGCTGCGTCTGTGTGGATCGGCTGCCGTTTGCCGTGCCCACCGACCCGGTCGTCGCGGCGCGGGTGCGCGCGCTGAGCGAGGAAGGGCGCAACGCGTTCGCGGAATATCAGATCCCGGAAGCGGTGATCGCGCTCAAACAGGGTTTTGGCCGGTTGATCCGCTCGCGCAGTGACCAGGGCGTGTTGGCCCTGCTGGATACGCGCATCGTGCGCATGCCGTATGGCCGCCTGTTCTTCGAATCCCTGCCTGAATATGCCCGGACCCAGAGCCTGGAGGAAGTGGCCCGTTTCATGCGCAGTGCGGAGGAACGCGCAAAACGCCAGCCGACCGCGCGGGGGGATGCGCCGCGGAACGTCCGCACTCCCCGTTGTGATACAATGTTGTGAACGGCTCCAGCGACAGCAGCGGCTGGGAAAACCGTCGGGCATTTCATGTTTGAGATTTTTGTCGAGGAAACCTTTGCTGCCGGCCATGCCCTGCGCGGGTACAAGGGCAGGTGCGAGAACGTCCACGGACACAACTATCGCGTCCGCGTGACGCTGGAAGGTGAAACCCTCGATGGCGTTGGCTTGCTCTATGATTTTGTTCACCTGAAGCGCGTGATCCAGCAGGTGATCCGCACCCTCGACCACCGCTTCCTGAACGAATTCCCGCCCTTCGACACGGTCAACCCGTCGGCGGAGAATATCGCCAAGTATTTCTACGAACAGGCGGCCGCGCAGCTGCCCGGCATGGAAAACGGCGTGCGCATTGCCAGTGTCACCGTCTGGGAAACGGACACCACGGCGGCCACGTATCGTCCTTCGCCGGCGGCTCGGTCAGAGGTCTGAGTATGCTCCGCGCCCTGCTGATGATCTTCGTGCCGGCTGCCGCCGTGGGCAGTGTGTATTACTCGCTGGGATTGCGGCCGCCCCTGGAACGGCTCGCCGGCGTGCTGGTCCTCGGGGCCGCCGTAGCGTTTTTCGTCTGGCGGAAACAGCGCCGGGCCGTTGCGAGCCGTCCCCGCTGATTCGGGCACAGTGGCGACCATGCAGGTCACGGAGATTTTCAAATCCATCCAGGGCGAAGGCACACGGGCAGGGCTGCCGTGTATTTTCGTCCGGTTGACGGGTTGCAATCTGCGCTGCGTCTGGTGCGATACGGCCTACGCCTTCTACGGCGGCACGAAGTGGACGGTGGAGGAAGTTTTCGAACGTGTGGAGGCACTGGCGCGGCCGCCCGGCGCTTCGGAGCCCATCCGACTGGTGGAGCTGACCGGTGGCGAGCCACTCCTGCAGCCGGAAATCGATTCACTGATCGAGCGACTGCTGGCCGCGGGCTACACGGTGCTCGTCGAAACCAGTGGGGAGCGGGACCTCCGCCGCCTGCCACCCGCAGTGATCAAAATTGTGGACGTCAAGTGCCCCGACTCCGGCGAGGGAGACACGTTTCGGATGAGCAACCTGGAAGCGCTCACCCGGAACGACGAGGTGAAATTTGTCATCGCCAGCCGCCGTGACTATGAATTTGCACGGGAATTCACCCGGGTCCATGGCCTGCCCGAGCGCGTTGCCCAGGTGATTTTCTCGCCCGTGTTCGCAGACCCCGAGGGGAAATGGCCGGGTCTGGAGCCGCGCCTGCTGGCGGAGTGGATCCTGTCCGATGCCC
>JAIMBE010000098.1 GCA_023511565.1 Bacillota bacterium
CTGCTGGAGGAATGCCGCGAGGTCGAACAGCTCGGCATTCCCGCAGTGATTTTGTTCGGCTTACCGGAACGGAAAGATGAACGTGGAACGGAAGCCTACGCCGCGGCTGGGACGGTGCAGCGCGCCATCGAAGCCATCCGCCGGGCCAACCTGAAACTGCTCGTCATCACCGACGTCTGCCTGTGTGAATACACCAGCCACGGCCACTGCGGCGTGGTCGAAGACGGAGAAGTGTTGAACGACCCCACGCTCGAGATCCTCGCCGAAACTGCGCTCTCGCATGCCCGCGCCGGCGCCGACATCGTAGCGCCTTCCGACATGATGGACGGCCGTGTGGCCGCGATCCGGCGCAAGCTGGATGCGCACGGCTTTACGCAGGTGGCGATCCTTTCCTACGCAGCAAAGTACTGCTCCGGATTCTATGGCCCCTTCCGTGAAGCGGCCCAATCGGCGCCGCAGTTCGGCGACCGGCGCAGCTACCAGATGGACCCGGCGAACGTGCGCGAGGCGCTGCGCGAAGTGGCGTTGGATCTGGAAGAGGGCGCCGATCTCGTCATGGTGAAGCCGGCGCTGCCGTATCTGGATGTCATCCGGCAGGTGCGCGAGCAGTTTCCGGTGCCTGTGGCGGCCTACAACGTCAGCGGCGAATACGCCATGGTGAAGGCGGCTGCGCAGAATGGCTGGCTTGATGAACAGCGCGTCGTGCTGGAACTGCTGACCGGAATTCGCCGCGCCGGCGCGGACATCATCCTCACTTATCACGCCAAGGATGTGGCGCGCTGGTTGAAGAGCTGCTAGCCCTGCCCGCAGGACCGGATCGTTGGAGGGAACGACCTTGACACAGCCGGAACCGCAGCTGGTCCGCACGCGCTCCCGTGAGATCTTCCGCAAAGCCCGGCAAGTGCTCGTCGGCGGGGTCAATAGTCCTGTGCGCGCGTTTCAGGCCGTCGGCGGCGACCCGCTGATTGTCGAACGCGGCCAAGGCGCCTGCCTCTGGGATGCCGATGGCAACCGCTACATCGACTATGTCGGTTCCTGGGGCGCGCTGATTCTGGGACATGCACACCCAGCGGTGGTGGACGCCATTCGTGACCAGGCCGGCCGAGGCAGCAGCTACGGCATGACCTCGGCACTGGAGGTCGAACTGGCGCAGCAGATCCGGCAAGCGCTGCCGGCCATGGAACGCATCCGCTTTGTCAGCTCGGGCACCGAAGCCACGATGAGCGCGGTGCGCGCTGCGCGGGCGTTCACAGGCCGGGAACTCCTGCTGAAATTTGACGGCTGCTATCACGGTCACGCCGACAGTTTTCTTGTTCGGGCCGGTTCTGGTTTGGCCACTCTGGGCCTGGCCGCCAGTCCGGGCGTGCCGGAATCGCTTGCCCGGCTCACCCTGAGCGTACCGTACAACGATCTCCAGGCCGTGGATCGGACTTTCGCACGCTACCCTGACCAGGTCGCCGCGGTCATTGTCGAGCCCTTGGCGGCCAACATGGGCGTGGTCCTGCCGGCGGCGGGTTTTCTGGTTGCACTCCGCGAACTGACGCGGCGGCACGGTGCGCTGCTCATCTTCGATGAAGTGATCACCGGCTTCCGGGTGGCCTACGGGGGCATGCAGACGATGTTCGGCATTCAGCCCGACTTAACGACCCTCGGCAAGATCATCGGCGGTGGTTTGCCCATGGCGGCCTATGGTGGCCGCGCCGACGTGATGGAACGCATCGCTCCCCTGGGACCGGTCTACCAGGCGGGCACTCTGTCCGGCAATCCGCTGGCCATGCGTGCCGGCCTGGCCACGCTGGCCCAGCTCAGTCGTCCCGGTTTTTACGAGGAGCTGAATCGTACCGCCGAGGGTTTGATCGGCGGGCTCCGCGAAGCCGTGCGTGCGGCCGGCGTCTCCGCTCACGTCAGCGCATTCGGGTCCCTGCTGACGCTGTTTTTCACCACTGAAGCAGTGCGGAATTACGAAACGGCGAAAACCGCCGACACGCAGCGATTTGCTGCTTTTTTCCAGCAGATGCTCAACCGCGGTGTGCTGCTGCCGCCTTCTCAATTTGAGGCCTGGTTTCTTTCTGCGGCGCACACGACAGCGGAGATCCAGCAGACCCTGGCAGCCGCCCGCGAAAGCCTGCAGGCCCTCGGTGAGGGCTGACCCTTGTGGAGGGCTGCACTTGTCCTGCGATTACTGTCGAGTGTGGCGGTAGACAATGCGGCCATCGAAGATGGTGTAGAGCACCTGGGTTTCGAGCCATTCCTTCGGTGGGCGCGTACGGATGTCGCGGTCGAGAACCACCAGATCGGCCAGCTTGCCGCGCTGGATCGTGCCGCGGTCGTTTTCCTCGAATGTGGCCCAGGCGTTGTTCACAGTGAACGAGCGCACGGCGTCTTCCAGCGGGATGCGTTCCTGGGGATACCAACCGTCGGCGGGTTCGCCCTTCAGCGTCTGCCGGGTGACGGCCGCATAGATACCCAGCAGCGGATTGATGGGGTAGTAGGAGGCGTTGGTACCCGGCCAGTCGGAGCCGAAGCTGAGCACCGCGCCGTGCTGCGCGAGCGAACGAAACGCATACGCCCAGCGGGCGCGTGCGCCGATCCGTTCTTCCATCCAGCGCATGTCGTCGATGCAGTGGTAGGGCTGCACTTCGGCAATCAGCTTCAGCCGGCCCAATCGCGGCAGATCGTCCGGGTGCACCACCTGGGCGTGGACGATGCGGTGGCGTCGCTGGCGCGGGGGATTTTCGCGGAGCACGCGTTCGTACGTTTCGAGCAGGATGCGGTTGGCCGCGTCGCCGATGGCATGCACGGTGAGGGTGAAGCCGGCTGCATCCGCCCCTTTCATCAGTCGGTAGAGGTTGCCTTCGGGGAACATCACCTCGCGCAACCGCCCGCGGTTTCCCGGCTGATGTTGGTACGGCTCAAAGAACAACGCCGTGGAGTTGCCCATGATCCCGTCCACCCAGGCCTTCAATCCGCCCAGGCGCACCAAACCGTCGGCCCAGCCCCCGGGGACAGCCGGCAGGTTGTGCCGCTGGATGTAGTCCCGAACCGCTTCCCATTCGGAAAGCCACATACGCGCCCAGACGCGTGCGGTCAGTTCCCCGGAACGCTGCAGCTCGCGCAGCAATTCGAGTTGTTCGAAATTGGCCACGTTGTCGTGCAGGCCCGTAACGCCCCACCGTCGCGCTTCTTCGAGCGCACGAAGGGCTTCCCGGCGGCGCTGGGCGTAGGAGGGGGGAGGAATCACGCGCCGTACCAGCTCTACGGCGGTACCCCGGAGCAGTCCGTTGGGATTCCCTTGCGCGTCGCGGAGAATTTCTCCCCCTTCTGGGTCGGGTGTGTCGCGCGTGATCTTTGCGGCCTTCAGGGCCAGCGAGTTCGCGAGAAAAAGCTGCTGATCAAAACGGCTGATCAACGCGGGGTGGTCACCGGTGACCGGGTCAATCAAATCTTTGGTGGGCAGAAACGGTGCAGCCCGCTGCTGCGCGTCTGCACCGGCCGAGCCCAACGCCCATTGGGCATATGCGCCCCAGTCGCCCCCCACCAGCCAGGCACCGGCAGGCAGTCGCTGTGCGGCCTCCTGGACCCGCTTGCGGAACTCGCTCGGTTCGTTCACATCGAGCAGATTCAGTCCGAGCAGTAGACGACCGGCCTGGGCGAAATGCACGTGGTTGTCGATGAAGCCGGGCAGCACCAGCGCGCCTTTCAGGTTCAGCACCTGCGTATGCCCGGAGCGAATCAGGCCCTGGACGTCACCGTGGCTGCCGACGCGCAGGATGCGGTTGCCGCGGATGGCCACTGCGGTGGCCTCCGTTCGGCTCGGCTCGAGCGTCCAGACGCGTCCGCCGAGCAAGACCAGGTCCGCCACTGGCGGCGCAGTCTGCTCCGGAGCAGCGGCCAGGCAGAGCGCGAGCACCAGACCGCAACACAATCGCCACCGGTGCAGTGCCGGTTTCTTCGGTACCGTCAACATCCTGCCGGATTATAGCGGCTGGAGCGTGCGCTGACCATGCCGGAGGTTAAGCTTGCCTGTCCGGGCGCGACTGGCTACAATCCGCCCGCCCCCGGGGGCCATTGACCACGCAGTGTCGAACCGCACGCGAATCCGATCCCCATTGTCTATTCCAAAAGGAGGAGCCATGCGCAATCTTTGGTGCCGCGTGTTTCTGATTGTTCTGCTGCTGCCGCTGGGTGCGGCGGCACAGGAAAAGGGCATCAAGAAGCTGACCTTGGAAATGTATCTGGATATGGAAACCGTCTCGGACCCGCGAATTTCGCCGGACGGGACACAGATTGTCTACACCCGCGGTTGGATTGACAAGGTAAATGACCGGCGCGAATCAGCCATCTGGATCATGAATGCCGACGGTTCGAAGAACCGTTTCCTGGTCAACGGCAGCTCGCCGCGTTGGTCACCCGATGGGACGCGCATCGCCTACATCGCCCAGGGGGAACCCCGCGGCTCACAGATCTTCGTTCGCTGGATGGATGCTGAGGGCGCCACCACGCAAATTACGCGGCTGGAGAACTCTCCGTCGAACATCACCTGGATGCCCGATGGCAAAAGCATTGTGTTCACCATGCTCGTGCCGAAGCGCGAGACCTGGAACATCCGCATGCCGCGGGCGCCGGAAGGGGCACGCTGGACGCCGGCGCCACGCATCATCGAGCGCCCCGTCTACCGCCGCGACCGGATCGGCTTTCTGGAGGAAGGTTATACGCACATCTTTGTAGTGCCCGCCGAAGGGGGTACGCCCCGGCAGATCACTGCCGGCGAGTACAATCACGGTGGCGGTTTTGGCGGCGGTGGCTTTTCCATCACTCCGGACGGGAAGGAGATTCTGTTCAGCTCGTTGCGCACCGAGGACTGGGAGTACGCTTGGCGGGAATCGGAAATCTATGCAGTGAATGTGGCCACGGGTGCCGTCCGTCAGCTCACCACGCGCAAAGGACCAGACAGCAATCCGGAAGTTTCGCCGGACGGCAAGTGGGTGGCATACACGGGATACGATTTCACCGATGACACCTACATTGATTCGAAACTCTACGTGATGGGTCTGGATGGCTCGAACCCCCGTGTGCTCACCACCCAGCTCGATCGCACGCCGCGCGATTTGCGCTGGGCGCCCGATTCCAGCGGTGTCTATTTCGAAATTGAAGACCAGGGCACCCTGAACCTGTACTTCGCCTCCCTCGCCGGACAGGTGCGCCAGGTCACCCGCGGAGTTCATATGCTCTCGGTCAGTGACATCAACCGAAACGGCCAGGCCGTGGGCACGCTCTCCAGCTTCCATCAGCCCGGCGATGTGGTCAGCTTCAGCCTGGCGAATCCAACGCAGATTCGCCAGCTCACCCGGGTCAACGAAGATGTGCTGGGCGGCGTCACGCTCGGCGAGGTCGAGGAACTCTGGTACACCTCGACTGACAATTTCCGCATCCAGGGTTGGTTGATCAAACCGCCGGATTTTCAGCCGGGCAAGAAGTATCCGCTGATCCTGACCATTCACGGCGGCCCGCACGCGATGTACAACGTGGGCTTCAATTTTGCCTGGCAGCATCACGCGGCCGAAGGCTACCTGGTGCTCTACACCAACCCGCGCGGCTCGTCCGGCTACGGCAGCGCCTTCGGCAACGCGATCAAGAATGCGTATCCGGGCAAGGACTACGATGACCTGATGAACGGAGTCGATCAGGTGATTGCCAAGGGCATCGTGGATGAGCAGAACCTGTTTGTGTATGGCTGCAGCGGCGGCGGAGTGCTGACCGCCTGGATTGTCGGCCACACGGACCGCTTCGCGGCAGCTTCATCGAACTGCCCGGTGATCAACTGGCTCTCGTTTGTGGGCACGACCGACGGAATCAGTTGGTATCGCAACTTCGCCAAATTGCCGTGGGAAGATCCGAGTGAACACCTGCGCCGCTCGCCCTTGATGTACGTGGGCAATGTGAAGACACCGACGATGTTGATGACTGGCGTCAACGACCTGCGCACGCCCATCGCGCAGACCGAGGAGTTCTATGCCGCCCTGAAGATGCGCCGGGTGCCCACGGCGATGGTTCGCTTCAACGATGAGTACCATGGCACCACGTCGCGGCCTTCCAACTTCCTGCGCACCCAGCTCTATCTCCACTACTGGTTCCAGAAGCACGCACGCAAGCCCGGTGGGCAAAAGGCCAGCGAACCCGCAGCTGCAGAAACTTCCCGTGTCAGCGGGCCCTGAAGCTTGTTAGACTGAGGCGGCCGCCGCTCGTGGTCTGTCGTACGATCTGAAACGCGGGCTGCGGCCGCCGCGTCCAAACTGGTGTCGTTTCTGGTGCACCATGGTGATCACTAGCCCCCGCAGAAAGGGGCACAGTGCTGGATGGGTGAGTCTGCTCGTGTGGTTTTTGGGGCTGGCAACTGGCTGCGGGCGTTCACCGCAGACCGGAGCCGGCGCGGGCAGCGTTCCACTGGAAGTGCGCATTCACAGCGTCGAGGAACGCGTGGTGCACCGGCCCGTCGAAGCGGTCGGCTCGCTCTACGCACTCGAAGAAAGTACGATCAGTGCCGAAGTCGAAGGGCGCGTCGAGCAGGTGCTCGCCGATGTGGGCGATACGGTCCGTCCGGGCCAGGTGCTGGTGGCGCTCTCGCCGGTCGAGTTGGAGTACGAAGTCCAGCGCCAGCAGGCTGCCGTGCAGCAGGTGCGTGCGCGGTTGGGTCTACGCCCGAGCGACCCGCTGCCGCGCGATCCCCAGGAGGTCGCGTTTGTGCAGCGCGCCGCCGCCGAATTCTTCGAAGCGCAGCAGAACTACCACCGCGCGCAACAACTCTTCCACGACCAGCTCATCTCCCAGCAGCAACTCGACGAAGCAGCCACGCGCTTCAAGGCGGCCCGCGCCGCCCATGAGCTGGCCTTGCAGGAAGTCGAACAGTTGAAGGCGCAGTTGAAATCCAGCGAAGCCGCCCTCGCGCTGGCCGAAAAGAAACTGGCCGACACCTCCATTCGCGCTCCGTTTCCCGGGGCCGTCAAGGAGCGCCGCGTCGCCCTCGGCGAATTTGTCCGCGTGCAGACACCGGTGGCGGTGATCGTCCGTACCGACCGGCTGCGTGCGCGGCTCGACGTGCCGGAAAAATGGGCCAGCGCCGTGACTGTTGGCGTCCCGGTTGAGCTGCGTTTGGAGGCCTACCCGGGCGAGGTCTTCACCGGCCGCGTGGTGCGCATCAATCCGACGGTGGCGGCCGAAACGCGCACCTTCGAAGTCGAAGCATTGATTCCCAATCCCGAGGGCCGGCTGAAACCTGGCTTCTTCGTCCAGGCGACCCTTGCAAGTCAACTCGAAGAGCGCGTGTTGACCATTCCGGAATCGGCGGCGTACTACCGCTACGGCGTCTACAAGGTCTATCGGGTCAACGGCGATCGCGTCGAAGAACGCGAGATTCAGGTGGGCGGGCGATTCGCCGGGCGGGTGGAAGTGGTGCGGGGACTGGCGGCCGGCGACCGCATCGCAGAGGCGGTCAACGGTGCGCTGCAACACGGAGCCGCGATTCGCGCTGCCGCCGCGGGTTCGTTGACTCCAGGACAGGATTGAACAGTGAAACTGGCAGAGATTTGTGTTCGGCGTCCCGTCTTCGCGGTGATGCTGGTGGCCTTCCTGGTTACGCTGGGCATTTTCAGCTATCGCGAGCTCGGCGTGGACCTGTTTCCCAAGGCGGACCCGGCCACCGTGTTTGTCGGCGTTTCGCTGCCCGGCGCCAGCCCGGAAGAGATGATCTCCAGTGTCGTCCTGCCGCTGGAGGATGCCATCTCTTCGGTCAGCGGACTCGAAGAGATGAACGTTTGGGCCTTTGAGGGCACCGCGCGCATCGTCTGCACCTTTGTGCTCGAGCGAGACATCGAGGGGGCTGCACAGGATGTGCGCGAAAAAGTGGCGGGTGCGCTGAACCGGCTCCCCCCAGGGGTGCTCCCCCCGGTGATCCGCAAGGCCGATCCGGATTCGGATCCGATTCTGACCGTCCTAGTCAGCGGCCCGATGAGTCGCCGCGAACTGACTGAGATCGCCGACAAGCAGGTGCGCCGCGCGATTCAGACCGTCAACGGCGTCGGCGAAGTGAGCCTGAACGGTGGCCAGGGACGCCAGATTCGTCTGCTGGTGGATGCCGAACGGCTGACCGCACACAACCTGACCGTTTTGGACGTTCGCAACGCGATTCGCAGCGAAAACGTCGAGCTGCCCGGCGGGCGCGTCATCCACGGTGCCGAAGAACTCGGCCTGCGCACCTTGGGACGCGTGAGTTCAGTCGAGCAGTTCGCCGATGTCATCCTGGCAAATCGCGGGGGCACGCCCATTCGCGTGCGCGACGTCGCCCAGGTCGAGGATGGCGCCGAAGACCTGCGGAGCTGGTCGGCCCTGCGGGGCAAAGACGTTGTGTCCGTCGAAATTCGCCGGCAATCGGGCATGAACACAGTGCGCGTGGCCGACGCGGTCAAGCAGCGCATCGCCGAACTGCGCCGGGAACTGCCCGCCGGGGTCGAACTCCGGATCATCAGCGATGCTTCCGTGTTTATTCGCGCCTCGGTCAACTCCCTGCTCGAGCATCTGATTCTGGGCAGCCTTTTGGCCAGCCTGGTGGTGTGGCTGTTCATTCGCAACTGGCGTGCTGTGTGGATTGCCGCGCTGGCGATTCCCACTTCCATCATCGCCACCTTTACCCTGATGCGTGCGATGGACTTCACGCTGAACAACATGACCCTGCTCGCGCTGACGCTGGCGGTGGGCATCGTGATTGACGATGCGATCATCGTGCTCGAAAACATCTTCCGCTACCGGGAAGAGAAGGGCGTGCCCCCGCTGCAGGCGGCCGTGGACGCTACGCGCGAGATCGGGCCGGCGGTGATGGCCACGACCCTGTCGCTCGTGATTATCTTCCTGCCGATCGCCTTCATGACCGGTTATGCGCGACGCTATGTGAACGAGTTCGGCTGGACGATGGCCATGGCCATCCTGGTTTCGCTGCTGGTCAGCTTTACGCTGACACCCATGCTCAGCTCTCGGTATCTGCGGGTGCAGCACGAAGCCGGTTCGGCTCATTCGCGGGAATCGAAGTTGGCCCGCCGCATGGAGTCCGGCTACCTGCGGATCTTGAACTGGTCGCTGGAACACCGGCCGGTGATTTTACTGATTTGCGCGATCACCTTCGCTTCCACCTTTGTTTTCTACCGGTGGATCGGCCGCGACTGGATTCCGCCCGACGACCAGAGTGAGCTGAACAGCTCGATCGACCTGCCCGAGGGCACCGCGCTTCCGATCACCACAGCCACAATG